>NZ_LJJX01000001.1:268177-332896 GCF_001421075.1 Frankia sp. CpI1-P | reverse complement strand
ACCCACGGCATCGCCTCGCTCTACGAGGCCTTCGACCCCGCCGTCGCGTTCGCTCTCGCCGGGCGCCTCGAGATCCACCACACCCCCAAACACGGCTCCTGGCTCAACATCGCCGAGATCGAACTGGCCGCACTGACCCGCCAATGCCTCGACCGCCGCATCGACGACCTCGACGTGCTCAACACCGAACTCGCCGCCTGGCAGACAGCCGTCAACACCGACCAGCGCCAAGTCCACTGGCACTTCACCACCGCCGACGCCCGCACCAAACTCCGCCACCTATACCCCAAACATTAGTGGCGACGGTCTACTAGGGCCGGTGCTACTCCTGGGCCAGGGTGGCGATGTCGATGACGAACCGGTAGCGCACGTCGCTGCGCAGCACCCGCTCGTAGGCCTCGTCGACCTCGTCGGCGCCGATGAGCTCGATCTCCGAGGCGATCCCGTGCTCGGCGCAGAAGTCGAGCATCTCCTGGGTCTCGCGGATGCCTCCNACGCTGGAACCGGCGAGACTGCGCCGCCCGCCCAGCAGCGAGAACACGCTGAAGGAGCTCGCCTGGGGCGGCGCCCCCAGGTTGACCATCGTGCCGTTGAGGCGCAGCAGGCCGAGGTAGGCGTCCAGCGGCAGGTTCGCCGACACGGTGTTGATGATCAGGTCGAACGAGCGGCGCAGCGTCTTGAACGTCGCCTTGTCGCCGGTGGCGTAGTAGTGGTCGGCGCCGAGGCGCAGGCCGTCGGACTCCTTGCTCAGCGTCTGGCTGAGCACGGTCACCTCGGCGCCGAGCGCATGGGCGATCTTGACGGCCATGTGGCCGAGCCCGCCCAGGCCGACGACGGCGACCTTCGTGCCAGGACCGGCGTTCCAGTGCCGCAGCGGCGAGTAGACGGTGATCCCGGCGCACAGCAGCGGGGCCGCCGCGTCGAAGGGCAGCGACTCGGGGATGCGCACGACGAAGTGCTCGGTGACGACGACGCTCTGGCTGTAGCCGCCGTAGGTGGTCTCGCCGTCGTAGCCCTTGCCGTTGTACGTCGGCACCGCGCCCTTGAGGCAGTACTGCTCCTCGTCGGCCTCGCAGGCCTCGCACTCACCGCACGAGTCGACGAAGCAGCCCACGCCGACCCGGTCGCCGACGGCGTACTTCGTCACCGCCGGGCCGACCGCGGCGACCACACCGGCGATCTCGTGGCCGGGGACGAGCGGGTAGGTGCCCCGGCCCCACTCNTCCTTGGCCTGGTGGATGTCGCTGTGACAGATGCCGGCGTACTTGATGTCGATGAGGACATCACGCTCGCGCAGCTCGCGGCGCTCGACCGTCGAGCGCTCGAACTTGGCGCCCGCGGCGGGGACGACCAGCGCTGCGGTGGTGGCCATGGAACTCCCTCGCGCCCTCGCCGCCCCCGGGCGGGTGCGCCGCGGGAACGCGGCGAGGGCCGTAGTGATCATGGTGTGACGCGGACGAAAGCGTGCGAACGCCCCCGGGACCGGCACCCCGGTCCCACAATGTAAGAGCGCACTCACTTCGATTGTATGGTGCACAGACGTCCAGGCGTCGGGACCGGAGGCGGCAATGATGGAGCCGGGCCGGACCTCGTACCACCACGGTGATCTGGCGGCCGCGCTGGTGGACGCCGCCCTCGACCTGATCGCCGAAGGCGGCCTGGTGGCGTTCTCGGTCGCCGCGGTCGCCCGCCGCGTCGGGGTGAGCTCGGCGGCGCCGTACCGGCACTTCCCCGACCGCGACAGCCTGCTCGCGGCCGCCGCCGCGGCGGCGGCACGCCAGCTCACCGGCCAGGTGCGCGCGGCCGCGGACTCCGCCGGCGCCGATCCGGTGGAACGCCTGGCCGCCACCGCCGGCGCTTACACCAGGTTCGTCGTCGAGCGCCGCGCCGGGATGGACGTCCTGTTCGCCCCGGGGCTGGCGGGCAGCCGCCACCCGCAGCTCGGCGCGCAGACCCGTGCCCTGCTCGACACGCTGCTCCCGCTGGTGCTGGCCCTGCCCGGGGTGCCGAGCTACCGCGACGCGCTCATCCTCGTCGAGCAGCACCTCGCCCAGGCCCACGGGCACGCCGTGTTCCACCTCGACGGAGTCTTCGCCCAGCACCGCCGCAGCGTCGACCAGGCCGCCGCCGCGTCCGTCGCCACGACCCGGATGCTGGTCGCCGGCCACGCCGCCGAGCGCCGCTGAACGCCGCTGAACGCGGCTGACCGGGCGGCGGGGGTACCCGAGGGCGGGTTGCCCGGCCACCCCTTCGGGGGACGTGCGGGCCATTGCCGGTCCGGGCTCGCCGGTTCGGTGACGGCGGACGGTCTCCCCGTGATTCCCATCAAAATGTCCGCCGATTGACCGAGTCCTGAGGTATCAGGCCGGTAATGCGCCGTGTCGGCGTCGGTATGGGCTCGGGCAATGACAACCGGTGTGCCATCGGCGGGAGGAGAGCGCCCGGCGCCGCGGCCGGTGGCCCGTTGCGCCACCCCCGGTGCCGCAGGCGTCATCATGACCGCCGCGCCAGCCTCCGTGGGCGCGCCGCACCGACAGCTCGGCTGGCCGTTTCGGGCCAGGTCGGGGCCCCTGCGGGGGAGTTGCGTCGGTGACATCGGCCCCGCCTCGGCGGCCTGCCGAAGCGGGGGGACCGCGCCGCCGGCGGTGTCGAGTAGGCGATAGGTACGGCCGGGAGGACGCGCGGTCACCGACAATTCAGCAGGCGCCCTGTGCCCGATTTTCGCTCGGCCGTAGGGAGAAATGGTGGATACGCGCGAGAACGTCGACGAGGTGACCGAGCCGCGGGAAAAGACGAACGGGCTCTCCACCCGCCCGGACCCGCTGCGCCCCGGCGATCCGCGCGAACTCGGCGATTACCGGATTCTCGGCCGGCTCGGCGAGGGTGGCATGGGCACCGTCTTTCTCGGCCGGGGCCGCGACACCGGCCTGGTCGCGGTGAAGGTCATCCGCGCGGACGTCGCCCGCATCCCCCGCTACCGTGACCGGTTCCGGCGGGAGGCCGCGGTGGCCCGCCGCGTCGCCCGCTTCTGCACCGCGGAGGTCCTCGACGTCGTCGACCCTCCGGACGGGCAGCCCTACCTCGTCACGGAGTTCGTCGACGGCCCGACCCTGGCCCGCGCCATCGCCACCCACGGCCCGCTGGGCTCGGCCGACCTGGAACGTGTCGCGGTCAGCGTCGCCGCGGCGCTGACCGCCATCCACGGCGCGGGCCTGGTGCACCGCGACCTCACCCCGACGAACGTGCTGCTGTCCCCGCTGGGCGCGCGGGTGATCGACTTCGGGCTGGCCCGGGTCACCGACGAGGCGCCCAGCGGGCCGTCGGGCCGGGTCGCGGGAACGCCGGCGTTCATGTCGCCCGAGCAGGCCCGCGGCGAGACCGTGACGAGCGCCGCCGACATCTTCTCGTGGGGCGGCCTGGTGATCTTCGCGGGCAGCGGGCGCAAGCCGTTCGGTGACGGCCCGACGTCGGCCCAGCTACGCCGGGTCCAGCACGCCGATCCCACGCTCGGCGACCTCGATCCGGCGCTGGCCGCCGTGGTGCGCGCGGCGATGCGCCGGGAGCCGGGCCGCCGGCCCACCGCCGAGGAGCTGCTGCGCCGCCTCGTGCGCCCCGGCGACGCCGCGGAGACCATCGTCACCAGCCCGCTGGACATCCTGCCGCCCCGGCTGGGCCCGAGCACCGCACCGCCCACCTCGCCCGCCGCCTCGCGAACGTCGCCCAGGCCGGAGTCGGGATCCGGCTCCGGCCCGGCGGGGACGGGATCGGCCCGCGGACCCGCGGTGGCAGGGCCCGGCCTTGCCCCGGCGGTGGCGGGGCCTGGCTCCGCGCCGGCGGGGGTGGGGTCCGGGTCCGCGCCGGCGGGGGTGGGGTCCGGGTCGGTGCCGGCGGGTTCGAAGTCCGAGTCGGCGGTGAGGTCGGGTCCCGGCTCCGCGGCGGCGGGGGTGGGGGCGGGAAGAAGGCCGGGCTTTGCGACGGGACTGGCGTTGGCACGGTCCGAGCCAGGGCCCGACGGGGGAGTCCGTGTCGCGTCCGATCGAGCACCGGCCACCCCGGGCGGATCCGTGCCTCCGGGCGGAGCCGTGTCCTCGGATGGATCTGTGCCCTCGGGCAGACCGATGCTCGCGGGCGGACCCAGGTCCGGAATCGGTGCGACGGCGCCGGATCTGACGCCGGTCGCCGTGCCCGGCCCGGCGACCGGTCCGCTGGACCTGGTGCTGGTGGGCGCGGCCGGTCCCGCCGGCGATCCGGGGTCGGCCGGCCGGCGGCGGGTGCGGCTGATGACCGCCGCGGCCGGTGCCGTGATCGCGGCCGCGCTGATGGTCATCGGACTGCTCGTGCACGCCCACGGCGGATCCGCCCGTGCCACCGCGACGGCGGCCGGGCAGGTCGCCGTGCCCGGCGGGCATGGCGGCGTGACCGTCGCATCGGCCGCGGGCGGCAACACCGCCCCCGCCACCCGACCGGCCACCCGACCGGCCGGCGGCCACGGCGACGCCGGCACCGGCGCGCCGACGAGCGCGGCCGATCCCGCCGCCCACACCGATCCCGCCGACGCCTCGCCGGGCACGGACGGGGTCACCATCCCGGACGTGGTCGGCCAGGACGCCGCCGCGGCCGAGACCGCCCTGCGTGCGGCCGGCTTCGACACGGTCGAGCGCGCCTACCGGGCCGGCAGCGGCGCCCGCGGCACCGTCGTCGCGACCGACCCGTCGGCCGGGACGACGCCCACCCGCGACGCCACCGTCACCCTGACCGTGTCGACGGGGCCAAGCACCGTCACGGTGCCCGAGGTCGTCGGGCAGGACGCCGCGGACGCCCGCGCAGCGTTGCGCGCCGCCGGCCTCACCGTCGTGCAGCGGCTCAACTCCGGCCCGTCCACCGCCGACGCCGGGCAGGTGGACGCCGTCACGCCGAGCGCGGGCACCCGGGTGGCGGCCCGCAGCACCGTCACCATCACCGTGGCCAGCGACACGGTGACGGTGCCCGATCTGCACGGCCGTCCGGCGGGAGAGGCGCAGCGCACCCTGACCGACCTCGGTCTCACCGTCGTCCAGCACCCCCGGCCCGAGGACGATCCGCCCGGCACGGTCATCGGGCAGACCCCGGCGTCGGGTGGCGTGCCGCGGGGGTCGACCGTCACCCTCGACGTCGCCCGCCCCACCGCGACCGGCTCGCCGAGCCCCCCCGCCGCGACCGGGGGACCGGGCCCGTCGACCACCTCCCCGCCGCCGTCCCGGCCGGCCCCGCCGCTCGCGCCCTGACCGCCGGCCGCCGGCCGCTGACCGCTGGCGGTCGGCCGCCGGCCAGGCTGACCCCTGGCGGTCGGCCGGTGGCGCGGTGGCGCGGCGGCGCGGTCAGCCGGCCAGGGTGGCGAGGCTGACGTCCCACAGCCGCGCGGCCGAACGCGGGTCGAGGGCGTAGTCCGCCACCCCGGTGCGGGTGCCCGGCTGGTTCGGGCCGGCCTCGTTGCAGTCCTCGAAGTACCGGCCGCTGACCCCGTCGACCAGCGGCGACGCGGCGAGCAGCACCGAGGTCGACGCCCCCTGCTCGGGCGTCTTCCAGGAGATGCCCCCGCCACCGGCGCCGGCGGCGCTCTGGGCCCGCAGCCGGTCGAGCTCGGCGTCGGTGACGTGGCGCTGCAGCTTCGTGCGGATGCCGCCGGGCATGAGCGCGTTGACGGCGATGCCGTCGTCCGCCCACCGCCGGGTCGCCTCGACGGCGAACAGCACGTTGGCCGTCTTCGACTGCCCGTAGGCCGACCACGGCTCGTACGGCCGCGCGAGGAAGTGGATGTCGTCGAAGACGACNTCGGAGCGCAGGTGCGCACTCGAGCTCACCGACACCACCCGGGCGCCGCCGGCCGCGGCCAGCGCCGGGCGCAGGCCCGTCGTCAGCGCGAAGTGCCCGAGGTGGTTGGTGGCGAACTGCAGCTCCCAGCCCTGCGACGTGCGGGTCTCCGGCGCGGCCATCACCCCGGCGTTGTTGACCAGGATGTGCAGCGGGCCCTGCCAGCCGTTGACGAACGCGGCGACGGAGGCGGGCTGCGCGAGGTCCAGCGGGGCGACGGTGACGTGGTCGTTCCCGGTCGACGCGGTGATGTCGGCGGCCACGCGGGCACCGNCGTCAAGGTCACGGACCGTGATCGTCACCTGGGCGCCCGCGTCGGCGAGTGNCCGTGCCGTCTCGACGCCGATGCCCGAGGACGCGCCGGTCACGACGGCGTGCCGGCCGGACAGGTCGACCTCCGCCAGCACCTCGGCCGCGGTCGAGGTCGCGGAGAACGGTGTGGTGATTAGAGTGCTCACAGTAATGATCTTCCTGTGTGCTCGGCGGATCCGGGCGGAAGCCCGGCCGATATGATGGCGGCGGCGGGACGGCCGCGGCGGCGGCCCGTCCGGGCCGGGGCGCGCGGGCCTGCGGAACACTCGGTCGGTTCCGGTGGGGGCGAAGCTCCCGGCCGCGAAGCCCAGCCTAAGTGGAGTCGCCTCCACTTAGCAACGTGGTCACCGAGCGTTCGCTGGCCGCGCAACGGTCCGCCCCACCTGGCCGCGGGGAGGAGAGCGATGCCGGCGCACGGCAGGACCAGGCCGTTGCGGGCCGACGCCCGCCGCAACCGCGACCAGGTCCTCGACGCGGCCCTGCGGGCCTTCTCCGCGGGCGGTCCGGGCGTGCCGCTGGAGGCCGTCGCGCGGGACGCCGGGGTCGGCATCGCCACCCTCTACCGGCACTTCCCGACCCGCGAGGCGCTCGTCGAGGCGGTCTACCGCGCCGAGCTCGGCCGGCTGTGCGACGCGGCGCCGGCGCTGCTGGGCCGCCTGCCGCCGGCCGCGGCCGTCCGCGCCTGGATGGACGCCTTCCTCGACTACACCACCGCCAAGCGGGGGATGGCCGACGCGCTGCGGGCCGTCATCGCCTCCGGCAGCGATCCGTTCGCCCACACCCGCGAGCGGATGGTCGCCGCCGTCACCTCCCTGCTCGCCGCCGGGGCCGCCGCCGGGACCGTCCGCGCCGACGTCGACCCGGTCGACGTGCTCACCGGGCTCGCCGGCGTCACCCTCGCCGCCGGCGAACCCGCCCAGCGCGCGCAGGCGGGGCGCCTGCTCGACCTGTTCATGGACGGCCTGCGCCCCCGGACCGCCCCGCCGCCCGCCGCGGCGCGGTAGGCGGGGCGGCCCGGACGCGGCGGCTCAGGCGGCGCGTTCGAGGATGTGCACCCCGCAGGCCGAACCCAGCCCGATCACGTGGGCCAGGCCGACGCGGGCCCCGGGGATCTGCCGGTCGCCGGCCTCGCCGCGCAGGTGGGTCGCCACCTCCCAGATGTTCGCGATGCCGGTCGCCGAGATCGGATGCCCCTTGGACTCCAGCCCGCCGGAGACGTTCACCGGCGTCGACCCGTCCCGCCAGGTCGCACCCGAGTTGAAGAAGTCCACCGCGCCGCCCTCCGGGCACAGCATCAGGTTGTCGTAGTGGACCAGCTCGGCGGTGGCGAAGCAGTCGTGCAGCTCGACGAGGTCGAGGTCCTCCGGGTCGACGCCGGCGGTGTCGTAGGCGCGTCGCGCGGCGTTGCGGGTCAGCGTGTTGACGTTCGGCAGCACCTGGCAGGCCTCCTCCCACGGGTCGGTGGTCAGCACCGAGGCGGAGATCTTCACCGCCCGACGGCGCTGCTCGGGCGCCAGGGTCTTCAGCGCGGCGCCGGTGACGAGCACCGCCGCGGCCGCCCCGTCGCAGTTCGCCGAGCACATCGGCCGGGTGTTCGGGTAGGAGATCATGACGTCGTTCATGATCTCATCCAGGGTGAACCGGCGTTGGTAGGAGGCCAGCGGATTCAGCGTCGAGTGGGCGTGGTTCTTCTCGGAGATCCGGGCGAACAGCTCGAAGCTCGTGCCGCCGTAGCGGTGGCCGTACTCCATGCCGATCTGGGCGAAGACCCCGGGCATCGTCTCGGTGCCGATGCGCCCGTCGAGCGGGCCGACCGCGCCGAAGCGGCCCTGCGGCGCCCAGGCGGCGGAGTCGCCCGCCCGCTCGCCGCCGGCGAGCAGCCCGGCGCCGGCGAGCTTCTCCACGCCGACGGCGAGCCCGAAGTCCGCCTCCCCGGCGCGCAGCGCCATGTGGACGACGCGGATCGCGGTCGCCCCCGTCGCACAGGCGTTGGCCACGTTGTAGACGGGGATGCCGGTCTGGCCCACCTGCTTCTGTAACGCCTGGCCGATCCCGCCNCCGCCGCGCAGGTTGCCGGCGGCGAGGACGCCGATCTCCCGCATGGTGATCCCGGCGTCCGCGATCGCGTTCATGGTCGCCTCGGCGGCCAGGTCGATCAGGTCTGCGTCGGGGTGCTTGCCGAACCGCGTCATGCTGATGCCGAGGATCCACACGTCGTCGCTTGCCATGTCGTCTNTCCTGCCGAAGGTGTGGGGCGGGTTCCGGGACGCCGAGGGCCTCAGGGACGGGGCTCGAACCCGAAGCTGATCGCCTCGGTGCCGGCCTGGTCGACGCCGACCGGGGTGAGCGCGAGGCGCACCTTCATCCCCAGGCGCACCGCCTCGGGCGTGGGCGCGACGTTGATGAGGTTGGCGCGCACGCTCGTGCCGGCGCAGTCCACCGTCGCCGACACGAACGGCACGGGTACCCCGGGGGCGGCGTGGGCGACGATCGTGAACGCGCGCACCTCGCCCTCGGTGGAGACGTCCACCTGCGTGAAGGAGGTACCGAAACAGCTCGCGCACGCGTTGCGCCGGTCGAAGAAACGCGCGCCGCACGCGGTGCATTCGCGGGCGACCAGGTGCGGTCGTTCACCCAGGACCAGATAGTCGACGAACGGGACGGTCTGCGGCACGGGGGGTGCTCCTCACGGGTCGGATTCCGTCCCCGGCCGGCCGACCGGCGGACGCGTGGGTGGTCCGCCGCGGGACGGGCCGTGGTGGTGGCGGTGGCGGATCCCACCCCGGCCGCGGCCCCGGGGGCGCGGCCCACCGATCACCCTCCACCCCTTGTGGGCTTACCACCCGGTCCAGGCAGCGGCAACCGGTCGGCGGCCCTGGGGGCGCGACCGCTCCGCGGCGCGCTCGCGCACCAGACCCGGCCGTCTGACGGTGCTCCACCGCTCGCCCGGGCCCGGCTCAGCCGTTCGCAGCGCCGTGCGGCGGCACCGCGTCCGGCCCGAAAGTGCCGGACGCGCACATCACGCAATCCCTCCGTCTGCGTTTTCCCTGGTCGGGGGTTCCCTGGACGAGACCCACTCGGCACAACCCGCCCGATACCGGGACATGTTGCTACTATGTCGCGACCGCAATAAATACTCCGAGGGCGGGTCATCAATGCCCTGACGGCGAGGGGAATCGGCTTGGACGAGCTCGACCGGGCCTTGTTGCGCCTGTTGCAGCAGANTGGCCGGCGGACCAACCGGGATCTCGCCCTGGCCACCCATGTGGTGCCCTCGACCTCCCTGCAGCGGGTGCGCGCGCTGGTGGAACGGGGCATCATCAGCGGGTTTCGCGCCGAGGTCGATCTCGCCGCGATCGGCCGGCCGGTGCAGGCCCTGATATCCGTGCGGGTCAGGCCGCCCTCCCGGCCGGTGATCGAGGCTTTCCGTGCCTGGGCGGCCGACCTCACCGAAACGGTGAGCCTGTTCTCCACGACCGGAACCTTCGATTTCCTCCTGCACGTCGCGGTGCCGGACGTCGACGGGCTCTACCGCCTCGTCATCGACCGGCTCACCGCCCGGCCCGAGGTCTTCGACGTGCAAACAAGCCTGGTGTTCGACCACCGCCGCTCGGCCACCGTCGAGCCGATCGAACCGGCCGGCCCGCCCGAATAGCGCCGCGGCGGCCACCGTCGCGGTAGCGGTGCGGCGGGATGGTGAACAGCGCTGCCGGGGCGGTGGCTACGCTGCGGGCGTGGCCGATCGGGATATGAGCCGCGGGTACGACGCCGACCCCGCAAAGGGCGGCGGCACCGGGACCGGACAGATGGGCGAGGGCCGTTCCTCCGTGCGGCACCTGTCGCACGCCTATCGCGAACTGTCCGCCCGTTACCGGTCCGGCGCGGACACCCCGCCCGACGGGACGCTGACCGCCGACCACGTGCGGGCCTACGTTGCCGCCCGGTTGCCGGCCACCCTCGCGGTCAGCCGCGCGGTGCTGGCCGAGGTCGCGGCCCGCCGGCCGGACTGGCAGCCGGCCAGCCTGCTCGACCTGGGCGCCGGGCCCGGCACGGCGGCCCACGCCGCGGCGGAGCGGTACCCCGGGCTGGCCCGCGTCGACCTGGTCGAACGGTCCGCGCTGATGATCGACGCCGGGCGCCGACTGGCCCGCGCCGACGGCCCGCCGGCGCTGCGCGCGGCCCGCTGGCACCGCGGCGACGTGCAGATCCCGCCGCCGGTGACCGCGGACCTGACCGTCGCCGCCTACCTGCTTGGCGAGCTGCCCGCCGCGAGGCGCTCCGCGGCGGTGGCGGCGTGGTGGCGGGCCACCGCGGGGGAGCTCGTCCTCATCGACACCGGCACCCCGGCCGGCTTCGCCCGGATCCTCGCCGCCCGAACGGCGCTGCTCGCCGCCGGCGCGACGATCACCGCCCCGTGCCCCGCCGACGGCGCCTGCCCGCTGCCGCGCGGCGACTGGTGCCACTTCGCCCGCCGCGTCGAGCGCAGCGCGCTGCACCGGACGACGAAGGACGCCGCCCTCGGCCACGAGGACGAGAAGTACACCTACCTGGTGGCCTCCCGGCAGGACCCCGCGCACGCCGGCGGGCGGGTGCTGCGTGCCCCGGCGGCCCGCTCCGGCCACGTCCGGCTCCTGGTCTGCGCCCCGGACGGCCGGCGGGACGTCGTGGTCGCCCGCAGCGCCGGCGCGGACTACCGGTGGGCCCGCCGGGCCCGCTGGGGCGACGCCGCCCCGCTCCTGCCCGCCGCCCGTCGCGGGACCGCAGGAAGGTGACCACGTACGCATTCCATCTATCGGTGTCGTCAGCAGCCCATCGAGCCGAGCGCGATGATCCGGTTCGCCTCGTCGAGGGCGGAGTCGAAATCGGCCCCCGGGTCGTGGCGGAGCAGCTCCGTGGCGCGAGCATGCGCACAGACCGTCGGGTCGGCACTTGCCCTTGCCGTCTGCAGGGCCGGCTCGATCACGTCTCCGAGTGCGACGAGGGCCCGGCTGAGACTCAGGTGCATATTCCGGTCGCCGCGACCGAGTTGCGCGGCCAGGTCCGCGGCCAGCCCTTTCTTTTCCCCGGCGGGCACGAGGATGACGGCGGCACGCCATGCGCTTCGCGCGACCTCGTCGTTGGCGTCGTGCAGCAACGATCGCGTGATGGAGGGCNACGCACTCCCGTCCCCGATTTTGGACAGCGTGTGCAACGCCTGGCTTCGGGCCGCAGCGCGCTTGGAATGCAGCTCCGTGCGGAGTCTGGGCACCGTGATCTCCGCCGGGAGACGGNTCAACGCCCAGGTGAGCATGTCGCGCACGAAGAAGTCCGGCTCCACCGCGCACCGTTCCATGAGCGCCTCGAGGAGATCGGGGTCGGGGTTCGTGCCAACCGCCAGGGTCGCCTGGAGCCGCGTCGACGAGTCTGCGGCGCTCAACGCGTCGAGTAGGCGGCTGTCCGGTGCGGTCCTGCGCGTCGCGCTGATGGGGACCACCTCCTGCATCGAGTGCGGACCTTATCACCGTGTTGATGTCAAGTGCGTGATGTCCGGGGCGAGCAGAGGCTTGGCCAGGAAAGCCCGGTGGACATCCGTTCCCCCAGCCGCACAGGTCATAGTGCCTCGGGCCGATCAGGACGGCGCAGGAACCTCCATTCAGCCGGGGCGGGCGACAAAGGTCGCGTCGACCTTGCTGCTGTATCGGCCGTATCCGTGGGGAACAGGAACATCCGGTCTGCTGATCCGCCACATGACGGACACAGCAATAAGCCGTCGACTGCGCCACCCGTGGTGGCGGCCTGCGCCCTGGCCTCGGCGCCCACCGCCGCCGTCGCACCCTCGGCACCGCAGGACCGACAGGAGCCGGACCTGCGCGGTCCGCGTGGCACCCCGGCCGGGTCACCCAGCGGCTGCCTGATCGTCGTCGACCTCACCCCGGCCGGCGGCAGATCTCGATCACCCACAGTCACGGCCGCCTTCGTCTCGTCCGGTGGGTGAGCCGTCTGTGCTACCCCGCGGACCCGTCGCCGCAGGTCGGGACGCCGCCGACAAACATGGCGTGGTGCCGTGGACACCCCACGCGAAGACCCAGAAAAGGTGCGCTCTACTCTGATGGCGCGATTCCGCGCGGGCGGCACGGGACGGTCCACACCACGGAAGGCGACCGCGGCGGGAAGGATCCGCCGAACTCGACGGCACGCGGCGGCCGCAGCGATGTGATCCGGAACGAGATGGGCGGGGGAGATGGGCGCGGGCTCACCACCGTNGGCGCGGGCGCGCAGGGCGGCGGTCGGGTCGTCGGCGGATGCCCCGTCCCCGTCAACGCCGACGCCGAATCCCGGTCCGGCGACGCTCCCCGTGCCGCGACAGCCCACCAGCCCGGCGGCGCGGCCCGCGGCGGACCGGCGGGTGCGGCTGCGGCGGCGGTCGGGCCCGGGCGGGCGGGTCGGCGGGTGGGGCCGCGGGCCGGGCCGGGCGGCCTGGTCGCGCCCGGCGGTCACCGTCGCCGTGATCTGCGCCTGTTCGTTCACGGTGAGTCTCGTCCTGCAGGCGACGCTGTACCGGGACGGCTCCGGCGACGCCGACGAGGCCGCCTACGTCCTGCAGGCCCGGATGCTGCTCGACGGGCACCTCACCCTGGACGCCGCGACGATGGAGCCGTTCTTCCGGCCCTGGCTGACGGGCGAGCACGACGGCCGGCTGTTCACCAAGTACCTGCCCGGCTGGCCGGCGCTGCTCGCCGCCTCGCAGGCGGTGTTCGGCACCATGGCGGTCGCCCCGGCCCTCGTCGCCGCCGGCTGGGTCGCCGGGACCTACCGGCTGGCCCGCGAGCTGCTCGACGACGCGGCGAGTGCCGTGCTGGCCGCGGCCCTGCTGGCCGGGTCGCCGCTCGTCGTCGTGCACACGGCGCTGCCGCTGGCCTACGCCTGCGGCGCGGCCACGCTCACCCTGGCCAGCGCGGCGCTGCTACGGGGGGCCCGCACGGGCGCCCGGCGCTCGCTGCTCGGCGGCGGGGCCGGCGCGGGCTTCGCGCTGCTGCTGCGCCCCTTCGACGCGGTGCTGGTGCTGACCGGGGTGGTCGTGTTCGCGCTCGCGCGGTTACGCCGCCAGCCGCGGGCGATCCCTGCGCGGGTCGGCTGGGCGGTCCTCGGCGCGGCGCCGTTCGTCGCCGTGCTGCTGGTGTTCTGCTGGCTGGTCACGGGCTCCGCCCTGCGGATGCCGCTGTCCGCCTCCGATCCGCTGGACCGCTTCGGCTTCGGTCCCCGGCGGATCCTGCCGTCCGAGCCGACGTTCGCCTTCACCCGCCACCTCGCGCTGCGGGCCCTGCAGCAGACCTGCACCGCCGCGCCGGGCTGGCTGTTCGGCGGCGTGGTGGTGGTCGCGCTCGCCGCTGTCGGCGCGGTGGCCGCGCGGCGGCGGGCGCAGCGGCTGCTGCTCGTGGCGACGGTGGCCGCGGTCGTCGGCGGATATCTGTTCTGGTGGGGCTCGGCGTTCGCGATGCCGGGGCTGCGCGACGGGCTCGGCCCGCACTACCACCTCGCCGCGCTGACACCGATCCTGATCCTCGCCGCGGACGGCGCCCGCCGCCTGTGGTCGGCCGCCGCCGCCCTCCCGCGGGCCACCGTGCTGCGGCCCACCGCGGCCGGCGTGGTCGTGGTGACGATGGTCCTGCTCACCGCGTCGGCGGTGCCCGGCAAGGTCGACGGGCAGCGCTGGGTCAACGACCACAACGCCTTCCTCGCCGCCCTGCTCCCGGACCGCTACCCCGCCCCGGCGGTGGTCGTCGTGACGCCGCAGGTGCCCAGCCGGTACACCCAGGTGCCGTACCAGACGCTGCGCAACCGGCCGGACCTGCACGGTCGCGTGCTGTACGCGGCCGACCTCGGCCCCGCGACGGCGACCCTGCCCGACCGCGTGCCGGGCCGGGCGCTGTACCGGCTGCGCCCGGATGAGATCGCCGACCCGGCGGCGCCCGCCAGCTTCTACGGCTCGTTCACCGCGCTGCGTCAGGTCGGCGGCGAGCGGATCCGGGTTCACCTGGTCGCTCGCCTGCCCGCCGGCCCCGCGGCCGCCGCCGGCGCGGCCGGCGCGGCCGCCTACGTGCGCCTGGGCGCCCAGACCCGGATCTTCCCGGCGACACCGGCCGCCGCGTCGGTGATCGACGCGACGGTGGTGGTCACGTCGGGGGAGCCGGCGGGCGCGGGGGAGATCGGCGTCGGCGCGGCGACGCTGCCGGAGGAACTCGTCGTCGGACTCGTCCAGCCGACCGCCGCGGGCCCCGCCCGCTGGGAGGAACGCATCCCGCTGGCGCGCCGGCCTACCACGGGTGCGCTGACCCTGCTCACCCCCGGACTGGGCTGGCGCCAGGTACCCGGCCGCGCCGCGGCGGGATGGCTGCCCGCCCCGGTCCGCCCCACGCTGGCCGTCGCCGTCGGCCTCGACTGATCCGGCCCGCCGCCCGCCGCCCGCGGCCGACACCACAGTCGACTCCACTGCCCGGCGCGATGCTGGCGCGGAGCCGGGTTCCTCGGTCAGCGATCCGTGGCCCAGGGCGGGTAACGAAACCCTCCTGACGCGATACCGGGAGGGTGACTACAGCGGAAATCAGGCCACGTCGTGGCGGCGCCGCCAGAAGGTGCTTTCGGTCCACCGGCGTTCCTGGCGGTAGACCTCGGTCGAGTTGCGCAGGTAGGTGGCAGTCACTCGATCGATGAAACTCCGGTAGGCCTGCAGTGCGCGAGAGTTTCCGGCCAGGTCCTCGGCGATGGTGAGGCCCGCGCGGAACCCGGAGTGCAGGGCGTTGAGGATGCCCTGCGAGGACAACGGATCGACGGCGAGCGCAGCGTCGCCCACCGCGAGCCAGGCGGCTCCGATCGGTGGGTCAAGGTACCGGCCGGCCGCGGGTGACAGGCGTGGGGACGTGGCTGCCCGGTCCGGGTCCGCCCGGTGCCGCAGGTGGTGGGTGTGCTGGGCCGCCGCCAGGAATCCGCCTGCGGTCTGTAGCGCGGGCGGGACGAGGTCCACGTCGGTGAAGAAGGCGACTGCCCGCTGGCCGGTCGTTACCAACGAGGTGTACCACCAGCCGCCGGGCCTGGCTTCCACCAGGGTTCTGGCGTCGGTGTCACCGGGAACGGGCTCGAGGAGGATGGATGTCGCGATCAGCCGGTCGTACCGGTGGCGAACGGCGCGGCTGCGGGCGAGCAGCGCGCGGCGCCCGGTGGCGTCGACCAGCCAGCTGGCCGCGACCTCGGCGGAAGGCTCTGGGGCGGCAGCGCCTTGGGTGACGCCGTCGTCGTCGGCGGCCGGACGATCTGGCCGTATCCGCCAGCCTCCCGCGGTACGGGCGAGGTGGCGTACGACCGCGGTGCGCACGTCGGCGCCCGCCCGCGCGGCGTGATCGCGCANCATGCTGTCAAAGCTGGCCCGGTCAAGGTGCCAGCCGTGGCCGTGTGGATCGAAGACGTGGTCCACGCCCTGGAGACCGGCTGACCCCCACGCGGCGTTGGTGCCAGGGCAGGGCAGGTGGCCCTCGGCCTGGAACGTGGTCCACAGGCCGAGGTCGCGCAGGATTGTCCGACCGACGGGCGGCAGGGTCTCCCCGGACCCGTGCCGTCCGGCGGGCTGCGGTCCGTGCCGCCCGGCGGGAGCCGCGAGCAGGAGCACCCGTCGGCCGGCACGGGCGAGGGTGAGCGCGGTCGCCGCCCCCGCGGGACCGCCACCGACCACCGCGACGTCGTACCTTCCGACCTCAGGCACTGGACTCAACGCAGGCCGTGGGGGAAGCGGGCGACCTTGTCGATGTAGCCGGCGGCGACCTCGTCGTCGGGCCGGTCGTCGGCCGCGACGGCGGCCGCGGCCGCCCTGGCCGCGACCGCGTGATCAGCGGACTCGGGCACATGGATCGTGATCAGGCCGCGGAGCGCCGGTCCGGTGTCCGGTCCGAAGCCGGTCTCGGACTCGACCATCATCACCGGCGGAAACTCCGCCGTGTCGGTTGGACCGGGGCGGACCTCGATGACGCCGAGCTTGCCGAACTCGGCGACCATACAGTTGATGCGCCGCAGGTAATCGGCGGGAAAGAAGNGGTCCCACACCCGGCGCCGCGCGAACGCCGCCAGGCGGGTGGAGATGTCCTGGGACGGGTCCACGACCGTCTGGTAGTCCTCTTCGCTGAGTACCTGGTTGGGTACCCGGGCCGGCCAGAAGGTCGGTAGATACGGGTCGTAACGCCGCCCGAAACCGAGATCGTACCCGGACCGGCAGCTCGCGGTGTCGGTCTGCCACGGCACGGCCATCCAGCGGGTCAGATCGCCCGCGCCCTGCCCGTACAGCGGACCGGTCCGGCTCAGCGCGGCCAGCGGTGTGAGGACGTTGNCGTAGTCCGTCTCCGGCTGGTCCGGATCGCGGTGGCGTATCCGGAATGGTGCGCTGTACATGGTGGTGTGCCGGACCGGCCAGGTGACCTCGCATCCCGGATGGAACGCATCCGCCAGGCAGAACGACAGCGCAGCCCGGTCCAGTGTCGACGGCTGCTCGGCGATGTCCACATCGCCGAGGTTCCGTGCCGGCGCGTTGCCGGGGTCGTCGTCGGTTCCGTAGTCGGCGTCGAAGTTCCCCTTGGCCCACTGCTCCAGTTGCCAGTACTGGGTCGGCGTGACGGTCATGTGCTGGTGTGCGGAGACCGGGGGCAACGACATCGCGTCTCCGTACACCGGAGGCCAGGGAACCGGGGAGACACCGTCACGGTCCAGGTTCCGGAAGGTGGCGAACACCGTCCGCCNCACGTCGTCGTCGACGGCCGCCGGGCTCGCCAGGCGCGCGAGGTATCCCGGAGCAAGGAAGAAGTCACGGCCGCCCCAGCCGAACCGAGCGGCGAAGCCCTGGTTGACCCACTGCAACGCGCACATGCGGTGGAGAACCGGCAGGATGTCGCGTCGGAAGGACACGCTCCGGGGGCGCGGCAGGATCCCGGCGGAGACGTAGGCGTCATACAGCAGATCGTGCAGTGTGCGAACCGACCTGAGCTGGGGGGCGTAGTTCGGCGGCGCGGTCACGACCCACGCGGGATCCGTCGGCACCAGTTCGCCATCGATGCGCACCTCGGCGGTGACCGGTCCGTCGCTGGTGTCGTCGTGCCAGCCGTCGTTGTTGGCGAAGGTGGTCGCGGGAGAACCGTCGCGGGAGGCGGACACGCCACGGCCACCGAGGAAGATCAGACGGCCGTCCTCGTCGGTGGCGAGCTCGCCCAGGTAGACCTTCTTGCCGCAGAACTGCCCGGTGTCGAACCGGTGGTCCAGACCGGACTGGTTACGGCCCCGGATTGTCCGTTTCCCGGGGTCGATGGTCAGGTCGCCCCGGTCCTCAACCGGCACCTGGGCGTTTCGGCGCCGGGAATCCGGCGCACTGGTGGCCTCGGGAATGTCCAGCGCGATCTGGAACTCGTACCAGGCGGCCTTCTTGTTCGCCACGTGCACGGTCCAGCATAGATCCGCGTTGTCCGCCGTCAGTTCGGCCACCGCCTCACCGGCCGCGTTGTACCCGTACACCCGGAACCGTACCGCCTGGCGCCGTAGCGCACCGGTGGCATCCTTGTAGGAGTCGAATGGCAGCGGCACCGGATCATCAACCTCCGGCGCCAGGTGATATTCTTCGCTGTTTCCGACTCTGGCTACCCCGATCGCCGGATGAATCGCGGCTCGCACGATCCGGGTGTCTCTCGCCGGATGGACGGTCATCGTGGGACGGGGCGCGTCGGGCTCACCGACGGGGACACCGTTGACGTTTCGGCGCAGTTCGGCGGAAGCCTGGTAAACGACCCGGCGGGCGTCGGATATGGAGCCGAGCGGGGCATGGTCGGGCAACGCGTGCCACGGCTGGAAGGCCAGGCTCTCGCCGTAGGCATCCTGCCCCCGCGCGGCAACGTCCTGGCCGTGCAGGGTGAGGGTGGCCACGTGCACCGGCGCACTCTGGCCCTCCTCCCAACGCACCGTGGCCCGATCGAGCGGCATGGCGTCCGGCTCGGTACGGAACTGGACCATCAGGTGAAACACGGCCTGCCCCNCCAGCAGCCGAAACCGCAGGTCGGAACGCAGATAGCTGGGATCCTGGCCCGGCGGGCCGGCACGGTCGTCGGCCGGGGCGGCCGACACGGGCAGCAGCTTGTACTTGACCTGCCGGTCGGGGCCGAAGGCGTACGGCAGACCGCTCCAGTACGTGGCGGTCAGTACACTGGCCTCCGATTTCGCCATATCGGCGAGGATCTGCCGTGTCGTGGGATGTTCCGCCAGGTACCCGGCATAGTCATGGTCTACCACCCCGGCCCTGGTGAACTCGCACATGTCCGTGGCGGTGTCGACAAAGAACACGTCGTGATTCTGGAGAACGAGATCGTGGGTGGTTGCGTCCACCTCGGTCGCCAGTAGTTTTCTTCCGGGTACCCCAAACAGCTTGATCCCGATTCCCAGGGTGCTTTTCAGGTCGGTCCGGGACGGCAGCGTGTCGCTGGAGAAACGGACCCAGNCCGGCAACGCATCCTGCCGGAGCAGGCCGATCCGCAACTCCTCCGGCAGATCCGGGCGTACCGAGAGGAGGCCCTGGGCCACTCCGTGGGCCTTACTGAAGACCGGACGGCGCACCGGATCCTGGCCCGAATCGACGCGCTGCCGCAGCACGGTGTCCACGAACATCGCCTTGAGATCGGCTATCGGGTCGGCGCAGGTCGGGGACGTTGTCGGGTTCATTCTCTTCTCCCGGGATCGGGCAACGTGGCGGTCCTGCACAACCGAGGATTCCGGGCGTGACGATACGCGGCCGTGGTCCCCTGGCGGCTGCGGCACACCGGGTGTCATATCGAGGCCGCAGAACCCGCCGTCGGCGGACACGAGGTCCTGTCCGGAGTCGGCTGATAAAGGCGCCGGAGGCGGATCGGAGGGGAGGACTCTAAGTTCTTACGCAATCTGCGCGAGCAGGAGGAGTGCGCAGGGTGCACCCGGCCGAGGAGGACGGTCCGTGGCGGTGCACGGCCCTCGGGGTCTTCTCCGCGGCCGCTGACCCGGACGGCTGCCGGTCCAGGCCGCTGACGCGCCCCGTAGCGGTGAACAGGACCCCGCCCGCGGGTGACACCACCCCGCGGCTGGCGCGTCTGCCGGATGTGCGTGCCTCCGACGCGGCATAATGCACGTGCATATGCGTTTGATGATGCTCGTGCATTCGATGGAGGTCGACCATGGCCGAACGTCCCCCGATCGGGCCGGTGTCACCACCCCCCTTACCGGCCCATCGCCTGGTGATAGTGGTCACCGCGGCGACCACTCTGCTCGGCCTGGCGACACTTGCTGCGGTCACCGTCATCACCCTGGGCTCCGGCGAACCCGTCGCCGCCGCCGTCGTCGCCGGGCTCCCACCGGCGGTCATGAGCCCGTTCGCAGTTGCTCTACCTGCGGTTATCCGAGTCGCCCAGGCAGAGCGGCCACCACGCCGGCGCGGGTACGGGCGGCGGGCGGCCCGAGAGTCCCAGACCCGCCGCGCGCCGCGGGGGCAATGACGCCGCTCCCTCGATTGCCATCGCGGTGACGACGGCGGATCACCGGCAGGGAAGATCGCCTCTACGGTTGAGCGTCGTGCGGGTCATCTGGGCGGCCTTGGCCGCGATCGTCATGTCTGTCGGCCTCCTGGCCGGCTGCAACGCCTCCGCGACCGGTGTACCCCTCAACGCTGCCAGTGGCATCGATACGAGCGCCGCCCTCGGCGGTTCGTCCGTGGGCGCCACCGGCGACTCGTCGGCCGTCACCGGCGGGGCGCTGCCCGTCGCCGCGACGGCGTCGCCCGCATCCTGCGGCGGCAAGGTCACCAATGTGCAGGATGTCCAACGGCTCATCAACGAGCCGGTCGGCTGCCCCGGCGCGCTGAACACGTTCTGGCACGGCGAGTTCGGCGACGCCTGGACGGCGCCGCGCTTCGTCGCCTACCGCGACGGCGAGGTGCCCGACGACGCCTGCGGCCGCGAGGTCAACGACCCCCGCCAGTTCGCCGACAACGCGCTGTACTGCACGCTCGACGACACGGTCGCCTACAGCGTCGACTTTCTCGACGAGCTGGCGCAGGTCGGCGGCCCCACCTACCCGCTGTTCGTCCTCATGCACGAGCTGTCCCACCGCGGCGACCGCATCGGCGGGAACCTGGGGGTCGTCACCCGCGCCGAGGAGAACCAGGCCGACTGCTTCGCCGGGCGGCAGGCCTCCGCCGCGCACGACGCCGGGCGCATCGCCGTCAGCGACGCCCTGCAGGGCGCCCTGCTGTTCTACAGCCTCGGCGACACCCGCGGCGGCTGGTTCGCCCAGGAGCCCGCCAGCGCCCCCGACGCCCATGGCTCCCCCCGCCAGCGCGCCCAGGCGTTCGCCTTCGGCTACCTGCGCGACAGCTCCACCTGCCACACGATCGGCAAGTCCCAGACGGGCGACGTGTCGTTCTGACCACCGGCCTCCACGTCCGCCGTCAATCTGGTGACGCTCGGTAACCATAGGTGCGGCCGGGTTGCGGCGACAGGGTTACGGTCGGTTATGACCTTCAGGGCTGCGTCCGATCAGATCGAGGTTCCCGCCGGGGTGGGTCTGACCGCTGTCGGCATGGCGTGGGTCCGCGCCCGGGAGAGCGCGCGCCGCGACCGGCTCTTCGACGACCCCTACGCGGAGGCGTTCGTCGAGGCGGCCGGGGGCCCCGCCGCGGCCGGCCCCGCCGGCGCCTTCGCCCGCTTCATCGACGTGGTGGACTCCCACGGCGTGCAACGCACCCGCTTCTTCGACGACTACCTGACCCGTGCCGCCGACGACGGCCAACGCCAGCTCGTCCTGCTCGCCGCGGGCCTGGACACCCGTGCCTACCGGCTGTCCTGGCCCGCCGGTACCCGGCTGTTCGAGGTCGACCTGCCGGAGATGCTGACGTTCAAGCAGGCGGTCCTCGACACCCGGCACGCGACCGCGCGCGCCGAGCGGGTCACCGTCCCCGCCGACCTCGCCGGCGACTGGGCGACCGCGCTGACCCGCGCGGGCCTGCGGCCGCGGGAACGCACCACCTGGCTCGTCGAGGGCCTGCTGCCCTACCTCGACGCCGACCAGGCCGGCCGTCTGCTCACCACCGTCGGGGAGCTGTCCGCCCCGGGCAGCCTGCTGGGATTCGAGTACCAGTCCGCCGACACGCGGCTGCTCGACGAGCTGCGCGCCACCCCGGAGCTGGCCGAGTTCGCGACCCTGCTCAAGGGCGGCCTCGACGAGCCCGCCCTCACCTGGCTGCCCCGCCACGGCTGGCAGGTGCTGCGCGCCCGGCTGCGCGCCGAGCTCGCCACCGAGTCCGGCCGCCTCGCGCCCGGCCCGCTCGTCGACGGCTTCCTCGTCGCCATCCGCCNCTGACCGCCATCCGCCATNGGCCGCTGACCGCCATCCGCCGCTGACCGCCATCCGCCGCTGACCGTCATCCGCCATCGGCCGCTGACCGTCACCCGCCGCCGGCCCGCGCCGGCCGGGGCCAGGGCCCGGACAAGACGACGGCCATGGTTCCCCGGGATGACTCTCCCGGGGAACCATGGCCGAGATGCCGCCCGCTACCGGCGGCCGGCGTGGGCCGAGCCGCGGATCAGGGGGCCTGGAAACCGGCCGCGATCAGGACTGCCTCGCCCTTGTCGGAGGTGACGTAGTCCTCCCACGCCTTGCCGCCGGCGGCGTTCTTGCCGGCCTTGAGGGTGGCGATCGGGTAGTCGTTGATGGCCTTCGCCGACTCGGGGAACTCGATACCCGTCACCTTGTCGCCCGCGGCCTTCGCGTCCGTGCGGTAGACCAGCGCCGCGTCGACCTCACCGAGGGTGACCTTCGACAGGGCGGACTTGACGTCCTGCTCGAGGGTGACGGGGGTCAACTGCGTCCCGGCCNCGGCCAGCGCCTTCTTCGCCGCCGCGCCGCAGGGCACCTGCTCGGCGCACAGCGCGACCTTCACGCCCGGCTTCACCAGGTCGGGCAGGTCCTTGATGCCCTTCGGGTTGGCCTTCGGCACGGCGATGACGAGCTGGTTGCGGACGAAGACCTTCGGCGCCGAGGAGTTCTCCCCGGCGTCGGTGACGGTCTTCATCGTGGCCGGGCTCGCCGCGGCGAACACGTCCGCGGGCGCGCCGGAGGTGATCTGCTGGGCCAGCGCGGAACTGCCCGCGAAGGAGAACTTCACGGTGGACCCCGGGTTGGCGGCCTCGAACTGCTTGCCGAGCGTCGTGAACGTCCCGGTCAGCGACGCCGCGGCGAACACCGTGACCGTGCCCGTCACACCGCTGGAGGCACTGGTGGTGGCGGGCGCCGGCGTGGCGGCCGTGCCTCCGTCGCTCCCGCTGCTGCCACACCCGGCGGCGAGCAGACCGGCGCTGGCCACGACCGCCAGCGCCGTCTTCACCCTGCGAAATCTCACGAATCCCCGTTCCTACGCACCACGGTCGGTCGCCGGCGCCATCGCGCGCACGGTCGACCGCCCCCTACGAACATCCACTGTTGGCTGTGCGGTCGGGCGCCTCGATGTCACTCATCGTCACCGAACCGACCTATGGCGACGTCGTCGTCGCCGCGAGCGTCGAGCCGCGCGGAGTACTCCGACGGCGACGGCACCCGCTCGCACCTGCGGATGCCGCTGGTAGGCGATGCCGCAGATGCGAAACTGGATGCATGATAGTGCCGCTTGTACGTTACGACCAGGTGGGGGTGCCTCAAATCCTTCCGCAACTGCGGTCCGGCTCCGGCCGGATCCAGCGCGCGCCGGCGCCTGCGCCCCGGGCGGGCCGGCAGTGAGCTGAGCCCGTCACAGCGGGCTGTGTCCTACGGGAGGCAGGGGCTGTCGTGGCCNGTGACCACGCGCAGCGCGACGAGCGGAACGTCCAGCGTGAGCACGATGCCGATGGCGGTCACGTCGTAGTCGAGGACCCAGGTGGCCGAGGCCTCGGCGACGCCGGCGGGCACGCAGTGCCCGTCCTGCCAGCGCACGCCATCAGCATGATCGGGATGATCGTGCGCGCGAATAGTCACAGAAGCGAGCAAAATGGTCACGCTATGACGGCCGGCCGGGCGCTCATCTGCCGGGCGGTGGTCAGCCGGGCGGTGGTCAGCCGGGCCCCGACGCGCGCACGGCCCGCCCCCTGGTGGGGTGCGGGCCGTGGACGCTGCAGCGAGCGGGCGAGCGGGCGAGCGGGCGAGCGGCCGAGCCGCGTGCGCGGACCCGGGGCGCGGGCGAGCTCAGGGCAGGGCGTGGAAGGTGCGGTCGTGGTAGATCAGCGGCGCCGCGGCGGGGTCGGTCGCGGCCTCCAGGACCTGGCCGACGATGAGGAAGTGGTCGCCGGCCTCGATCGGCGGGCGGGTGGCGCAGCGCAGCCAGGCCCGGCCGCCGTCGAGCAGCGGCTCCCCGGTGGGCAGCGCGGTCCAGCGGGTCGGCTCGGCGAACCGGTCGATGCCACTGCGGGCGAAGCGGCGGGCGACCTCCTCCTGCTCCGAGGAGAGCAGGTTGACGACGAACGTCTCGGCGGTGCGCAGGTGCGGCCAGGCCGACGCGCTCGACGAGATCGCGAAGACGACCATCGGGGGCTCGGCGGACAGCGACGCCAGCGAGGTCGCGGTGAAGCCGACCGGTCCCACGCCGGCGTCCGTCGTGATGACGGCGACGCCCGCCGGGTGACCCCGGAAGACGGTCCGGAACAGGTCGCCGTCGACGGCGCGCGCCCTGGGGGCTCCCTGGGTCTGGCGAAGCGAGGCGGTCATACGGATGCTCCCGAGGTTCGAGGGGCGGACATGGTTCTGAGCGGCGGACATGGTTCTCAGTGGCGGTCGTGGGTGTTGAGCGGCGGATCGGGCTCGGCCGGTGCCATGGACCGCGTCGGTCACGCCGACGGTCGGGCCATCCGACCGATCGTCGCCGCTGCGCCGCGCCCGGTCGGCACGCTCGCCACGACTCGGACCGCGGACCGGCAGGGTCCGGCTCGTGGACGGGCCGGGCTGTCCGCCGCCGCGGGGCTGGGGAGTGGGTCGGACACGTGCTGGTCAGGGCCACCGGCGACGCGTGGCAGGCGCACGGCCGGAGGCGGACGTGTCAACGGGGGGCGAGCCACCCTGCGGGGCCGGGCGGGACGGCGACGGGGCGGGCGGAGCCGTTCGGGACGGCGCAGGTGCCGGAGGCGTTCACGACGGCGGCATCCGCGCGGGACCGGGCCGGGCCTTCCCGGCGGGTCGGTGCGGACGCTCGCGGGATGGGGTGGCCGGGGTGGGGTGACTCAGCGGCAGGGGCGACAGAGATCGCTGTTGCTGTGGCCGAAGTCGACGTGACGCCGGCGCCGCAGACGTGGCTGGTCGTCGCGACCCTCCACAGAGGCGCACGGCGATGCGCCGGCCGTAGGCCACGGAGTGAGCTGCACGCTTCCACACTAAATCCGCGCCAATGGCAGGTCAACGGGCCGATCAGGGCATCCGGACCCCGGTGTGTGGCGGGTGACCTCAACACCGGGATACGCACGGAACGCGGATGGGGACGACTATGACTTCGCTCACTGCCGGCGTGGATCTGTGCACGGTACGGCCCCGCCGATCGCCGTCCGGTCCGCGGGCGGGATGACCGGTGGCGCCCAGCTCGGCCGCTCCCGTCCCGAGGGGCGGTGGTTCACGGCACGCCCGTCATTGTGTTGCTGGTGATATTTGAGATACGGATCGGCTACCGGTCCTGCGCGCACCGCTAACACGGAGCCCGGTCGGAACGAGTGGCGGTAGCACTCCGTGTGGCAGCACGCGAGCAGGGCCGCGTGAATGCGTTCGCGGCCGACCGGAGGGGCTCGCAGCCGAAGTGGAGGGAACCCCCCGGTTGGCTCCGCGACAGCTCGGCCCTGGTAGGTTTCCGCCAGCGGAGAGGTGCTCTTCGGTGAAGGCGCGGGGGGATCNGCCCCGTCCTGACCGCAGCGTTGTCAATGCGGATCGTCCGCACTGATCCTTTGTGTTTATGCGCCACCGGGTAACGGCGGTCTGCGGGGTGCAGGCAGCCGGCCGCACATAATCCCGGATCTGCCGGTGAGAGCGGAGGAGGCGTTGGCGCGCAGCGGTCCAGATGCCGGCACGGGTAGACCTCGGCGCGGTCGAGAGGTGGCTTATGCAGGTGTGGCGGACGAGATTCACCGGGGCGGCGATCGCCGCACTCATGCTGGCTGCCTGTAGTTCCGGTGACTCGTCGGGCGGCACGAATAGCGCGACCGGCACCTGCGCCCCCGGCGTCACCGACGACTCGGTCAAGGTGGGTCTGCTCTATCCGGACACCGGNGTGATGGCGGCGCAGTTCACCGGCTTCCGGGCCGGCGTGACCGCGCGATTCGGTGCGGAGAACGCCGCCGGCGGCGTCGGCAGCCGGAAGATCGACTATGCCTGGCAGGACGACCAGTCCGACCCCCGCGGCAACCTGCAGGGCGCCTGCGAGCTGGTCGCGCAGAACGCCTTCGCCGTCGTCCAGTACTCCGCCGCCTCCCAGCAGTCCATCGACTACCTCGACACCGCGGGCGTGCCCGTGGTCGGGGTGGCCGACCAGCCCGGCTGGGGCCAGCACCAGAACACCTTCAGCGTCACCTTCGCCAGCCAGAACGGCCAGAGCACCACGACCCTCGGCGACTTCGTCCGGCAGCAGGGCGGCACCAGGGCGGCGCTGNCCATCAGCTTCCTCAGCCAGACGGCCAAGCTCTACGCCGACGGCGTCAGCGCCAGCCTGCGTCACGCCGGCATCGGCGTCGTCACCCAGGATGTCGACTCCACCAACACCGCGGACGTCGCACAGAAGATCATCGCCTCGGGTGCCGACACCATCATCGCCGCGGCCCCGCTCGACCTCTACACCGGCGTCCTGGCCGCCGCGGTCAGCGCCGGACACCCGTTCAAGGTCGCCGTCTCCGTCGTCAGCTACGACCCGCGCCTGCTCGCCCCCTACGGCCACCAGCTCGCCGGCAGCTACGCCCAACTCTCCTTCGCGNCTCTCGAACGCGACCGGCCGGTCCAGCGCCAGTTCCTCCAGGCGATGGCCACCTACTCGCCGGAGGTCTCCCCGCCGGGCCAGCAGAGTGCCATCGACGGCTGGTTGAGCGCGGACCTGTTCATCCGTGGCCTGAAAACCCAGCAGGGCTGCCCCACCCGCGACTCCTACATCAAGGGCCTGCGGGCGGTGAGCGACTACGACGCTGACGGAATGATGGTCAACAAGATCAATTTTGGAACAGACCGGGGTAAGCTCGACCTCTGCTATGACTTCGTCCGGGTTGCGAACAGCGGCGACCATTTCGAGGTCGTCAGCCCGCAGCCCCTCTGTGGGGAGCGCATCGAGACGGATCGATGAGGCCGCCGNTGCGCCGCGCCCTGCCGATGCCGATGCCGAGAGNACTCCTCCATCCCAACTCCGGGACAATCTGAGATGGATTTCTCGGTGTTGCGGATTGGTGGCTGCAACGCCCCCGCCGGCGGGATCGAGGAGACTTTTCGGCCCGGTGCCCGTGAGGATCGAACCCGCCGGAGATTCGGCTGGGTTGAGGTCACGGACAGCTTTCTCGGATACGCTGGCGCGGGTTTCGGGACCGGTCCGTCGAAGGTGTTCGCGGCGGCGGGGTCCGCGGCTCTTTCGGCGCGATGTTCCGGGGCGACGCGGTCGCGGTCCAGTGCGGTGGAGGGCCGGTACTCCGGTACTCCTGCGATCTGGATCACTTTGCCGGCGGATCGCCCCAGGTTGCGGGCCTGAGTGCCGCCGTCCAGCCGGNATCCGAGGCCTGGTGGAGTGCCGGCGAACCCCGGGCCGGATCGGCCGGTGCGGATCGTCGTCCCTGATGCGCCGGAAGTTGTCCGTCCCAAGGGTTCGTATACAGCACAATATTCATCGTCTACAGACCGTGAGCGTAGTCGGGTGGCGGGTGGCCCCGTGCCGACGCTCGGGTGAGCGTCGCTGACCCCCGACGGAGAAGGCTGGGTGGAGCCCGTTGCAAATTTCCTGAGGCGATGCCTAAGGGCGCGGATGGGAAGCGGAGAGCACCCCCCGGCTGGCTCCGGCGTGGCTCCCCCCTGATAGGTTTTCGCCGACGAAGTTCGGTGATCTTCAGTGAAGATGTCGGAGGATGGGACCTGTACTGACTGCTGTGCTGCGGTGAACAAGTCGTCCGCACTGATCTGGTAGACGTTGATGCGCTACGCGGCGGTGGCGGTTCTCGCGGCGAGTTCGCTCGCCGACCCCGATCGCGCACGTGCGGCCGGGATCGGAAATTCATCAGCGCAGAGGGGTCGGCCACGGGCTCGGGAAACCTCGGCGCGATCGAGAGGCGGATTCGACGGGTGTGGCGCACGAGGCTGGGCGTGGCGGCGATCGCTGCGGTGACAATGCTGGCGGCCTGTAGTTCCGGGGACTCGTCGGACAGCGGAAGGTCCGCGTCCGGCTCGTGCGCTCCGGGCGTGACCGACAGTGCGATCAAGGTGGGTCTGCTCTATCCGGACACCGGCGTGATGGCGGCGCAGTTCACCGGCTTCCGGGCCGGCGTGAACGCCCGCTTCAGCGCCGAGAACGCGGCCGGCGGCGTCGACGGCCGGAAGATCGACTATGCCTGGCAGGACGACCAGTCCGACCCCCGCGGCAACCTGCAGGGCGCCCGCGAGCTGGTCGCCCAGAACGCTTTCGCCGTCGTCCAGTACACCGCGGTGTCCCAGCAGTCCGTCGCCTACCTCGACAAGGCGGGCGTGCCGGTGATCGGCGCCGCCGACCAGCCCGGCTGGGCGGCGCACCGCAACACCTTCACCGTCACCCTGACGAGCCAGACGGGCCAGAGCACGACGACGATCGGCGACTTCGTCCGCCAGCAGGGCGGCACCAAGGCCGCGGTGGTCGTCAGCTTCCTCAGCGAGACCGCCAAGCTCTACGCGGACGGAGTGACGAAGAGCCTGCAGCACGCGGGCATCGACGCGGTCACCCAGGACGTCGACGGCACCAACGCCGCCGACGTCGCCCGCAAGATCATCTCCTCCGGGGTCGACACGATCATCGCCGCGGCGCCGCTCGACCTCTACACCGGTGTCCTGGACGCCGCCGTCGGCGCCGGGCACCCGTTCAAGGTCGCCGTGTCCGCCGTCAGTTATGACCCGCGCCTGCTCGCCCCCTACGGGCGGCAGCTCGCCGGCACCTACGCGTCGCTCTCCTACGCCGCGTTGGAGCGCAACCGGCCGGTCCAGCGCCGGTTCCTGCAGGNGATNGCGGACTACTCCCCGGAGGTCTCCCNGCCCGGCCAGCAGAGCACCATCATCGGCTGGCTGAGCGCGGACCTGTTTATCCGTGGACTGAAGACTCAGCACGGCTGTCCTACCCGCGAGTCCTACATGAAGGGCCTGCGTGGGGTGACCGACTACGATGCCGACGGGATGCTGGTCAATAAGATCAATTACGCCACCGATCAGGGCCAGCTCGATCCGTGCTTCGACTTCGTCCGGGTCGCCGGAAGCGGTGACCATTTCGAGGTCGTGACCCCACAGCCACTCTGTGGCCAACNCTTCGACACCGGCCAGTGATGCGGGAAGTCGGGCCCGCGCGTTGATGTGATAGAAGGACATTACGGCGGGGCGTAGGCGAAGATATGGGCCGGCCATCCGATCCGGATGGTGTGGTCTGGCGGGAGCGCAGGCGTCACAGTGACGACCGGCGGTGTCGAGAACTATCCGACCGGTTCTCGGTGAGGATCGAACTCGCTAGAGTTCGGACTGGGGTGATGCTGTGGGCAGCTTTCTCGGATACGCCGTCATCAGTCTTGGGGCCGGCGCACTGTATGCCTTTGTGGCGGCGGGTCTGCTGCTGATCCACCGGGGTTCGGGAGTGCTGAACCTCGGGCAGGGCGCGCTGGTGATGTTCGCGGCCTATCTGTTCCACGAGGCCGGTGACGGGTGGGGGCTGCCGACCGCGCTTGCCGCTGCCGTCGTCGTCGTGCTCACCGGGGCGGTCGCGCTGCTGTTTCACGTGGCCGTGCTGCGGCCGATGCGCCATGCCGCGCCGCTCAACCGGGTCGTTGCCACCCTGGGCCTGCTCATCGTCCTGCAGGCCGCGGTGGTGCTGGCCTTCGGCGGGCAGAGCCGCTCGGTGCCGTCGTTCCTGCCGCAGTCCGTCGTCGAGGTGTTCGGCAAGCCCGTCGGGGTGCACGTCTTCGTCCGCCTCGGTGTCGTCATCGCCCTGGTCGCGGCGCTGTGGGCGTTCTTCCGGTACACCACCGCCGGGGCGGTCACCACCGCCGTCGCCGAGGGGCCGGCCGCGGCGGCGACGCTCGGCTGGTCGGCCGACGCGGTCGCCGGGGCCTGCTGGTTCGGTGGCGGGGTGCTCGCCGGCCTCGCCGGTGTCCTGCTCGCCCCGCTGCAGAACCCGCTGTCGTCGACGAGCCTGGTCCTGCTGGTCGTTCCCGCGCTGGCGGTGGCGCTCGCCGCCGGGTTCCGCTCGTTCCCGCTCGCGCTCGTCGGCGGGCTGCTGCTGGCGCTGGTCGAACTCCAGCTCCAGGTGCACCTGACCGGCCCGCACGACTGGGCGCAGGGCCTCGACAGCGCCCTGCCGGTCGTCGTCATCATCGTGCTGCTCGTCGTGCGGGGCAGCAACATTCCCGACCGCGCCCACCAGGCCGAGGACCGCCCGCCGCTCGGCTCCGGAGCGATCAACCTCCCGGTGCTGGTCGGCGGGTTCGCCCTGCTGGTGGCGCTCGTCTGGCTGGTGCTGCCCGATCCGTGGGTCAACGCGGTCGCCCTCCAGGCCGGGTACGCGCTGATCCTGCTGTCGCTGGTGGTCCTCGTCGGCTACGCCGGCCAGCTCTCGCTGGCCCAGAGCGCGCTGGCCGGGATCGCCGCGCTGGTCGCGGGGCGCCTGGTGGCGGCCGAGGGCTGGCCGTTCGCCGCCGCCCTGGTGATCGGCGTGCTGGCCACCACCGCCGTCGGCGTGCTGTTCGCCCTGCCGGCGCTGCGCACCCGCGGCCTGCAGCTCGCCGTGGTCACTCTGGGCCTCGGTGTCACCGTCAGCGCGATCCTGTTCCAGCGCGGCTACTCCTCACCTCCCGCGGACGGCCAGAGCTCCTCGATCTTCGGGGACGTGCTCGACCAGCAGGGCACCGTCGTCGCCACCGCCGACGCCCCGCTGCACTTCCTCGGCATCCCGGTCGACCGCACCGACGATCCGCGCGCCTACGCCACCCTGGCGCTGATCCTGCTGCTGCTCGCGGGGCTCGCGGTGTCCGCGGTGCGCCGCGGCCGGGCCGGGCGGCGGCTCATCGCGGTGCGCACCAACGAACGGGCGGCGGCGTCGCTGGGCATCAGCGTGTTCGCGGCGAAGATCTACGCCTTCGCGCTGTCCGCGGCCATCGCCGGGCTCGGGGGGGTGCTGCTCGCCTTCGCCAACCGCAACATCAGCTATGACGACGGGAACTTCCTGCCGTTCACCGGCATCCTCGTCGTCGCCTACGCCGTCGTCGGCGGCGTCGGCTACATCAGCGGCGCCGGGATCGGCGCCCTGCTCGCGCCGGGCACCCTCGGTCAGCAGCTCGCCGGCTGGCTGTCCGACCGCTTCGGCGGCTCCACCGCGCTGCCGCGCACCGTCGGCGCCGTGCTCGCCGGCCTGTTCGGGTACGGGCTCGGCGGGCTCGCCCGCGGCCAGGTCGACCGGTCCCGGCGCGCCGGCGCGGCCCGGTGGGCGCGCTGGCTGCCGGCCGGCGCCCTGGTCGTCCTCGCGGTGCTGGGCGTACTGTTCGGCGACCGGCTCACCGACTGGCTGCGCGAGATCGACCGCTACCTGCCGCTGATCGGCGGGATCATCCTGCTGCTGGTGCTGATCCGTTCCGGGGGCACGGGGCTCGCCGGCGGCCTGGCCGGCCGGGCCCGTCTGCCGCTGCCCGCCCCCGTCGCCGCTCGGCTGGGCCGCCCCGACACCGCGTTCGCCGGCCCTGCCCCGGCGCCGGTCACCGTCGTCGAGGCGCCGACCGAGGCTGTGACGACCGGAGCTGTGACGACCGGAGCTGTGACGACCGAGGCTGTGACGACCGGGGCCGTCGTCCCGGCCGCCGCGGACGTGGCCCCGCCGCCGGAAGCCGAGGCCACGCGAGAGGTGTTGCGGGTGCGGCCGGCGACGCTGACCGTCGAGGGCATCACGGTGCGCTGGGGCGGCGTCGTCGCCGTGGACAGCGTCGGGTTCGAGGTGGCGCCGGGCACCGTCGTCGGGCTCATCGGGCCCAACGGCNCAGGCAAGACGACGATCGTCGACGCCATCACCGGGTACGCGGCGACGGCGGCGGGCACGGTCCGGGTGGGCGACACCAGCCTGGACGGGCTACGGGCGCATCGCCGGGTGCGGGCAGGGGTGAGCCGGTCGTTCCAGAACCTCGAACTGTTCGAGGACCTCACCGTCGCGGAGAACCTGCGCGCCGCCAGCGACCCGCGCGACCTCGCCGCCTACATCACCGGCCTGGTCTGGCCGGGCAACCGCCCGCTGAGTGCACCCGCCCAGGCCGCGGTCCGCGAGTTCGGCCTGGCCGACGCGCTGGACACCCAGGTGTCGGCGCTGTCCTACGGGCGCCGCCGGCTGGTGGCGATCGCCCGCGCCGTCGCGACCGCGCCGTCCGTGCTGCTGCTCGACGAGCCGGCGGCCGGTCTGGACGAGCACGAGAGCGCCGAGCTCGCCGCCCTCGTACGCCGCCTGGCGGACGAGTGGGGAATCGCCGTCCTGCTCATCGAGCACGACATGCCGTTCGTCATGGGAGTCTGCGACCGCCTGGTGGTCCTCGAGTTCGGCCGCAGGATCGCCGAGGGCGCGCCGGCGGACATCCAGGCCGATCCCGCCGTCATCGCCGCCTACCTCGGCCGCCCCGACGAGCCGACCGCGGACGGCGCCGCCGACGACCAGGCGGGCAGCGCCACCGAGACCGCCCCGGCTGATGATCCGCCGGCGGCGGTGGATCAGGCTGCCGCAGCGGAGTCGTCGGCGCCGGCGGTCGAGCCGGTGGTCGAGGAGTCGTCGGCGCCGGCGGACGAGCCTGTCGTCGAGGAGCCGCCGGCGGTGGCGGCTGAGGCTGTCGCGGCGAACGAGCCTGCGGTCGCGGAGACTCCTGCCGTCGCGGACGAGGCTGTCCTCGCGGATGAGGCGGTCCCCGTGGATGAGGCCGCCGCGCAGGGCGAGGGGGCCGCCGCGGACGGAGTGGGCGCCGGCGGTACCGAGGAGGAGATCGTCGTGGCCCAGGCCAGCGCACCGGAGCAGACGGCCGGCGATGGTGCCGGACCCGACCAGACGGCCGGCGATGGCGCCGGACCCGACCAGACGGCCGGCGATGGTGCCGGACCGGAGCAGACGGCCGGCGACGAGAACGGCTCGGCCGGCGACGCGGCGGTCGGGGACGGGAAGGACGGTGCGGCGCTGGCCGCGCCGGTCGGTGAGGCGGCGGCGGCGCCGCCCGTGGCTGGAGGTGCCAGGTGAGCGTCGTCGGATGCCGCCAGCTTGCCGTCGGGTACGGCGCCGGGCCTGTCGTGGTCGGTCTCGACCTCGAGGTGGCCCGCGGGGAGGTGGTGGCGTTGCTCGGGCCGAACGGCGCCGGCAAGACCACCACGCTGATGGCGCTGGCCGGCGCCCTGACCCCCGACGAGGGGATCGTCACCTGGCAGGGGGAGGCGACCACGGCGCCGCTGCACCGGCGGGCCCGGCAGGGCCTCGGCGTGGTGCTCGAGGAACGGGCCGTCACCCCGTCGCTGACCGTCCGCCAGAACCTGCGCATCGGCGGCGTGGATCCGTTGGCCGCGCTGGCCGACTTCCCCGAGCTCACCGAGCATCTCGACCGCCGTGCCGGTCTGCTCTCCGGCGGCCAGCAGCAGTTGCTCACCCTGGCCCGGGTGCTGGCCCGCCGGCCGGTGGCGCTGCTCGCCGACGAGCTCTCGCTCGGCCTCGCGCCGCAGGTGGTGGCCCGTCTGCTGGGCGCCATCCGCGCCGCCGCCGACGACGGGCTCGCCGTGCTGCTCGTCGAGCAACACGTCCGCGCGGCGCTGCGCGTCGCGGACCGGGCCGTGGTGCTCAGCCGCGGGCGGGTTCGCTGGTCGGGACCGGCCGCCCAGGCCCGCGCGGACCCGGCGCTCGTCGAACAGAGCTATCTCACCTGACCGCCTGACCGCCCCCGTCCGTGCCCCGGACGGAACGTCTCACCGATCCTGGAGGAACACGCATATGCCAGACGACACCGCGGGCGCGGCGGCGCCCGCCGACGGCGGCCACGGCCTGCGAGCCGCGACGCTGGACTGGGTCGAGTTCGAACGCCAGCGCGCCGAGGACCCGCGGGCCTACTTCTCCCGGCTGCGGGAGAAGTGCCCGGTGGACTACGACGAGGGACACGATGGCTGGATCCAGATCCTGCGCCGGTCCGACATCGACGAGGTCCTGCGCAATCCNGAGGTGTTCTCCAACCTCATCCCCGAACTGATGAGCAGCCCGCTGCCCGCCATCCCGATGGGCGTCGACCCGCCCGACCACGCCAAGTACCGGCGCATCCTCGACCCGCTGTTCTCTCCGCGGCGGATGGCCGTGCTGGAGGCCGAGGTCGTGGCGAACACGGTCGCCACGATCGAGAGCTTCCTCGACCGCGGCGCCTGCGACTTCGCCACCGACCTCGCCGTCCCGCTGCCCTGCTCGGTGTTCCTCACCCTGTTCGGGCTGCCGCAGTCCGAGCTGCNGGCCCTGCTGCACATGAAGGACGCGATCATCCGTCCGGAGTCGCTCACCGACGACCCCGACGAGAGGGTGCGGATCCAGACCGAGGCCGGCACGCAGGCGTTCACCCTGTTCGGGACGGTCCTCGCGCAGCGGCGCGCCGAGCCCCGGGACGATCTCATCACCGAGCTGCTCAAGGCTGAGATCGAGGGCCGGCCGCTGACCGAGCCGGAGCTGCTCGGGATCTGCTTCATGCTCATGATGGCCGGGCTGGACACCGTCACCATCAGCCTCACCTGCATTCTTGCCTACCTGCTGGAGCATCCCGAGGCGCGGCGCGCGATCGTCGCCGACCCGGAGAAGATCCCGACCGTCGTCGAGGAGCTGCTGCGCTGGGAGACCCCGGTGATAGCCGTCCCGCGGATCACCACCCGCGACACCGAGATCGCCGGCTGCCCGATCAAGAAGGGCGAGATGGTCCACGTGATGCTGGCCTCGGGCAACCTCGACCCGGACGCGGACCCGCGGGCCGGCGTCGTCGACCTCGACCGCGCCGACAAGCGGCACCTGGCCTTCGGCGGCGGGCCGCACCGCTGCCTGGGCTCCCACCTGGCCCGGATGGAGCTGCGCACCGTGCTGCGCGAGTGGCACCGACTCATCCCCGAGTACTCCCTGGCGCCGGGGGCGAGCATCACCTGGAACGGCCACACGCTGCGCGGCCTGGACTCGCTGGCGCTGACCTGGCCGACGGATGCGGGGCAGGCATGAGGCTCACGATCGACACCGCCCGCTGCCAGGGGCACGGGCGGTGTTACGACCTCGCCCCGGAGCTGTTCACCGACGACGACAGCGGCTACGGCGAGGTGACCGTTGCGGACGTGCCGGCCGACCGGGTGGAACTGGCCCGGCGGGCGGCGGAGGCCTGCCCGGAGCGGGCCGTGCTGCTCGACGGGGTGTAGAGCGTCCCGGCGGGATGTAGAGCGTCCCGGCCGCGGCGGCCGGCCGGCCCCGCGGGGGGCCGGCCGGCGGGACGGTGGCGGTCGGGTGGAGGAACGGCGGCGAGTTGAGAGTGGGTTCGGGCGAGAGATGATGAGGAAGACGATGCGGTCCAGAAGCGCGATGGCGGCGCTGGCGGTGGGGGCCACGCTGGCCCTGGCCGCGTGTGGTTCGTCCGGAACGACGGGGGAGTCGTCGCCGGCCACGGACGGCCCGAAGGCCAGCCCGGTGAAGCTGCTGTCCATCGTGCCGCTGACGACGCCGACGACGAACTTCCCGGAGCAGGCCGGAGCGGCGAAGGCCGCCGTGCGCGCGCTGAACAAGCGCGGCGGCATCAACGGCCATCCCGTGCAGATCGACGTGTGCGACTCGAAGAACGACCAGGCGGCGGGCGAGGCCTGCGCCCAGAAGGCGGTGAGCGGCAAGTACCTCGCCGTCGTCTCCGCCTTCAGCACCGCGGGCGGCATCAACGCCATCCTGGAGAAGGCCGGAATCCCCAGCATCGGCAGCTCGGGCATCGCCGGCGACGGCTCGGACCTCACCTCGAAGATCAGCTTCGTCTACCAGCCGGCGTCGACGTACTACGAGGCCGTCTGCGCGCCGCTGCTCAAGAACACCGCCAAGATCAGCAAGATGGGGGTCGTCAACTACGACATCGCCGCGGCCTCCCGCCTCGGGGCGCTGGCCGGGCTCGGCGGCAAGTCCGCCGGGGTCGGCACCCAGGAGATCAAGGTGCCGGTGACGACGAGCGACTACGCTCCGGTCGCGGCCCGGATCACCGACGCCGGCGCGCAGGGCGTCACGATGGGCCTGGCCGAGGCCAGCGCGATCGGCCTCATCCAGGCCGGCGGGGACAAGCTGAACTACTGCAACGCCGCGGGCACCATCTCGGACGCGAACCTGGTCAAGCTCGGGCCCGCGGCGAAGAACTTCTACGCCGTCGGCGCCTTCCCGCTGTTCAACCAGAGCGCGAAATACCCGGAGCTGACCCGGCTGCAGTCCGAGCTCGACGCGGACTTCGCCNCCGGCGACAAGGACNCGGCGAAGAACCTGCGCCACTCCACCTCCACCATCGGCGGCTGGCTGGCGGTCCAGATCGTCGAACAGGTCGGCAAGAAGGTCACCGGTGACCTCACCGCCAAGTCCCTGCTGGCGCAGCTCAACCAGACCAAGGGCCTGGACCTGCAGCTCGTCCCGCCGTTGGACTTCACCAAGACCAACCCGGTCCCCGGCCTGACCCGGCTGTTCAACAACACCCTGCTGGGCCAGCGCTGGGACTCGACGAAGAAGACCTTCCTCGCCACCGGCACGTCCTACGACGGCCAGAAGATCCTGACCGCCGGCGCGAAGTGACCCCGTCGGGTCCCGTCCGCGGGACCCGACGCTAGCCGGCCCCGGCCGGCAAGCCCTGGGCCGGGCCGGCTCCCGAAATGGGGGTCGGCCCGGCCCAGGGCGTTCCCGGCACCTCCCGGCACCTCCCGGCACCTCCCGGCACCTCCCGGCACCTCCCGGCACCTCCCGGCTGGGACCCCGGCGATCGGGGACCTGTCAGTTGGGCCGGCTACCAGTGCGGCGGCATTGCGGTGCGATGCGCACGATCCCCGGGCTCAGACCGTGCAAAACGCACCGCGACCTGCCCGCCCGGCTTCGGACTCACTCCTCTGNCTTTTCCGGTCAGAACGCGGCCAGATCGTGCCGAGGCTTAGGTACGGTTTTCGGGCTGAAAAGTGGCACAAGCCCTCGGCGCGATTCCGTGCACAGACAGGCACAGGCAGACACGGGCAGGCGCGAAGGCGCTTTCGTCTGCGAGCACCGGTCCCGAGTCGGACGCCTGGTGTTCCGCGGAACCGCGCCGTGCTGCCGGGCACGACCTCGACTTCCACGATCTTGCCCTCACCTGCACACCTCGACGGTGAGGATCAGGGAACGCGACAGGCCCCCACGGTCACAACCACATACGCGGACTAGGNCACCGTCGTGGCGGCCGGCGGCTGCGGGTCGGGCACGCCGTGGGCGAGCAGGAAGGTGCGCACGCCGGCCTCCACGGCGCGGCGCACGACGTCGTCCGCNGCCGGGCGGGTGCCGTTCTCGGTCAGCTCGGGGATCTGCGCGTTGATCAGTGCGAAGAACTGGCGGGCGGCGAGCGCCGGGTCGGCGACCTGCAGCAGCCCGGCGTTGCCGAGCATCGCCAGGCGTCCGGTGAGCGCGTCGAGGATCGGGTCGCCGGCCTTCTCCCGCACCGTGCGGTAGATCTCGGGATCGCGGACCGACTCGGCGGCGATCGTGCGGTACAGGAACATCGAGCAGGTGCTGCGCTGGCACTCCACCAGCGCTACGCCCACCTCGAACAGGCTCGCCTGCCAGCGCTCGGGGGAGACGTCCAGGGCCTGCAGCACCCGCAGCGCGTCACCGTTCTGCTCGACGGCGGAGTCGGCGACCGACTCGCGGAACAGGTTCTCCTTGCCGCCGAAGTAGCTGTAGATGGTCGGCTTGGACACCCCGGCCGCGGTGGCGATCGCGTCCACGCTCGCCCGCTCGTACCCCTGCGTGCCGAAGATCGGTGCTGCGGCGTCGAGGATGGCCCGGCGCTTGTCGATCCCGCGCTGCCGTCCCNCCATCGGGCCCCACCCTCACCTCTGCGCCGCCGCTGCCGTCCTTACTGTAGGCCCTCCTGTCCTTACTAAACCGTGTAGTTTAATCTGGTCTCATGAGCGTAAAGGAAGCCTCCGGGGAGCCCGCCGCCACGGCGCCCGACCCGGCAGCCGTCCCCGCGGCCAGCCCGACGCCGGCATCCGGGTCGGGGGTGCGCACCGGCCCGGCCCTGGTCGCGCTCGCCGGCGCGGCGCTGCTCGCCGTGCTCGACGGCACCGTCGTCGCGGTGGCCCTCGCCCCGCTGGCCGACGCCTTCTCCGCCCCGCTGACCACCGTCGTGTGGGTGACGATCGCCTACCTGCTCGCCGCGGCGACGGCGCTGCCGCTGCTGGGCTGGGCGAGCGCCCGCTTCGGCGGGCGCGCGGTGTTCCTCGCCGGTCTCGGCCTGTTCCTGCTCGGCTCGCTGCTGTGCACGCTGGCCCGCTCGCCGGGGATGCTCATCGGCTTCCGGGTGCTCCAGGGATTCGGCGGCGGGCTGCTCGAACCGAGCGCGATGACCCTGTCCGCGGCGCTGGCCACCCGGGAGTCGATGGGGCGGGCGCTCGGCGTGATGTCCACGGTCGTCAACGTCGCGCCCGCGGCCGGCCCGATCCTCGGTGGTCTGCTGCTGGAGACCGGCCACTGGCAGTGGCTGTTCGCGGTCAACTTCCCGCTCGGGCTGCTGGTCGGCGCCGCCACCCTGGCCTACGTCCCCGCCCGCCGGCCCGACCCCGCCCCGACCCGCCCCGGCGCCGACCTACGCGGCCTGGTCCTGCTCACCGCGGGTTACCTCGGCGTGCTGTTCGCGGTCAACCGGGCCGGCGCGCACCCCGGCGACTGGCCGGTCCTCGCCGCCGCGGCGGGGGGGATCGTCCTGCTCGCCGCCTACGTCCGCCACGCGTTCACCACGACCGCCACCCCCGCCCTCGACCTGCGGCTGCTGCGCCGGCCCGGATTCGCCGCGAGCATCGCCGTGATGAGCCTGGTCGGACTGGTCATGTACGGGCAGACCACGGCACTGCCGGTGGTCGGCCTCGACCAGCACGGCCTGCACGGCCTCGACCAGGGGCTGCTGGTCTGCGCCCTCGGGCTGGGGCTGCTCGTGTCGATGACGACCGGCGGGCGGATCAGCGACCGCCTCGGCGCGCGCTCCCTCGTACGTGCCGGCGCCGGCGCCACCACCGTGCTGCTGGCCACCTTCGCGGCGACCGCCGAGCACATCCCGCTCGCCGCCGCGTGCGCGCTGTTCGTCGCCGTCGGGCTGAGCTTCGGCCTCACCGCCTCACCGACCGTGGCCAGCCTGTACCGCACGCTGCCGCCGGTCGAGCAGCCGCAGGGCACCACCTCGATCTTCATGGCGGTGCAGCTCGCCGCGTCGCTGGGCGTCGCCCTGCTGAGCCTGCTGCAGTCGCGCGCCGGCACCGACTGGGTGACGCCCCTGTTCGCCCTGTTCGCCGCGGCCGCCGCCGGCATCGGCCTGCTCGCCGGCCGGCTGCCCGGCCGGCCCGGCTGACCCGCCCGTCCCGCCGGGCCAGTCCGTCATCGGCGAGCCGGCGGAGTCCACATCGCCGTCACATCCGGCGGGTCCTACCATCGGTCCATGCGGGTCCTGGTCGTGGAGGACGAGGTGCGCACCGCCGCGGTGCTGCGCCGGGGCCTCGTCGAGGAGGGATACGCCGTCGACGTCGTCGGCGACGGGATCGACGCCGTCTGGCGGGCCACCGAGATCGCCTACGACGCGATCGTCCTGGACCTGATGCTGCCCGGCATCGACGGCTTCGAGGTGTGCCGCCGGCTGCGCGCCGACCACCGCTGGGCGCCCGTGCTCATGCTCACCGCGCGCGTCGACGTCGACGACCGCATCCGCGGCCTGGACGCCGGCGCCGACGACTACCTGCCCAAGCCGTTCAGCTTCGGCGAGCTCACCGCACGGCTGCGCGCGCTGGTCCGCCGCGGCGCGGTGCACCGGCCCGTCGTGCTGCGCGCCGGCGCGGTCGAACTCGACCCGGCCGGGCACCGAGTCTGGCGCGGCGGGGCGCCGGTCGACCTGTCCGCCAAGGAGTTCGCCCTGTTGCACCTGCTGCTACGCCATCCCGACCAGGTACTCACCCGCACCTACATCACCGAGCACGTCTGGGACGACGCCTTCGACGCCACCTCCAACATCGTCGACCAGTACGTCCGCTATCTGCNCCGCAAGATCGATCTGCCGCCGGCCCCCTCGCTCATCGAGACGGTCCGCGGGGTCGGCTACCGGCTGTGCGTCCCGCTCGAACCGCACTCGACCGAGCCGCACTCGACCGAGCCGCGCCCGACCGGGTCGACGCTGCCGGCCGTCGGCGGCGGGACGTAGCCCGACGTGCCGCTGCGGGTTCGGCTGACCCTGCTGTTCGCGCTCGGCACCGCGCTGGTGCTCCTGCTCGCCGGCACGCTGTTCTACCTGCTGCTGCGGGCGAACCTGCGCGACGCCGTCGACACGGATCTGCGGACCCGGGCCGACGTGCTCACCGCGCGCCTCGCCGACCGGATCGCCGCCGGCGAGCCGGTGCCCGGCCGCGGGGATCCAGCAGCCCTGCTCACCGGGGCCGGCTCCATCGCCCAGGTCCTCACCCCCGAGGGGCGGCCGCTGGCCTCCTCGGCGGACGCCGGGACGGCCCCCCTGCTCGCCGTCGACGAACGGGCCCGGGCCCGGTCCCACCCGGTCTGGATCGCCAGCGACGCCGACGACCGGGCCCTGCCCGCCGGCCAGGCGCGCCTGTACGCCGTGCCGGTGCGCGCCGCGGCCGGCGGGAGCCCGCTCGTCGCCGTCGTCGGCACCCCGACCCACCTCACCGACCGCGCCGAGGACCGGGTCCGCAACGTGATGGTCACGGCGACCGCGCCGCTGATCGCGCTGTCCGGGCTTGCCGCCTGGCTGCTGTCCGGCGCNGCGCTGCGCCCGGTGGACCGGATGCGCCGCCAGGCCGCCGAGATGGCCGCCTCCGACCTCGGGACGGCCGGCGACGGGTTCCAGTTGGCGGTGCCGGCCACCCGCGACGAGATCGCCGCCCTGGCCCGCACCATGAACGACCTGCTGGCCCGGTTGCACGCCGCCCGCGCCCGCGACCGCGCCTTCGTCGCCGACGCGGGTCACGAGCTGCGCACCCCGCTGACCGTGCTGCGCGCCGAGCTGGAGCTGGCCGACCGCCCGGGACGCTCGGCCGAGCAGCTACGGGAGGCGATCCACACCGCCGCCGAGGAGACCGACCGGCTGATCCGCCTCGCCGAATCGCTGCTCACCCTGGCCCGGATGGACGGCGGCCACGTCCGGCGCGGGCCGCTCGCCCTCGACGAGCTGCTCGACCGCGCCGCGCGCGCCGCCGCCGGCTACGCGGCCTCGCGCGGGCTGCGCCTCGACGTCACGGTGCCCGCCGGCGACCGGCCGCTGACCGTGTTCGGCGACCCGGACCTGCTGCGCCAGGCCGTCGACAACCTGCTCGCCAACGGGGTGCGCCATGCCCCGCCCGGCAGCGCCGTCGAACTGCGGGGGCACCGTGCGCCGGGGCGCGCCGACGGCGTGCCCGGCGTGGTCGTGGTGCAGGTTCGCGATCACGGCGCGGGATTTCCCGCCGCTTTCCTGCCCCACGCGTTCGAGCGGTTCCGCCGGGCGGACGCCGCCCGCGGCCGCGACGACGGCGGCGCCGGGCTCGGCCTGTCGATCGTCGCGGCGATTGCCGCCGCCCACGGCGGCACCGTCGAGGCGGCCAACGACCCGGGCGGCGGCGCCCTCGTCACGATCACGCTGCCCCCCGTCCCCGACCCACCCGACATGTTTCCCCGTCGCGAACCATGATCGCGGCGCCTCGCCGCCCCAAGCCGCCCGTGCCCCAAGCCTCCGTGCCCCAACTCTCCGTGCGTCGAGTCGCGACCGGAACACGCTGCGTGTTGCACACTGGTGAGTAGTGTCGGGGCCGTCGCCGCGTGTCACGGATCGGCGGGCCGCCTCGTCCTCACCCGCGTGGCGGGTCGTCCCTCCCGCCCGAACCCGAAGGGGAGACACCGTGCAGATCGTCGTCATCGGCGGGACAGGCCTCATCGGCGCGAAGCTCGTGCGCCGGCTGATCGGGCACGGGCACACCGCGGTCGTCGCCTCGCCGAGCTCCGGCGTCGACACCCTGACCGGCGACGGGCTCGCCGAGGCGCTCACCGGCGCCGACGTCGTCGTCGACGTGTCCAACTCGCCGTCGTTCGACGATCAGGCCGTGCTGGAGTTCTTCCGGACGTCGACGGCGAACATCCTCGCCGCCGCGACCGCCGCCGGCGTCGGGCACCTGGTCGCGCTGTCGGTGGTGGGCACCCGGCGGCTGGCCGAGAGCGGCTACTTCCGGGCCAAGATCGCCCAGGAGGAGCTGATCGGGCAGGGGAGCCTGCCGTACTCGATCATCCAGGCGACGCAGTTCTTCGAGTTCGTCGGCGGTATCGCCGACGCCGCCACCGTCGGCGGCACGGTCCGCCTGGCGCCGGCGCCGTTCCAGCCGATCGCCGCCGACGACGTCGCCGCGGCGGTCGGCGTCACCGCGGCCGGCGCGCCGGTGGACGGCACCGTCGAGGTCGCCGGCCCGCAGCGGTTCCGCCTCGACGAGCTCGTCCGCCAGCACCTCGCCGGCCGCGGCGACCCCCGTCCGGTGGTGACCGACCCGCAGGCCCGCTACTTCGGCGCCCGCCTGGACGAGCACACCCTGCTCCCCGGGCCGGACGCCCTGCTCGCCCGGACCCGCTTCGAGGACTGGCGGGCCGTCACCGGCGCCGCAGCCGGCCGCTAGCCAGAGCGCCCCGCTCGCCGCCGCGGGACCGCACCCTCTCCGGGGATCTGGCGACTCCGGGGATCTGGCGACGCCGGCCTGACCTTCATCTCAGGATGAGCGGACGCTCCGGCCCCGGCTCGCCGCGAGCTGCCTCCTGGGGTTCGGTGACAGTTCCGACTGGCTCGTTCCGGCTTTGCGCTGTCCGGGGTTACCGTCGATACGGTACGACACCGGGGGTGGACGGAGAGCAGCCGATGGTGTGGAACAAAAGGGGCAACACCGACGGTGGCGCGTCGTCGGGCCGTGGGGGCACGAAGCGTGGTGGTAAGCCGCCCGTGGTCCGGGACGACAGCGATCCGGACAGGCGGAAGGCCGGCGGCAACACNGGGGACCAGCCGGTCGAGTTCGGCACGTGTTCCGCCTGCGACGGGAAGGGCGAGGTGGAGACGGGCCGGCAGGAGGTCGATGAGGACGGCCGGTTCGCTGGAAATGCTGTCACNAAGTGCACGGCGTGCAGTGGCGGTGGGCGGGTGACGAAGTGAGCGAGGACACCGGCGTGGACAGGATCGTGCCGATGATCTCTGTCACTGCCTGCCGGAAGTGCCGCCGGGCCCGCGGCGCGGCACTCGCTGGCGTCCGGGGTGTCCGGGCGTCGTCCAAGGACGGTTCCGGACGCTGTCCTCACGGCCTGGTGGACCGGACGGTCTGGGCGCCAGGTGAAGGGCCCGGTTCCGAGCCACCGGAGAGTGCCACGACGCCTGAGGAGCGCCGCCAGGGTCCGGTCTGACCTGGGGGCGGCGCGCCCGCTCGTCGGGGGCGCGCTCAGAGCTCGGTCCGCGCCCCACGCTGGTCGCGGCGCAGCGGGTGGTCGGGTGGGATCTCGACGACCACGATGGGGATGCCGTCCGGGTCCTCGATCCACATCTCGTCGAGCCCCCACGGTTCCCGCTGCGGGTCGCGGACGATCGGCACCCCCGCGGCGGCGAGCCGGCGGTGCTCGGCGGCGAGGTCGCGCACCTGCAGCCACAGGCGCACCCGCCCCGCGCCGCCGCCGGCCGGCTCCTCGGCGCGGCCGGAGACCTCCAGCAGGCTCTGCCCGAGGAAGAACACCAGGCCGGGATCGTCCGGCGGCCCGAACTCCCGGTAGATCGCCAGCCCCAGGATGTCGCGATAGAAGCGGCGACTGCGCCCCGGGTCGACCGGCCTGATGAGAATCCGACTGCTGAGAACCTCCATCCGGCCAGTCTTCCCCCGCCGGCGCCCGCGTGCCGCCGCAGCCGGACACCGGGGTCCACCGTCGCCCCCCCNCGGCGCCCCGTGGTCGCCGCTACGGCGCCGCCGCGGGTGCGCGCACGGCGATCGCCTGGAGCTCGACGAGCACGACGGGCAGCGCGAAACCGGTCACCAGGGTGGTCCGGGCAGGGGGGTGCACAGGCCAGGCCGCGGCGAAGGCGCTGTCCCACAGCGGGAAGTCCGCCGGACGGGCCAGGAACGCCTCCACCCGCAGCGCGTAGTGCAGGCCGCTGCCGGCCGCGCGCAGGACCTCGCCCAGCGCTCCCAGGGCGCCGTCGATCTGCTGGCGGACGTCGGGGGTGGTGGCCGGCGTCAGGCCGGGGCGCAGCAGGTCGGGGCAGATCACGCCGGAGGTGACGACGAGCTCGCCGTGGCCGGTGGCGCCCGAGATCGACGGAAGCTGACCGGGCACCCTCGTGATCACGGCCGGCTCCGCTGGAGGGCCGCGGGGGTCAGTTCGGTGACCGACCCGTGCCCGAGCAGGGTCAGCACGGTGACCATCTCCTCGTGCAGCAGGGCCAGGACGCGGGCCACCCCGGCCTCGCCGCCCGCGGCCAGACCGGCGGCGGCCAGCCGGCCGATGACCACGGCGCGCGCCCCGAGGGCGAGGGCCTTCACGACGTCCGTGCCGCAGCGCACCCCGCTGTCGAGCAGGACCTCGGCGCGGCCGTCGGCGGCCGCGACGACCTCGGGGAGCTGGTCGAGCGCGGCGGGCGTGCCGTCGAGCTGGCGCCCGCCGTGGTTGGACACGAGCACGGCGGCGGCGCCGGCGTCGATGGCGGCGCGGGTGTCCTGCGCGGTGAGGATGCCCTTCGCGATCCACGGCAGGTCGGTGTGGCGCATCAGCCGGGCCAGCCGGTCCCAGGTCCAGACGGGTTCGTCGCGGGCGAAGAGCTGGCCGAAGACGTCCTGGGCCGCGACGTCGCCGCCCGGCGGGTAGTTACCGGTGATCATCCGCAGGTCGACGGTGAAACGGTTGCGCAGGTTGCGCTCGCGCCACCCGGCGGTCGGGCAGTCGACGGTCACGCACACGGCCGCGTAGCCGGCGCGTTCGATGCGCTCCAGCATGCGCACGAAGTTGCGTTCGGTGCCCATGGGGTGCACCTGCGCCACGCGCGCCGCCGCCGGGGCGGCCTGGGCGACGCTCTCGATCGAGTGGGTGCCTGCCTCGGGAACGATGCTCAACGTCCCGCACCGGGCGTTCGCCCGGGCCACGGCGAGGTGGCCGTCGGTGTCGAAGAACCCGTCGGTGCCGAACGGCGCCGTCAGGACCGGCAGACGCATCGGCAGGCCGAGCACGGTGGTGGCGGTGGAGGGCACCGGGTGGCCGCTCATGACCCGGGGGCGGAACTGCCAGCCCGCGAACGCGTCGCGGTTGGCCCGCAGCGTCGTCTCCTGCCCGGCGCCGCCGGCGAGGAAGTCCCACACGTCGCGGGGCAGCACCGCCTGCGCCGCCGCGCGGATCTCCGTCAGCGTCGGAAACCGCCCCGCGATCGGATCGCCCCTCTCGGCCTGCGCCGACCCGACGCCGTCCGACCGGGCCCCCGCAGACTCGGTTCCGGCCGGCCCGATCCCCGCCGGCCCGATCCCCGCCGGCCCGGTTCCGTCCGGCCCGACCTCCGTCTGGCCGACTCCCGCCGCGGTCGTCATGACGCCACCTTCTCGATCAGCGCGCTGCGGTCGCTCAGCGCGTCGCCGGCGCCGGTGATCCGGTCGATCAGGCCGCCTACCGTCATCTCGGACTTCTCCGTTCCGTCGTAGTCCGCGATCACCCGGCCCCGGCTCATCACCAGCAGCCGGTCGCCCAGGGCGAGCGCGTGATCCATGTTGTGGGTGACCATGACCGTGGTGGCGCCCAGCTCGCGCACCAGCTCGGTGGTCAGCGCGAGCACGGTGGCGGTCGTCCCCGGGTCCAACGCCGCCAGGTGCTCGTCGAGGAGCAGCACCGACGGGGCGCTCAGGGCGGCCATCACCATCGTCAGGCTCTGGCGCTGGCCCGCCGAGAGCAGCCCGACGCGGTCGGCGAGCCGGTTCTCCAACCCGAGACCCAGACCGGCGACGTGCTCGCGCATGACGGCGCGCCGGCGGGCGGTCACGGCGAACCGCAGCCCGCGCCTGCGCCCGCGGGCCATCGCCAGCGCCAGGTTGTCCTCGATGGACAGCTCCGGCGCGGTGCCCGCCCGGGGATCGTCGAAGACCCGGGCGATCCAGCCGGCGCGGCGGTGGTCGGGCAGCCGGGTGACGTCGCGGCCGTCGAGGTGGACCCGGCCGCGGGTCGGGCGGGCCGCACCCGAGATCGTCTGGATCAGGCTCGACTTCCCGGCGCCGTTCGTGCCGACGACGGTCACGAACTGCCCGCGTTCGAAGGTGACGCTGAGACTGCGCAGCGCCACCACCTCGTCGACCCGGCCGGCGTTGTAGATCAGGTCGATGTCGTCCAACCGGAGCATCAGGCGGCCTCCTGCCGGACGGCGGCGCTGGCCGAGCGGGTGGTGTGGGCGAGNGTGCGGGCGAGGCCGCCGAGCGCACCGAGGTAGCGTTCGGCCGCGATCGCCACGAGCAGCGTCAGCGCCGTGACCCCCCGCAGGTCGCCCGCGGGCAGCCCCACCCGCAGCGCACCGACCAGGACCAGCCGGTAGGCCAGCGTGCCGACCAGCACACAGCCGACGATGCGCAGCAGCTTCGACCCCGACGGGCGGACGAACAGCTCGCCGAGCAGCACCGCNCCGACCCCGGCGACGAAGGTGCCCGCGCCCATGTTGACGTCGGCGTAGCCCTGGTACTGCACGCTGAGGCTCGCCCCGAGTCCGGCCAGGCCGTTGGCGAGCACGAGCGCCAGCACGGTCAGCCGGCGGTCGTTGACACCCTGGCTGCGGGCCATCCGCGCGTTGACGCCGGTGGCCCGCAGCGCCAGGCCCAGCTCGGTGCGCAGGAACAGGCCGAACGCGACGAGCACCACGGCGACGACCCCGGCCATCACCCCGGAGGTGGCCAGGTCGGCCTGCCGGCCGGACAGCGAACCGAAGCCGCTGAACAGCGTGCCCTGCGTGCCGAGGCTCAGCGTGGGGGTGTCGAGCACGTGCAGGTTCACGCTGAACAGCCCGATGCTCATCACCAGGCCGGCGAGCAGCACCGGAACCCGCAGCAGCAGGTGGATCAGCGCCGTGACGGCGCCGGCGGCGGCCGCGCCGGCCGTCCCCGCCAGCAGGGCGAGCCAGCTCGGCCAGCCGTGCACCAGCGTGAGGGCGCACACCGCGCCGCCGGTGACGAAGCTGCCCTCGACGGTGAGGTCGAAGTCCGCGCGCAGCCGGAAGACGGTGTAGATGCCGAGGAACACCGGCACCAGCGGCAGGCCGGTGACCAGCATGTCCAGCAGGACCTGGATCATCACTGCACCGTCGCCGCGCTCAGCAGGTCCGCCGGCAGGGTGATCCCGAGTTTGGTCATGGTGGCCTTCTGGACGGTGAACCCGACGCCCGACGGCTGGCCGAAGGCGACCTCGGCGGCGGGCGTGCCCGTCAGCACCTTCGCGGCGGAGTCGGCGGCCAGGCGGCCGAGCGTCGGATAGTCCGGTCCGATGCTGGCCAGGATGCCCGCGACGGTGGCGTCCCCGCCGACGACGTAGACCGGCAGCCGCCCGCCGGCCGCGGCCGAACCGACGACGGGCAGCGCGGCCAGCACGGTGGCGTCGGGGCCGATGAGCTCGGCGTCGACCCGCCCGGTGAGGCTGCGCGCGGCGCTGGGCACGTCCTGGGCGCCGGAGATCGTCGACTCCACCACGCTCACCCCGGGGTACTTCGCCACCGCGGCGCGCAACGCCTTGATCCAGACCTGCATGTTCTGGTTGGACGGGTCGTAGATCGTCCCGAGGCGCTTCGGGGCCGGCGTGATCTTCATGATCGACTGCAGCAGCACGGCCGGATCGACGTAGTCGACGCTGCCGGTGACGTTCTTCCCGGGCCGGTCGAGACTCTGCGCGACCTTCGCGCCGACCGGGTCGCCCATCGCCAGGGCGAAGATGGGCTTTTCCTGCGTCTGCTGCGCCAGGGCGACCACGGCGGGGGTGCCGATGACGGCGACGCCGTCGGAGTCCGACTGGGCGAAGCTCCGGGAGATGCTGGTGATGAGGCTCTGGTCACCCTGGGCGTTCTTCACGTCGAAACTGACCGGACGGGGGGCGAGTTTCGTTTTCAGTTCCTGCTCGAAGGCGGCCACGGTCTGGTCGATGACGGTCGCGCTGGCGAGCTGGAGCACGCCCACGTGCACCGTCTTCGCGGTGGCGGCGGAGGAGGCGCCGGCGCCCGTGCCCGCGGGGGAGCCGTCGCCGCCGGAGGATCCGCAGGCTGCCAGGGAGATCGCCGCGGCCAGGCAGGAGGCGACGGCCGGCGCGAGAACGCGTCCGCCGCGTCGGCCGTGGGCGTGGGGCCCGGGTGTCAATGTGGTAACGGCCATGTGACATCGCTTTCGGGGAGCGGGGAAAGGGATTGATTTGGCGATCTTCTCGCGGACATGGGAAGATTTTCGCGTGTTGCCAGAGTCTTGAGGTCGGCCCGGATGACTGTCAAGGCGCGAAACATGAGATTAACTTCCCAGGTTATGGGTTAACATTGATGCCGGTGCGCATCGACGGCGGTGCGCACCGGTGGCGGCGAGGGGGAGCGGATGGCGGGTCCGAGACCGGGACTGCGGCGGGACACCCAGGAGACCCGCGACCGGCTGCTGGCCGCGGTAGGCGAGCTGCTCGCCGAGTCCGGCCCCACCTTCGGCCTGCCCGAACTCGCCCGCCGCGGCGGTGTGGCCACCGCCACCGCCTACCGGCACTTCGAGTCGATCCACGACGCGCACCGCGAGTTCCTGCTGCAGCTCACCGGCCGGCTCACCGACCGGCTGCAGTCGGTGCCGCCCACCTGGACCCCGCGCCGGCGCTTCGACGCCGCCTGCGAACGGTGGGCCGAGCAGGCCGCGGACTGGGGCCCGGCGGCGGTGCACATCCGCAGCTGGCGGGGGTTCCTCGAGCGCGTCCACCTCGGTGACGAGCCCACCGGCGCGCTCTACGCCGCCCTCGAGCCGATCGTGCGCGACCTCATCGAGCACGGGGAGCTTCCCGACCAGGACGTCGAGTACGCCGTGCTCGTCTGGATCACGATGTTCGACGAGCGGGTGATCGTCGACCTGCGCGAGTCCAAGGGCTGGCCGCTGCAGCGCCTGGCCCGCGTCCTCGGCCGCAGCGTCCTGTCCGCCCTCGGCGGCACCGCCACCTGAGCCCGCCCGGGGCGGGGGCCGCGGTCCGCCCGGAGCGTCGCGCCGCAGGGCGCCCGGGGACGGGGCGCCGCAGCGCGCCCGGGCGAGCCGGGGGCGCGTGCCGGCCGGGCGCGCGGGGGAGGATGCTCGGCATGCCCCCCTTGGCTGGAAGGTGTTCTGCTCCGTGACCTCGACGACCGAAGCCGAACCGGCGCGGTGCCCGGCCGGCCCGCGGCGGCTGCGGCGGTGGCTGCTGGCCGGCGCCGAGCAGGCCCAGCAGCACTCCGGCCCGCACGCCCAGCCCGCCGAGGAGCACCGTCTGCACCCGTGGTGGCGGGTGATGTGCCTGACCGGCGTCGACTACTTCTCCACCCTCGGCTACCAGCCGGGCATCGCCGCGCTCGCCGCCGGGGCGGTCAGCCCGATCGCGACGGCGGTGCTGGTGCTGGTGACCCTCGCCGGGGCGCTGCCGGTCTACCGGCAGGTCGCCCGGGACAGCCCGCACGGCGAGGGCTCCATCGCCATGCTGGAGAAGGAGCTGTCCTGGTGGAAGGGCAAGGTCCTCGTCCTGGTGCTGCTCGGCTTCGCCTGCACCGACTTCCTCATCACGATCACCCTGTCCGGCGCCGACGCCACCGCCCACATCCTGGAGAACCCGTACGCGCCGCACGCGCTGCACGGCCACCAGGTCGCCGTCACCCTCGTGCTGCTCGCCCTGCTCGGCGGGGTGTTCCTACGCGGGTTCACCGAGGCCGTCGGCATCGCCGTCGTGCTCGTCGTGATCTACCTGAGCCTCAACGCGGTCGTCATCGTCGACGCGCTGATCAAGATCGTGAGCCATCCGCACCTGTTCAGCGACTGGCACGCACTGCTCGTCAACGAACATCCCGACCCGCTCGCCCTGGTCGGCTTCGCGCTGATCGTCTTCCCGAAGCTGGCGCTGGGCCTGTCCGGCTTCGAGACCGGGGTCGCGGTGATGCCGCTGGTCCGCGGTGACCCGGGCGACACCGAGGCCAATCCGGTCGGCCGCATCCGCGGCGCCCGCACGCTGCTGACCACCGCCGCGGCGATCATGGCGGTGTTCCTCATCACCAGCAGCCTGAGCACGACGCTGCTCATCCCGGAGAAGGAGTTCGAACCCGGCGGGCCGGCCAACGGGCGCGCCCTGGCCTACCTGGCCCACCAACAGCTCGGCGCCGCCTTCGGCACCGTCTACGACGTCAGCACCATCCTGATCCTCTGGTTCGCCGGCNCCTCGGCCATGGCCGGCCTGCTCAACCTCGTCCCGCGCTACCTGCCCCGCTACGGGATGGCGCCGACCTGGGCGCGCGCCGTGCGACCGCTGGTCATCGTGTTCACGCTCATCGGCTTCGTCGTCACGATCGTCTTCCGGGCCAGCGTCGACAAGCAGGGCGGCGCCTACGCCACCGGCGTGCTCGTCCTGATCACCTCGGCGGCGCTCGCGGTGACGCTGTCCACCCTGCGCCGCGGCCGGCGCCGGCTGGCGATCGCGTTCGGCGCCATCGCGGTCGTGTTCGTCTACACGACCATCGCGAACATCATCGAACGGCCCGACGGGCTCATCATCGGCTCGATCTTCATCATCGCGATCATTGTCGTGTCGTTCTCCTCCCGGGTCGCGCGCTCGTTCGAGCTGCGCGTCACCGGGGTGCGCCTGGATCCCCTCGCCGAGCGGTGGGTGCGCGAGTCCGCCGAGGCCGGCTCGCTGCACCTGGTCGCCAACGAGCTCGACGCCGGCGACGCCGCCGAGTACGCCGACAAGGTCCGCAAGGCCCGTCAGGAGCTGTTCGTGCCCGACGACGTCCCGCTGCTGTTCCTCGAGGTCAGCATCCCGGACTCCTCCGAGTTCGAAGGCGAGCTCGACGTCTGCGGCGAGGACCGCCACGGCTACCGGATCCTGCGCCTGACCAGCACGTCCGTGCCCAACGCGATCGCCGCGCTGCTGCTGCACCTGCGCGACACCACGGGCATGCGACCGAACGTGTACTTCGAGTGGAGCGAGGGCAACCCGATCGTGAACTTCCTGCGTTTCCTGTTCTTCGGCGCCGGCGAGGTCGCCACCGTCACCCGCGAGGTCCTGCGCGAAGCCGAACCCGACCCCGACCGCCGTCCCTTTGTCCACGTGGCCTGACCCCGCGGCCGATGCCGATGTCGGGCCCGGACGAACCCACCGGGCCGTACACGGGTGGGCCTGCCGGGCCGGGCGCGGGCGGGTCGGGCGCGGGCGGGTCGGCCGGGCTGGGCGACGCTGGGCCGGCCGGGCTGGGCGCGGGCGAGCAGACGGGGCTGCGAGCGCGGCGCCGGCGGCGCATCCATGACGCGCTGTCCGCGGCGGCGATCACCCTGTTCCTCGAACGGGGCTTCGACGCCGTCTCCGTCGCCGAGATCGCGGCGGCGGCCGGGGTGTCCAAACCGACCCTGTTCGCCTACTTCCCTGCCAAGGAAGACCTCATCCTGCACCGCATCCTCGACCACCGCGGCGAGGCTGCCCGGGTGGTACGCGCCAGGGCGGCCGGCGTGACGCCGCTGGCCGCCCTGGAGTCCCACCTGCTCGCCGGCCTCGACCGCCGCGAACCCGTCACCGGCCTCAACGACGACCCCGAGGTGCTCGCCTTCCACGGGCTCGTCTTCGCCACCCCGAGCCTGCTCGGCCGCGTCGCCCAGTACACCGCCGGCGACGAGCAAGCCCTCGCCGCCGCCCTCGCCGAGGTCGCGCTGCCGGCCGATGATCTACCCGGTGCCGCGTCGGCGTTCGGTGACGTCGTCGGGGCAGTGCCGGCGCCCGGGGACCTCGCTGCGGCGCTCGCCGCCGCCCAGATCATCGCGGTGCAGCGCGTCCTTGCCCGGGAGAACTGGGCGCGGCTGCGCGCCGGTGAGAACGCGGCCGCGCGTCATCCGGCGGCGGTCACGGCCACCCGGAGAGCCTTCGACGCCCTGAGCCGCGCCCTGCCTGACTACGCCTGATCCGCGGGCGAGGCCGTCATCGACCCCGGCGTGGACTGCGATGGACGATGTCGGCGGCGGTGAAGTCCCCGAGCTTGCCGCGCAGTCGGGGTGCTGTCCCGGTCAGNAGGGGGCGGTCGGTCATCCCGAGGGCGGCCATCCGCTCGGACATCGGATGATTGCCCACCTCCACCTGAGCCCGGCCACGGCCGAACCGAATCCCGCCCAGCCGCAGCGGCATCACCCCGCGCAGCAGGACCCCCGGCCGCGGGCCGTCCGGCAGCACGCACCACAGCGGAATGCGGACGCGCACCGGGAACGGCACTCGCACACCATCCACCCCCAGCCGGGCCCGCAAGACGAACCGGCCGCCGTCTCCGTCGAGCTTGACCGCGTATCCCGAGCCCGAGGCCTTCGTGTCCGTTTCGTCCCTCCGCATAGTCGGGAGGGGGCGCGGCGGGGTGGATGGTTCGGGCGCGGTCTCGATCAGGATCGACGCCGCGCGGTCGGTGAGATCCACCTTGGCGGACATGAGCCACTTCGGCAGCGACCAGATCGCCCGGCCGGCGTCGCGGGTGAACGACTCGGTCACCGGNAGGTCAACGAGGTGCACGCCGCGCCGCCGACGCGGGCCCCGCACGACGACCCCGATCCCCACCTCGTCGTAGCTTCCGAGCACCCAGGGCCCGTAGTGGACGACGAACAGCACGCTGATGGCTCGGCCCCCGACGGTCCACGGCGTCAGGCCGGCGCCCGCCAGCACCCCGCGCGCTGCATCGGGATCGGCCCGGTAGACGGCGATGGCGGCCCGCGCATCCGCGATCGTGACCGGCAGGCCGATCAGCTGGTCGTGGATGCGCCATGTGCCGGCCCGCACCGTTCGCGCCATCCGCGTGCCTCCCCGCCCCGCCGTCCCCTCCACCGCAGTCTTGCCTGTCGGCCGCACTGAGGCACCGGCACGGCACCGGCCCGGCGCGCGGACAGGAGTCACGGTCGGCGTCCGCTCGGCCGCCGAGGGTACTTCGACCGTCACGTATCCTTTACCGGGTTAAGAAAGGGGTCGTGGTGGGGACTGGAAGTCGGGGCGTCGGACTAGATGACGAGACAGAGCCTGATGTCGTGACGAGACCCGACCCGGCAGGCGAAACCGGCCCGGTGGGCGAAACCGGCCCGGTGGGCGAGGCTGAGCTGGCGGGGGAGCGGGCTTACCTGCGGCGGGGCCACGCGGCGCTCGCGGGCATGCGGGCCGAGGCCGAGAACACCCAGGTCGCAGGGGGCGACCCGGTTGACGACAAGGTGACGATCGCCTATCTGCGGATCGCCAGGCAGCGTCGCATCGCCGGCCTCGCCGACGGTGACGGGACCGCACCGCTGTTCTTCGCCCGCTTGGACTATGCACCCGACTCAGACGGTGGACCCGCAGCAACCGGTGGACCCGCAGCAACCGGTGGATCCGGCGGACCCGCCGCATCCGGCGGACCCGCCGCATCCGGCGGACCCGCCGCATCCGGCGGACCCGCCGCATCCGGTGAACCAGACGCCTCCGGCCGATGGGGAGCGACCGAGGTGCCCGGTGTCGCGGGCCGGCGGTTCTACCTCGGGCGTCGGCATGTGCGGGAGGCGGCCGGCGACGATCCGCTGGTCGTCGACTGGAGAACGGACGTCGCCAGACCCTTCTACCGGGCTCATCGCGGCGACCCGATGGGCGTGCTGCGCCGGCGGCGCTTCGGCCACGACGGCGCCGAGCTCACCGCCTTCGAAGACGAGTTCCTCTCCCGCCCCGTCCGCTCCACCGGCGACGCCGCCCCCGACGGCTACGGCGACGGCACCCCCGACGCCGATGGCGGCGACCATGGCGACAAGGGCGGGGCGCGGACGGCGGTGGTGGCGGCTGGGGGGCTGCTCGAGCGGGAGATCGAGCGGCCGCGGTCCGGGCCGATGCGTGACATCGTCGCCACGATCCAGCCCGAGCAGGACGAGATCGTCCGGGCCGAGCTGTCGGTGAGCCTGTGCGTCCAAGGGGCGCCCGGGACGGGCAAGACCGCCGTCGGTCTGCACCGGGCCGCCTACCTGCTGTTCGCCCATCGGGAGCGGCTCGCGCGGGCCGGGGTGCTCGTCGTCGGGCCGAACCGGGCGTTCCTCGGCTACATCGCCGCCGTCCTGCCGGCGCTCGGCGAGTTCACCGTCCGCCACAGCACGCTGGCGGACCTCGTCGACGACGTCACCGTCGCCGGCGCGGACACGCTCGACGCGGCCACCCTCAAGGGCGACGCCCGGATGGCGACGGTGCTGCGCCGCGCCCTGCACGACGGGCTGCACCCCCCGACCGGGCCAGTCGCCGTCGTGACCAGGACCGGCCGGTGGACCGTCGGGGAGGAGGAGGTCGCCGGCCTGTTCGCCGACGCCGCCGCCGGCCTGGCCGCCGGCACCTTCCGCTACGCCACCGGACGCGAACGGCTCGCCGGCCGACTGGTGAACGCCGTCCGCGTGCGCGCCGAGGCGAGCGGGCACTACCTCACCGACGGCGCGGTCCGCACCCTCGCCCGCAGCCGGACGGTCCAGGGCGCCGTCGAGGCCGCCTGGCCGAAGGTGGACGCGGCCACCCTGGTCCGCCGCCTGCTCACCGACCCGCCCCTGCTCGCCCGCGCCGCAGACGGCGTCCTCGACGCCGACGAGCAGGCGACGCTGCTCGCCGCCGCACCACCCGGCGGCGCCCGCACGGCCCGCTGGTCACCCGCCGACGTGTTCTGCATCGACGAGGCCCGCGACCTCATCGAGGGCACTCCCGGCTTCGGCCATGTGATCGTCGACGAGGCGCAGGACCTCTCCCCGCTACAGTGCCGGGCCCTGGCGCGACGCTGTGCCGACGGCTCCCTGACCGTCCTCGGGGACCTCGCCCAGGGCACCACCCCGTGGGCGGCCACCTCCTGGGCGGCCCAGCTGACCCACCTCGGCCGGCCCGACGCCCACCTGGAGGTCCTCACCCGCGGTTACCGGGTCCCCGCGGAGATCCTCGGCTTCGCCGGCCGCCTGCTACCCCACATCGCCGCCGAACTGACCACGCCCACCTCGGCCCGCACCACCCCCGGCGCCCTGACGCTGCTGCCCACCGCGGACGTGGCCGCCACCGTCACCGCCCAGGTCGCCCGCGTCCGGACCGCCAGCGGCTCGTTCGCGGTCATCGCCGCCGACGCCGACCTCCCCGCCCTCGCCGAAGCCCTGCGCGCCGCCGACCTGCCCGTCGACGTGCTCGGCGTCGACGGGACGCCGTCGCGGGCCTGCCTCGTGCCCGCCTCCCTGGCGAAGGGCCTGGAGTTCGACCAGGTGATCGCCGTGGAACCGGCGGCGATCGTCGCCGGCGAACCCCATCCCCGCCTGGGCCTTCGCCGCCTGTACGTCGTGCTCACCCGAGCCGTCAGCGACCTCACCGTCGTCCACGCCGACCCGCTACCCGCGGCCCTGCGCACCCACGTTCCCATCAGGCTGCCAGTGGCAGATCGCGACCCCATTGCGCCGGTCATCCGCGAGGCGTGCCTACCCCGGAGTGACCAGACGCTGGTGGCCGACGAATGAGCAGGTGAGGCCGGCTGACCCCGCGACCTCTTTGCAGCGACGCAAAGTGGTTGCCGTGCGGCGCTCCGCGTCACGCGATGATCGAGATTTCGGCCAGCTGCCGCTCGGCCAGCTGCCGCTCGGCCAGCTGCCGCTCGGGCAGGTGTCGCCAGACCCCGCCAGCCCATGTCGCAGCCGCTGTCAGCAAGTCACCCCGGATACAGGCCAGTGGGCAACTGCCGTCACGGCACGTCATTGCACACTCGTTGATGTCGAGATCTTTCGCGATCGCCGATACCGGTCGACCCGAATCGATGACGAGTTTCACGGCCTCGTCCTTGTTCTCGGGCGTGAACCGCCTCCGCGACCGGGTCATTGATCTCCTCCGTCAAGGGATCAATGAGCCCACACCGGGATCACTGTCCGAAGAACGGGAACCGCCTCAAGCAGCTGATCGCGCATGACACAGGTCGACCTCTCTCCGCAGGTCGGCCGGGGATGGCGGAGGCCGGCACTTGGCCGATGGGCCTCGCCACCAACCCGGCAGGCGAAGCCACCGGCGCGGTGACACCCGGCAGCGCACCGAAATCGAACGGCTCGGCGGCCATGGCGCTCCCAGACCCCTGGGCGCCGATCGCGTCATCGTAGGAACTCGCCTCGTCTCCAGCCATCGGTGGTCGAGCCGGCGGGACGGCATCGCGGCCATGGCCACGCGCTGTTGCCGAAGGCCGGTTCGGCGCTCATCGAGGGAAAAACCGTGGCCGGACGTTTGCGGCAAATCGTGCTACCTGCTAACCACTGCGGCCCAATCTCTTGTATCGGGACTAGGTCCGCACATATTTTCGGCCGGCGATGCGCATCCCTGGGGAGCGCGAATCGAATACGGGGGACAGATGAANAGATACTCCTCGGTCGCGTTTCTGGCCGTCCTGTTCGCAACGTTAATGGTTTTTCCTGGAGTCGCGATGGNGGCCGGAAAGTGCGGAAACTGGCACCCGGGTGGAGGGAAGGTTCGACAGACCTATCTGAAATCAGGTTCGAGCGGATCACATGAGTACCTGGTGACCGTCGACTTCCGATTCTCCGACAGTGATATCTCCGCCCTCGCATGCACCGGATCCAGTGCGTTGGAGGTTGACGTCGAGGCGTATGGCGGCCTCAACAAGGCCGGGGGGTATCGTGGCTGGGATTCAAATCTACCGCACGCCTATCTCGACACCGAGGCGTTCGACGGAAACCCTCGTGTACTGACGGTCGGCACCTCGAATGCCGCTGATCTCAAGTCCAACGTGGACTACTTCACGAAGATCCATCTGATCGAGGTGGGACCGACCAAGGACTACTCCGAGATCTACCTGAACTTCCAGCGGGGGCATTGGGCAAAGAAGACGAGCCCGAAAGAGCAGGCATCATGCGTCTCGCATGGTGGCAGTGATCCGGCGTGGTGCGTCTTCGGCGACGAGTCCCATGCCATGAAGAGCGAGCTCGGCACTGCGCCGCGCATCGCCCTCAACGTGGACTACGAAACAGACGACGCCGGCTACTGGGGAAACTACCGGACGACCGATCTCGTCCACGGAAATCGGCTGGCACCGGGGGACAAGATCTTTTCCCCCAATGGCCTCAACTATCTCTCCATGCAGGCCGACGGCAATCTGGTCGAGTACATTCCAGGTGGTCGTGCGGTGTGGGCGAGCGGGACAGGTACGCCCGAGGCCATCCTGCTGGCGCAGGACGACGGGAACTTCGTGGTCGTCGCTCCCGGTAACCGCGCCGTCTGGTCGACGGGAACAGGTCGACGGGACACTGTTCTGAGTCTTCAGGACGACCGCAATCTGGTCGCCTACGCGCCGGGACACATAGCGGTCTGGTCAAACAACATCGCCGGCCGTCCGTAGCTCTGCCTGCCAGGACGAGGTGGGACAGGGGCCGCCGGCCGCCGGCCTGCGGCTGTCGGCCGTCGGCCGTCGGCCTGCGGCCAGCGCGGCCCCCCGTTCGGGCGGACCTGCCGGTCGTCACCGGGGCCCGGCTGGCCCGATCTGGCGGGACACCGTGTGGCCGCGGCGCGGGTAGGAGAAAATGGGCGGGTGGCAGAGGAGCGCAACGTTCTCGGTGGCGAGCTCGAACCGTGCGGCACCGATCCGGTGACCGGGTTCTACCGCGACGGGTGCTGCAGCACCGGTCCGGAGGATCTTGGGAGCCACACCGTGTGCGCGGTGGTGACGGCCGACTTCCTGCGTCATCAACGGCAGGTCGGCAACGACCTGTCGACGCCCCGGCCGGAGTACTCCTTCCCCGGCCTGCGCCCCGGGGACCGGTGGTGCGTCGTCGCCGTCCGCTGGCTGCAGGCCTACGACGCCGGGGCCGCCGCTCCGGTCGTGCTCGCCTCCACCCACGAGCGGGCGCTGGAGGTCATCCCCCTGGAGGCACTGCGCGCCCACGCCGTCGACGTCCCCGCGGACCCGCGTTCGCTGAGCTGATCCCGGCTTCGCCGGGCCGATCCCCGATCCCCGTTCGCCGGGCCGATCCCGGGTGCGCGGGGCCGACTCCGCGTTCGCGGGGCTGGCCCCTGCGCGGTCCGGTCAGTCGATCACCTCGGGTTCGAGGCCGACGGTGAGCCAGTCGCGGTAGACCAGCCCGGTGAGCTCCTCCAGCCGGGCGATGTCGTCGACGAAGTAGGGCAGCACCGCGCGGCGCTGCTCCGGGGTCAGTTTCGGCCGGCCGCCCTTCTGGCGTTGCAGCGCGGACAGCAGCGGGTCGCGCACCACGCGGCGCACCGGCACGGGGAAGTGGTGGCCGACGCGGCCGCCGGTCCGCAGCACCGCGCGCAGCGCCGTGTTCACCGGGGTGTCGGCGACGAACGGGGTGACGTTCTCCGACGGCACGAGGCCGACGAGGCCGGTCTCGACGCCGAGGAACTCGCAGACGCGGTCCAGTGTGGCGGCGGGGGAGTCGCGCAGGTCCCGGTAGCGCANCAGCAGCACCTGGTCGCGGGAGAACAGGCCGAACAGGTGGGCGAGCTGCTCGCCGTAGCGACCGAGGGACACATAGTGCCAGAACTGCGCCCAGCCGGCGTCGCGGCGCTGCTCCTCCAGCGCACAGGCGCGGACGAAGTCCCGTTCGCTCTCCAACCCGGCGGCCCACAGATGCGTCCAGTTGGAGTGGGCGCGGTCGACCGGATTACGCAGCAGCACGATGATCCGCACCTTTGGCAGCAGGCGGCGGATCCGGTTCTGCGCGTCGAGGTCGTACAGATAGAACGGGGTGGCCTCGCCGGTGAGCGTCCCTGCCGGCGCGGGGGCGAACAGCGCCTCGTAGTCGCGGCGGCGCCACACGTGCTCCTGGTAGGTCTGGGCGTCGCCGGGCCCGCCGCGGGCCGGCGGCGGGCCCTCGGACAGGAAGAACTTCGGCTCCTTGACCTGCGGCAGGAACAGCCCGGGATGGCGCGACAGCGCGGCGTGCAGCGCGGTCGTGCCGGCCTTGGGCACGCCGAGGACGAGGAAGTCGGGCAGGGCCATCGGCGGTCGCTCCTGACGGACGGGGGATCGGCCGCGGCCGATCCGCACGGACAGGGATCGGCGTCAACCGATCCGCGGGCACCCGGCGGCGCCGGTCGAAAGGCCAGCCGCGAGAGGCCATCCCCACTGGCATAGCCGAGTAACCCGACCGGTGAAATCAGGATGCTAACCGCGTAACGGCCCTGGCGGGGCCCACTTCGCAAGCCTCCCCGTGTAGCGGAACGGTAGGGTTGCGCGGTGGCAATCAGCCAGCAGCACACGGCGTCCGAGACCATCCCCCTGCCCGGTCGGCAGCCCGCGACGACGGTGGCGCCCGCCCCCGGGCACGGCCCCGGCTTCTGGGCCGGCGCGCCCTGCGNCGTGCTGGCCGACGGCGTGTTCTACCTGGCCTACCGGCTGCGCCGCCCGGTCGGTGCCGGCCGCGGCTTCGGACTGGTCATCGCCCGCTCCACCGACGGGGAGACGTTCACGCAGATCGCCGGCATCCCCCGGGACCCGTTTGGCGCGGAGAGCCTGGAGCGGCCCGCACTGGCGGTGACCCCGCAGGGGTCGTGGCGGCTCTACGTCAGCTGCGCCGCCCCGGGCAGCCCGCACTGGTGGGTGGACCTGCTCGAGGCCGACTCCCCGGCCGCCTTCGACCCGCATCGGCGGCGCACCGTGCTGCCCGGCGACCCGGCGACCCTCGCCGTGAAGGACCCGGTCGTCGCCCTACTCGACGGGCGGTGGCAGCTGTGGGCGTCCTGCCACCTGCTCGACGACCCGGCCGCCACCGACCGGATGGACAGCCGGCACGCCACCAGCCCCGACGGCGTCCACTGGACCTGGACCGGGACGGCGCTCGCCCCCCGCCCGGGCCACTGGGACGCCCGCGGCGTGCGGATCACCTCCGTGCTCACCGGCGGCACCCAGCCGGTGGCCTACTACGACGGGCGGGCCAGCGCCGCGCAGAACTGGGCCGAGCACACCGGCCTCGCCGTCGGCATCACCCCCGACCGCTTCCACGCCGTCGGCACCGAGCCGGTCGCCTTCTCCCCGGACGGCGACGGCGCGCTGCGCTACGTCAGCGTCGTGCCCCTGCCCGACGGCGCCCACCGGTTGTACTACGAGGCCGCCCTGCCCGACGGCAGCCACGAGCTGCGCACGGAGCTGCACCCGGCGCCCTGAGCCGCGGCTCGTCACGCGTCGCCGGGTGCCGGTCGTCCCCGGGGGCGGACGCGGTCGCCTCCACCCCCGGGGACGCGGATCAGGGCCGGCTCAGGAGGTGATCTCCTTGCCGCAGAGCTGCTCCTTGACGACGTCGAACGCGGTGCCGGCATCGTTGACCTGCACGAAGGCGTAGCAGGTGGTCTGGCGGCCCTGGCCGTGGGCGATGTCGATGGGCTGGATGAGGCCCTCGGCGTCGTAGTTCGTCACCGCGCGCAGCCCGTCGATGAAGCCCTGCCGGGTCGGGCAGTCGCCGGCCTCCTCCAGCCCGCGGACGAACATGTCCGTCTGGATGTAGGACATCAGCGGGATGTCCTGCTGCGGCTGGTCGATCTGCGGGGCGTAGCGGTTCATCGCGTCGACGTAGGCGGCGATCGCCGGCCCACCGGACTCGAACGGGCGGTAGAACAGCGGCACCGTCACCCCCGCCATCCCGGCGCCGTACCGCTTGAGCAGCCCGGCGTCGTACCCGTTGACGGCCATGACGACCTTGGGTGCGTGCCCGGCGGCGCGCAGCTGCGCGAGAACCTGGACGAGGGCGTCGGTGTCGGTGATGGCGAGCAGCGTGTCGGCGCCGCTGTCGACGACGCGCTGGGCGACCGCCGCCGGGTTGTCCGCGCCGGGGGTGTAGCTGACGGTCCCGCCGTCGCTGACGCCGGCCGCCNTCATGCTCTGGACGAGCTTGGTGCCCACGTCGGAGACGCCGCCGGACAGCGCGGTCTGCAGCAGCACCGACCGGCTGCCCCCGCGGGACTTCACGAACGTGCCGTAGGTGTCCACGGGGGCGCCGGTGGTGTAGGAGAACGAGAACATGTTGCGGTACTTCGACCAGATGCCCTCGGCGGCCAGCCCCGTGACGGGGACGCTCTGGTCGTTGAGGTACTGGGCGCTGCCGCTGGCCGCGATCGTGGACTCGATGAGGCCGAAGACCTGCTGGTGCTCGATGAGGTCACGCGCGGCGATCGCGTTGGCCGCCGGCGTGCCCTGGTCGTCCCGCCAGTCGTAGAAGATCTTCCGGCCGTTGACGCCGCCCTTGGCGTTGATCGCGCCGAGCCGGGCGTCGATGCCGGCGCGGGCCGCCTGCAACGGCCCCGACACCGCGCCGGTGTCCGGGTAGACGACGCCGATGTGGATCGCGTTCTTGGTCACCCCGGGTGCGTCGCAGTCGCCGGCGGCGCCCGCCGCGCCGCTGGCGCAACCCGTGGCAGTGGCCGCGGTCAGGGTGAGCGCGACGGTCGCGAGACGTAACTGGACGTGGCGGCGCATAAGCGGCGAACCCCTCGGTGGCTGACGGTGGACGATCGACGATGACGGGCGACGATCAGCGAACGGTGCATGCGGACTCCGATCTCGTCGGCAGCAGGGTGCGCCTGGCCGGAACCACGACTGCGATGTTCACCGCCTGTGACAACAGGCACGTGCCCGAGGCGCGGACATTACCGTAAAATGTCCACACCCGAGCACAATACCGAGCCCACTTTTATGGTCTTATGCCTGGTGGGCCTGGGTGTCGGCCGGCAACTGCGCGTAAGGTGCGGCGGGCCCAGCGTCCCGCCGGCGGGCACGCTCACCGCCGCTGTGGTGACACTGGGCAGCCCTCCGCCGGCCCGGCTCGCCGTCAGGCCGCCCGCCCGGCTCGCCGGCCGGCCAAACTACCCGCGCGCGCAGCGGCCGCATCAGATCAGGGACGGCCAGAATCGGGGTCGGCCGCGCGCCCGCGCGCGGCGGCCGCGTCGCGGCGCGCGGCGGCCGCGTCGCGGCGCGCGGCGACCGCGCGCGGGGTGAGGAAGTGTCCGCCCGCGGCCGCCGCGTGCCGTCAGTCCCCTCGCCGGGCGAGGGTCACTCGCCGCGCCAGACCGGCGCCCGCTTCTCGGCGAACGCCAACGCGCCCTCCTTGGCGTCCGCGGAGGCGAACACCGGCTCCATGATCTTTGCCTGGCGGTCGAACGCCTCGTCGGCCGGCCAGGCCGACGCCGAGGCGACGATCTCCTTGGTGGCGGCGACGGCCAGCGGGCCGTTCGCCGCGATCCGGGCGGCGAGCGCCCGGGCGCCGGCCAGCGCCTCGCCGGCCGGGGTCAGCACGTTGACCAGGCCGTAGCGGTGGGCGTCGGGGGCGGAGAGCTGGTCTCCGGTCAGCGCCAGTTCCAGGGCGACCTGGTAGGGGATGCGCTTGGGCAGGCGCAGCAGGCCGCCGGCGCCGGCGACGAGACCGCGCTTGACCTCCGGGATGCCGAAGGCGGCGTTCTCGGCGGCGACGACGAGGTCGCAGGCCAGCACGACCTCGCACCCACCGGCCAGGGCGTAGCCCTCGACGGCGGCGATGATCGGCTTACGCGGCGGCGACAGCGTGATACCGGCCAGGCCCCGGCCCTCGACGACGACGTTCTCGCCCCGCAGGAACGCCTTGAGGTCCATCCCCGAGCAGAACGTGCCGCCCGCGCCCGTGATGATCGCCACGGTCAGGTCCTTGCGGGCCTCGAACTCGTCGAGGGCGGCGGCGACCCCCACGGACACGGCGCTGTTCACGGCGTTGCGCGCCTGNGGGCGGTTGATCGTGATGACGGTGACCCCGTCGGCGTGTTCGACCAGAACTTCGTCGGACATACGTGCTCCCTTGTTGACGGACAGTAAGCCACGCGCGCCCGCGCCGCNGCATACGGGTGATCTCGTCGCGGACGTGGCTGTTTTCGCGCAATACCCGGTGGCCGAACGCTACCGCTAGCGCGCCGCAGAGGAGAGTTCTCGCCCACGCCACCGCCCTCGCCCGAATCCGTCCCGCCGGATCGAGCAGCGCCGGGTCGTGGGTCTGCGCCGGGTCGTGGGTCTGCGCCGGGTCGTGGGTCTGTGCCGGGTCCGGGTACCGCCAGGTGTCCTCCGTGATCCTCGCCGGTCGGCGGCCCGTCGGCGGTGGCCCGCCGAGTTGCTGGAGGGTGGCGACGGTTCCAGTCCCGTGAACGGGGCGCCCCGCCCGCGGGGATCGGACGTCGGCGAAGATGGGATGTCGGCGAGGATGGGATGTCGGCGAGGATGGGATGTCGGCGAGGATGGGATGTCGGCGGGGATGGGACGTCGGCAGAGAGGGAACGTCGGCGGAGAGGGGCGGCGCCGGTGCGCGAGATCGCCGACGCGCTGCGGCGATGGCGGGCCGAGGGCGGCGCGTTCGCGGTGGCGACCGTCGTCGGGGTGCAGGGCAGCGCGCCCCGCCAGCCCGGCGCCGCCATGGCCGTCGCCGCCGGCGGGGAGGTCGTCGGCAGCGTGTCCGGCGGCTGCGTCGAGGGTGCGGTCTACGAGGCCGCGGCCGAGGCGATCCGCACCGGCGTGCCCGTCCTGGAGAGCTACGGCATCTCCGACGACGACGCCTTCGCCGTCGGCCTGACCTGCGGCGGGACCATTGACCTGATCATCGTCCCGTACCCGGCCCGCGGGCCGTCCGCGGGCACGGGCGCGCGGGGCGCGGGCGGCGTGCTCGACGCGGTCCTCGCCGCGCTGGCCGCCGACGACGCGGTGGCGCTGCTGACCGTCGTCGGGGGAGGCAGGTTGGGTGGGCAGGTGGCGGTGTGGCCCGATCGCACCGTGGGTTCGTCCGGGGTCGCCGGTCTCGACGTCGCCGCGGTGGACGATGCCCGCGGGCTGCTGGCGGCCGGTCGCAGCGGGCTGCGCCGTTACGGGCCGCAGGGGCAGCGGCGGCCGGACGCGATCGGCGTGTTCGTCCAGTCGTTCGCCCCACCGCCGCGGATGCTGGTCTTCGGCGCGATCGACTACGCCGCCGCGGTGGTGCGGTTGGGCCGCTTTCTCGGCTACCGGGTGACGGTGTGTGACGCCCGGCCGGTGTTCGCCACCGCGCGGCGCTTCCCCGACGCCGACGAGGTCGTCTGCGAACGCCCGGTGGCCTTCCTCGACCGTGCGGCGGTCGACGCTCGCACGGTGATCTGCGTGCTCACCCACGATCCCAAGTTCGACATCCCGGTGCTGCGCGCCGCGCTGCGCTCCCCGGCGCACTACGTCGGCGCGATGGGGTCGCGGCGCACCCACGCCGACCGGCTGCGTCGGCTGCGTGCCAGCGGCGTCGCCGAGGACGACCTCGCGCGGCTGCACTCCCCGATCGGCCTGGACCTGGGCTCGCGCACGCCCGAGGAGACGGCCGTCTCGATCGCCGCGGAGATCATCCAGAGTCGCTGGGGTGGCAGCGGCCGCCCGCTGCGGGCCACCCGCGGTCGCATCCACGCCGACCCCGGCGAGCCGTCCAAGCCGTCCGAGCAGGCTGGGCCGTCCGAGCAGGCTGGGCCGTCCGAGCAGGCTGGGCCGTCCGAGCAGGCTGGGCCGTCCGAGCAGGCTGGGCCGTCCGAGCAGGCTGGGCCGTCCGAGCAGGCTGGGCCGTCCGAGCCGTCGGCGGACCCGGTCGCGCCGAATCCGGCGGACGCACCGAGCGCCCCGGCCAGACCGGACGGCTGAGTGAGGGCCGTGGCCGTGGGGCCTGATCGGAGCTCGGGTGCCTGGTGGCCTCGAGGCTCGGGCGCTCGCTGGCCGTACCACCTGCCTTGTATCGTTCTGTGATCGTCTATGCACAGAATCGTGCCGAGGGGTAGGTACGGTTTTTAGCCGAAAAACCGTACACAGGCCTCGGCATGATGTGGCCTCAATATGGCCGACACTCGGCTGACGGGCTGACGGGCTGACGGGCTGACGG
>NZ_LJJX01000001.1:161721-268162 GCF_001421075.1 Frankia sp. CpI1-P | reverse complement strand
GGCTGACGGGCTGACGGGCTGACGGGCTGACGGCGGTGGTGCGGCGTGGCGTGGTTCCGCCGGACATCATGATCGCCTGGGTTGGGTGGCGGGAGCGCGGTTCCGCGGAACCCCATGATCGTCGCCCTGTGTGACCGGATTTCGCGGTGGCTGGGTAGCCCCCGGGCGGTCACCGGGGAGCTCCGCCGCACGGGGGCATCGGGGCCCTTCGGGCCGGCCGGGAGCCCCACGGTCGTGGCGGGGGATGGGGCCCGACCTGGGTGTTTGCGTATCGCGATGGGTGGCGGCCGTCACTGGGGCGCTCCCCGCGTCGGTGAACCGGCGTTCACTATGCTGGTGAACGTCGGTTCACCGCAAGGTGGCCGAATCTGTTCCGATCATGTCCTGTCTCGATCAGTCAAGGAGTCACGTGGGCGAGCCTGCCGTGCATCCGGTCCGCGCCGTGTCCGCGGGGGAGGCCCCCGCGGGGGGACGTTCCCGGGAGCTCAGCGCCGTGCTGGGCGTCGGCGGCATCCTCACCGCGATCTCGCAGGTCTCGATCGTGCCGCTGCTGCCCGACCTGCCCCGGCTCACCGGCGCGTCGGCGTCGAACGTGAGCTGGCTACTCACCGTCACCCTGCTCGTCGGTGCCGTGGTCACGCCGCTGTTCGGCCGGGCGGGCGACATCTTCGGCAAGCGGCGGATGCTGCTGGTCGCGCTCGGGATGCTGACCACCGGGTCGGTCCTGTGCGCGCTGACGTCGAACATCTGGCTGCTGATCCCGGCCCGCGGACTGCAGGGAGCCTGCCTTGCGGTGGTGCCGCTGTCGATCAGCATCCTGCGCGACGAGCTCCCCCCCGAGCGGGTGGGGTCGGCGGTCGCGCTGATGAGCGCCACCGTCGGCATCGGCGCGGCGCTCGGCGTCCCGTTCGCCTCCCTGATCATCCAGTTCGCCGACTGGCACGTGATGTTCTGGGTCACCGGTGGGCTCGGCCTGGCCGATCTGATCCTCGCCGGGCTGCTCGTGCGCGAGTCGAAGGTCCGCGCCCCCGCCCGCTTCGACATCCCCGGCGCGGTCGGGCTGGCCCTCGGCCTGCTGTGCCTGCTGCTGGCGCTGTCCAAGGCGGNCGACTGGGGCTTCACCAGCCCGCGCTTCGGCGGACTGATCCTCGCCGCCGTGGTGATCTTCGTCGGCTGGGCCCGCTGGCAGTTGCGGGTCGCCGACCCGCTGGTCGACCTGCGTCTGGCGCGGCGGCCCGCGGTGCTCGCCCCGAACGCCGCGGCGCTGCTGATCGGCTTCTCGTTCTACNCCAACTCGCTGTCCACCGCCCAGCTCGTCCAGGTCCCGAAGGAGACCGGCTACGGCCTGGGCCTGTCGGTGTTCGCCAGCGGCCTGTGCCTGCTGCCCGGCGGCGTGGCGATGTTCGCTCTGTCGCCGGTCGCGGCGCGGATCACCGCCTCCCGCGGCCCACGGATCACTCTGCTGCTCGGCGCGTCCGCGCTCGTGTTCGGCTACCTGCTACGCATGTTCACCAGCGAGAATCTACCGATGATCGTGGTGGGTGCGGCGGTGGTCGCCGCCGGGACGGCGCTGGCCTACTCGGCCATGCCGATGCTGATTATGAACGCGGTTCCCCGCACCCAGACGGCCGCCGCCAACGGCCTCAACGTCCTGCTGCGCACGGTCGGGCAGGCGATGTGCAGCGCCGCCGTCGCCGCGCTGCTCAGCCACCTCACGATGACGACCTCCGGCGGGGCGGTGCCGAGCCTCGGCGCCTTCCAGACCGTCTTCGCGATGGCCGGCGTGGTGGGGGCGCTCGCTCTCGGGGTGGGCTGCCTCGTGCCTACCCGTGACCGGGTCGACACGGATGTGCCGGTGCAGCCCGGTGATCCGGCCCGGACCATGCACGCGGCTGGCGACGACGGTGGCCGGCTGGCGGAGTCCGTCTCGGCCGCGCCGACCCCGGTCACCACCACACGCTGACCACGTACCAGGATCCGGGCAGCGGGATCCGGGCAGCAGGGTCCCGGCGACGGCGCGAGCCGACACGGCCAGGGCTGCGTGGCCAGGGCTGCGTGGCCAGGGCTGCGTGGTGAGGATGCGGCAGCCGGGGAGGACCCGACGGTGCCGGGGCGGGCACGGTGCGGCGCCGGTGAGCGGTAGCGTGCAGGCTCGGGCGTCCCGGTTGGGGACGTCCGGCGCATCCCGGGACGGGCGGAGGAGCGGACCATGACGAGCCCTTCGACCACCACCCGCGGACGGCCGGCAGGGCCGGAGTCCAGCAGCCCTGCCGGGGCCGACTCCGCCCGCCCTGACACTGGCCGTTCGGATGCCGGCCAGCACGAGACGTCCCACTCCCATCCCGGCCGGGTCGCCCCGCAGTCCGCGGTCGCCGTCCTGGCTGGGTCCGATGCCGTCCCGGGTGGGGTCGCGCCGACGGGGGCGGCGGGCGGCGGGCGGGGCCGGATGCGGGGGGACGCCGAGGTCAGCCGCGAGGCGATCATCGCCGCGGCCCGCCGGGCGTTCGCCCGCCAGCCCTACGCCGCCATCACGCTCAAGGCGATCGCGGCGGACGCCGGGGTGAGTGCTCCGCTGGTGCTGAAGTACTTCGGCAGCAAGGAGCAGCTCTTCGCGCGGGTCGCCCGCTTCGGCGACGAGATCGACCAGTTGCTCGACGCGCCGCTGCCCGACCTCGGCCGCCACCTGCTGCACGCCCTGCTCGACGCGCACGAGCAGCGCCGCGATCCGCTCATCCGGGTCGCGTTCGCGCTCCAGCACGGCGAGCACGCGACCCTGCTGCGCGACAACTTCCGCGACCAGGTCGTCGCCCGGCTGCGCTCGCGTCTGACCGGCCCGGATGCGGCCCTGCGCGCCGAGCTCGTCCTCGCCCACCTGCTCGGCCTCGGTGTCCTGCGCAAGATCGTGCATACCGAGGCGATCAGCGCCGCCGAACGCGACCGGATCGTCGACCTGTGCGCGCCCGGCCTGCAACGCCTCCTCGACGGCAGCCCCTGACGATCTCCGCCTCGGCCTGACCGCCTCCGGCGCAATCAAGATAATCAACACTGTTGACAGCTCGCCGCCATCCATGATCACAAAAGATGGGCTGATCCTCAGCACCGGCGCCGGGCCGGCTCAGCCGCGGGCCGGCGCGTCGCGCGGGGGACGGTCTCCGGTGAGGTCGGCGTTCGGGGCGGCGGCGCGGACCAGGTCGGGGATGACCTCGCCGAGCGCGCCCGGTTCCCAGACGCCGTCGACGTCGACGGCCGGTCCGTTGGCCCATCCCTCCAGCACGGTGATCCGACCGCCGACGACCGCGAACACCCGCCCGGTCACGCCAGCCGACGCCTCGCTGCCCAGCCAGACCACCAGCGGCGCGATGTGCTCGGCGCTCATCCCCGCCGCCTGCGCCTCGGTTAGGTCGCCGGTGAGGCCCTCGGTCAGCCGGGTCAGTGCGAGCGGGGCGATCGCGTTCACCGTCACCCCGTAGCGGGCGAGCTCCAGCGCGGCGGTCACGGTGAACCCGGCGATGGCGGCCTTGGCGGCGCCGTAGTTCGTCTGGCCGATGTTGCCGAACAACCCCGACGGCGAGCTGGTGTTNACGACCCGGGCCGACCGTCCGCGCCCGGCCCGGTGCTCGTCGCGCCAGTAGACGCCCGCGTGGTGGGTCGGGGCGAAGGTGCCCTTGAGATGCACCCGCACGACCGCGTCCCACTCCGCCTCGGTCATGTTGACCAGGGTGCGGTCGCGCAGAATCCCGGCGTTGTTCACCAGGACGTCCAGCCCCCCGAACGCCTCGATCGCCTGGGCGACGAGGCGCCCGGCCCCGGCGAAGTCGGCGACGTCGTCGGTGTTCGCCACCGCCTGCCCGCCGGCCGCCCGGATCTGCTCGACCACGGCGGCCGCGGGCCCGCCGTCGCGGCCGCGGCCGGCCCGGTCACCGCCGACGTCGTTGACGACCACCCGGGCGCCCTCGGCGGCGAACGCCAGCGCGTGCGCCCGCCCGATCCCGTTGCCGGCCCCCGTGACGATGACCACCCGACCCGCGCACAGACCCCGCACGGGGCCACCCCCTGTCCTTCGCCCTCGGCGGATGTCCTTCACCCTCGGTGCCTCCGGCTCGGCGCCTCCAGGCGCCTGCGGTGCAACGGATCCGGCTACACCGGGTCGGCGGCGTGGGCGACGATCTCCTCGCCGAAGCGGCGCACGGTGTCCTCGGCCGCAGCCGGGTCGTCGCCGCAGACCGCGATCACGATCCAGTCCGCGCCGAGCTTGGCGTAGGTCGCGACGTCGTCGAGCATGGCCGCCGCGTCCCAGCCCTGCCGGACGTCGAGCTGCGGCCACATGCCGGTGGCCACCACGTCGACGGCGTCATGCGGGCGGCCCGCCGCGTCCAGCCGGGCCCGGACGTCGTCGACGACCCGGGTGAACCCGTCGACGCCGGGCACGGCCGCCGTGCGGATCGTGCGGGCCAGGGTGTCGTTCGTGAGCAGGGTGACGACCCCCTGCCCGTAGCGGACGGCCCGCTCCCGCCCCCACGCGCTGTTGCCGTGCAGCCACAGCGGCGGGTGCGGCTGCTGGACGACCCGTGGCTGGATGTTGGTACCGCGGGTCTGCAGCAGCCGGCCGCTGTGGGTCAGCCGCGGCTGCTCCCAGCTAGCGCGCAGCACGTCCACCGTCTCGTCGAACGCGGCGAGCCGCCCGTCGAAGTCGACGCCGAGCGCGCCGAACTCCGAGCGCAGGTAGCCCGCGCCGAGGGTCAGCGTCAGGCGCCCGGCGGACAGCGCGTCGAGCGTCGCCACCTGGTGGGCGGTCAGCAGCGGGCTGCGGTAGGGCGCCACCAGCGCCCAGGTGAACAGGCGGATGCGGCTGGTCACCGCCGCGCAGAAGGCCAACGACACCAGCGGGTCGGCGCTGCCCTCCCCGCCGGAGTCGACCCAGCGCGCCGACGGCGCGGGATGGTCGCTGAACCCGAGCGCGGCGAAACCCGACTCCTCCGCGGCCCGCGCGAAGCCGGTCACCGCGTCCGGGGTGAGGATCCGCGGCNACCAGGCGGGATCGGCCACGGCATGCTGGACGGCGAATCTCATCGGTTCTCCACACTCAAGGTCTCGGCACGCAAGGTCTCGGCACTCCGGGTCTCGGCCGGGCCAACCCAGGGATCGGGCAGGGGCGGCAGGGGGNGGGGCAACGCCGGCAGACCGTCGATGCTCGTGCCGTTGTACTCCTTGCGTTCGCAGTAGGCGGCGAACTCCTCGTCGGTCCGCCGACCGAAGTACTCCCGGTGCAGGCTTCGTTCCTCCCGGTACTCCAGGAACGGCACGGCGTAGCCGCAGCTGTCGCTGATCCGCTCGGCCGTCACGACGATGATCGACCGNAGCCCGCTGGGGTCGGCCGCCCGCGGGTCGAACCGGGCGAGCAGCGCGGCGAAGCGCGGGTCGTCACGGAACACCGGCTCNCCGCGCCCGTGCACCCGCACGATGGTCGGGGGTCCGCTGAACGCGCACCACATCAGCGTGATCCGGCCGTTCTCGCGCAGGTGCGCGAGGGTCTCCGCGTGGCTGCCACCGAAGTCCAGGTAGGCCAGGGTCCGCTCGTCGAGGATGATGAGCGTCCCGGCGCGGCCCTTGGGGGAGAGGTTGACGCTGCCCTGCGCGGACAGGGGCGCCGTCGCGACGAAGAAGACGACCTGGTCCTCGATGAACCGGCGTAGCCGGCCGTCGAGGCGTTCGTAGGTCTTTCCCATGGATAGGCAGTATCGGCCGCGTACCCGCCCGGCGCCCGTGCTTTCCCGCCCCTCCCTGTCCCTCCCTGTCCCGTCCCGTCCCGGGCCGGTGCGCCGGCCCGGGACGGCAGGCGGTCAGCGGGGCGGGCGGCGCCGGCCGTCGGGGCCGGCGCTGAGCTCGTCGTCGCCGAACTCGCAGACGCCGGCCGCCGCCAACGCGTCGATGTAGTAGTGCGGGAAGTGGTCGCTGATCGTGTACGGGAACAGCCGGCCCAGCGGCCGGACCTGGCCGAGCGGGAACGCTGCCAGCGCCCCGGCGAACCCGAGCGTGCTGAGCATCTGCCCCACCGGGCGGCCGGTGGTGTCGGTCCACCCGCCGCCGTAGCGCCACTCCCGGCCGATGTGCCGGTAGCGCCCGACGGTGGCCGGCGGCAGGTGGGGGACCGGATCCTGGCGGTAGACGAAGCGCGCGATCGGCGCCGGGTCGACCACCGCCGCGTAGGCCGCCGCGGTGCCGTCGCCGCCGATCATCGGCTGGCCGAAGGTGTAGACCGCGCGCAGCGCCCGGCGCAGCTCGGCGTACACCGGATCGGCCATGATCCGCAGCCCGAGGATGACCGCCATGGCCCCGCCGAGGCTGTGCCCGGTCAGGTACAGCGCCGGCGGCCGCGCCGACGCCCCCCGCCGTCTCCCGGCGCCGCCGGCGCGGGTCGTGCCGGCGGCGCCGGCGCGGAGACTGGCGTCGCCGTCGCCGTCGCCGTCGCCGTCGGTGTCGTAGATCGACCGGCCGGCCATCGCCCGCCTCAGGGTGCGCAGCACCTCGAACGCGGTGGCGCGCACGTTGCGGTGGAACCCGGCGTGCAGGTCGTCGACGGCCGTGCCCGCCAACCGGACGCGGGTGCGTTCGCGGGAGTGGACGTCCAGGTCGGTGCCCCAGTTGATGAGGTCCGACGGCTCGGTTCCGCGGTAGGCGACGATGACGACCCGGGCGTCGGCGCTCTGCACGACGAACGCCGTCGAGCGGATCAGCATCGCGTCGACCTGCTCGGCGATGATCCGGCACCGGCAGCCGGGCAGGCCCAGCCGGGTCATCGCCGCCGACACCGCGTTGATCCCCCGCGGCAGGTCCGGGTCGAGCAGCGTCGAGGCGGTCTCGGCGTAGGCGTAGCCGGCGCACGCCGCGAGGACGTGACTGGTCGGGTCGTCCGGATGCAGGTGGGTGTCGTCGAAGGCGGCGAGGTGGTCGACGAGATCGCGGTAGACCGGGAAGTGCTCGTCGAGCCGCGGCCGGTACGGGCGCAGGTCGACGAGGTCGAGGACCTGCGCGTTGCTCACCTGCACCGCCTGCTCACCTGCACCCCTTCTTCGTCGATCGCGGCCTTATACGGATCGATGTCGGAGGGTAACTCAACGTGCCCACCTCCGTCCCGTCCCGCGACCCGCCGCGCCGGTGGCCGGTGGCCGTAGGGTGGCGGGGATGGGGCGCGCTGCGCAGGAACCGGAGCGCCGGGCGCTGCTCGTGCGCCGGGCCGAGCTGACCGGGTCGACCGAGCTGACCGGGTCGGCCGGCGGCGGCGCAGCGGGGCCTGGCCGGCGCGTCCTGGCTGGCGCGCTCCCGCCGACGTGGGTCGCGGACGTGCGGATTCTCGGCGGACGGATCGTCGAGGTCAGCGCCGAGCCGCTGCGCCCGCGGGCGGGGGAGGACATCCTCGACGCCGACGGCGGCGCGCTGCTGCCGGGTCTGCACGATCATCATGTCCACCTGCTGTCGCTGGCGGCGTCGGCGTCGTCGGTGCGGGTGGGGCCGCCCGAGGTCGTCGACGCCGCAGGGCTGCGCGCGGCGCTGCGCGCGGCGCCGGGTACCGGTCCGGCGCGGTGGGTGCGCGCGGTCGGCTACCACCCGTCGGTGGCCGGTGACCTCGACCGGCGCACCCTCGACGCGCTGCTGCCCGACCGGCCGGTGCGGGTGCAGCACCGCGGCGGGGCCCTGTGGGTGTTCAACTCGCCGGCGCTACGCCTGGCCGGCATCGACGGCTGCGACCTGCCGGGCGTCGAACGCGACCCCACCGGGGCGCCCACCGGGCGACTGTGGCGGATGGACGGTTGGCTGCGCCGCCACGCCGCGCTGCCCCCGGTGGCCGTGGACCTCGCCGCCGTGGGCCGCGCCGCCGCTGCGGCGGGGATCACCGGGTTCACCGACGCGACCCCCGGCCGCACCGCCGAGCATCGCCGGACCCTCGCCGCGGCCGCCGCGACCGGCGAGCTGCCGCAGCGGCTGACCCTCATGCGCCCCGAACCGCAGCCCACTGCCGATGCGGACGCCCCGGCCGGACGGCGGGCCGGGGAGGGGACCGTCGGCGTGGCAGGCGTGGCAGGCGTGGCAGGCGGTGTCGGTGGTGGTGGTGGCGTTCGCGTCGTCGGCGGCCCGGTGAAGGTGATCCTCGACGACGACACCCTGCCCGACCTCGACACCCTCGCCGCCCGGTTCGCCGCCGCGCACCGCGCCGGCCACCCGGTGGCCGTGCACTGCGTGACCCGCGTCCAGACGGTGCTCACCCTCGCCGCGCTCGACCTCGCCGGCCCGCGCCGGGGCGATCGCCTCGAACATGGTGCCGTCATCCCCGGCGAGCTGTACGGGCAGGTGCGCCGCGCCGGNCTCGTCGTGGTCACCCAGCCCAACTTCGTCGCCGAGCGGGGCGACCGCTACCTCGTCGACGTCACCGACGAGGATCCGGCGGCGCTGTACCCGGCCGCCTCCCTCGTACGGGCCGGCATCGGGCTCGCCGCCGGCACCGACGCCCCGTTCGGCCATCCCGACCCGTGGCGGGCCGTCGCCGCCGCGGTGACCCGGCGCACCGCCGCCGGGATCGTCCTGGGCGCCGACGAACGCCTCGACGCCCCCGCGGCCCTCGCGCTGTTCCTCGGCGACCCGGCGGACCCGGCCCGCCCGCGCCGGGTACGCCCCGGCGCGCGCGCCGACCTCTGCCTGCTGCACCGCCCCCTGCGCGCGGCCCTGCGCGCGGCCCTGCGCGACCCGTCCGCGGCCCAGGTCCGCCAGACGATCGTCGACGGCGTCCCGGTGTACGGGTGAGGTCCAGGACCACCGAGTGCAGGTCAGCCGGTGCGCGACCGCCCGCGGGAGTCCGCCGGTGAGAGATTGCTTGCACGGCGGCCCCGTCGACGCCGCGGATGTGCACAGTGGCGGGATGGACCCCAGACGCGATCCCGAGCGGCTCAGCCTCGCCAGCTACCCGCTCAGTCACCCCGTCCAGGCGCGGTTCAGTGACCTCGACGGCAACGGTCACCTGAACAACGTCGCGCTGGCGTCCTTCTACGAGGACGCCCGCATCACGCTGGACTGGCGGATCTTCACCGACGGCAGGCCGGTGCCGTTCGAGAACTTCACCTTCGTCGTCGCCAACGTCTCCATCCACTACCTGGCCGAGGCGCGCTATCCCGCGACGTACGTCGTCGGCTGTGGGGTCGGCCGGATCGGCACCACCTCGTTCGTGCACAGCGCGGGGCTGTTCCGCGACGGCGTCTGCCTCGGCCTGTGCGACAGCATCCTGGTCCACCTCGTCGAGGGCGCGCCGACGGTCATCCCGCCCGATCGCCGCGCGCAGATGGAGGCCCTGGCGTTCCCGGTGCGCGCGGGTGGCCCGCCGACCGAGCCCGACGCCGAGACCGTCGGGATCCCGGACCAGCCGGCGCAGACCGGCTCCGGTCTGGTCGGCTCCGAGCCCGACCGCCGCTAGGCCCTGCCCTTCGCGTGTGTGGGAGGCGTGGGCGACGGCTCGTGCGTCGGCGGCGNCTGCGTCGGCGGCGGCTGCGTGGGAGAGCGCCTCCATGGTTCTTCCACAGGGTTCGGCGTCCGATTTATCCCTGCGGAAGAGACGGGTGGCGTCGCTCCCGTGCACACCGCCTCGCGGGCCGGGGGTCCGCGCCCGCTGCCAGGACTTCCGCCCGCCGGCGGCGCACCGGAACCTCCCTGTCGATATCAAGATAATCAACGGTGTTGACAGCGCGGCGCGCCAAAATGATCATTCGGGTCGGGAGCCGACACGGGCCCCGGCCAGGCGGACCGACAGTCAGCCGGGCGAGCCGGGGGTGAGCGGCCAGCCGGGCAGGTTACGCACGATCATCCAGACCAGCGCCGCGCCGCCGAGCCCGTAGGCCAGCGGCGCGGGCAGGGGGGCGTACCGGTCGTCGCGCACCGCCCGGGCCTGGCGGGCGAGCAGGCCGGCGAGCAGCGGGGCGCAGGCCAGCACGAACACGTTGTCGTGGCCGGCCGCCGCCCACCGTCCATGCAGCACGTCGTAGGTGGCGCGCAGGGTTCCGCAGGCCGGGCAGTCCAGGCCGGTGACCCGGTGTATGGGGCAGCCGGGCATCGCCGTCGACGGGTCGTGCGGATCGTGGCCCGCCAGGTAGGTCAGGCCGGCCACGGCCGCCGCGGCGACGCCCCAGACCGCGGCGCGGCGCCGGCCCGATCGGGTGGCCGCCGGCCCGGTCGCCGCCGCTGCGGGCGGTTGTGCTGTGGGCGGCCGCGTCGGGGAAAGGGAAGGCGGGGCGGGCGGGTTCGGGGGCGGGAGCGGTCCCGCCGGATCCGCCGGCGACCCGGATGGGGCGTCGGCGGGATCCGTGGACGGGGGCGGCTCAGTCACGCAACGGCCGGCCGTGCCGGTCGCGGACGTTGCCCGTCAGCATCATCACGCCGTCGATCAACGCCCAGACGCCCAGCCCGCCGCAGGTGAACAGCTGCGCCAGCGCGATGCCGGTGTTGCCGAGGTACCAGCGGCCGGCGCCGACCGTGCCGAGCAGGATCTGCAGCAGTCCGGCGGTCAGCTTCTGCTTGTCCGAGTAGGCCTCCCCGGTCAACGGGTGCCGGCCGAACGGGGCGGAAGGGTCGTAGGGCGCCGCACCGCCGTACCCGGGCGGCGGACCGTACCCGGGCGGCGGTCCGTAGCCCATCGGCCCGGGGTAGCCAGGCTGGCCCTGGTAGCCGGGCTGGTTCGGGTAGCCGGGCTGGCCCTGGTAGCCAGGCTGGCCCTCGTAGCCAGGTTGACCCTCATAGCCGGGCTGGCCGGGGAAGCCGGGGGGCGGGCCCGGGTAGCTGTCCTGGCTCGGGTAGCCCTGCTGGCTCGGGTAGCCCTGCTGGTAGCCGGGGGGCGGCTGCTCGGGGTATCCGGGCTGGCCCTGGGCCGCGGGCTTCTGGTCGGGGTGCTCGGGCTGCCCCTGGTAGCCGGGCGGCTGGTCCTGCGGTTGCCATGGCGAGGTCATCTGTGCTCCCAGGGTGTGCGGGTCCGGCTCCCCGGCCGGGCGCCGCGCCCGGTCCGTCCGAGGCCGGCCGGCCCTGGTCGGCGGCTCGCCCGGGGACGCGCCGGCGCGGTGATTGCGGCGATGCTACCGAGATCGCCCCGGCGCGCGACCACCGTTTGCCTCCCGCCGCTGTCCGGTGCGCGACCTGCAGCCCGCCGCCGGCCGCCGGGCGCGGCGCCCGGCGCGGACCCCCTCCCGATGGAGGTGAGCTGTAGGTCTTTCGTGGTCCCTGGATGGCCCATCCGTGGTGGAACCATCGGGTTGTCCTGTCGTCGGCGATGCGTCCCCGACTGGTCACCATCGGTTTCCGTGGTTCTGGTGCGGCAGGCTGACCTGCGGTTCTCTTTCTCGTTCGGGGGTCAACCCCGCCGACTCGTGACCTGTTTGTCGTCCCGTTTCGGATATTCGGGGGTGGCTGACCTGCACGGCACCGGCCGGACGGGCCAACAATCCCCGATCCCAGGGACAAGCGGCTCGATTTCCGTTACACGATCCCCGGTTGTCTTCTACAGTTCAGCGCGGGTTCCCGAAGCCGTCGGCGTCGCAGGCGCGACCCGGCGACGCAGGCGTGCCCCGTCGCGCCCGCGCAGCCGGCCGGCGGGAGCTCGGACCGGAAGGCTGAGGTGGCTGGCGATGCGACACGGGCACGGCGACGGCGCCGCCGGCGGGCGAGCCGGAGCCGAGTTCGACCTGGCGGCGATGGAGATTCTGGAGCCGCTGGCCGAGAAGTACGGGCTTTTCCTCGCCAAACGGACCTGCTGGCATGTCCAGTTCCGGGGTGGCCGGCGAATGTTCGACGTCGCCTGCGATCCGTGGACGTCCTGGGCGCTCGGAGCCAGGGTCGGGATATGGTCGGCCGATTCCGCGCCGGCCGTCGGCGGCGTGCCGGCCCCCCGGCCACGCGCGCTCAGCGTCCAGGACATTCTGCACACGGTTTACGGAATGCGGGAGAACGCCTGGCCGTGGATCGCGGCGACCCCGGCCGAGCTGCGCGCGATTCTGCTGACCCTCGCCGGACTCNTCGACCGGTACTGCGGGGAGCTGTTACTCGACGACGACGCCTTCGCCCGGGCCGAGGCCGCGGTCAACCGGGCGACCGCCGAGCGGGAGGCGTTCCTGCGCCAGTTCGAGGACCGCTGAGGGTGCTTCCCCGCTCCCGGCCGAGGGTCGCCCTGCCCGGCCGGTGAGGTCGCGCGTGCAGGGCGAGTTCTCGCGTGCAGGGCACGGCCCTGATCCGGGACGGATGTCCACCGAGGGTGGTCCGAACGTCCCCCGGGTAGGCAACCTCTGGCGGTCGTGAGATCGCCGACGGACGGCGAGCATGACGAAGGAGAACCATCGAACGCCTGTGTTCGACTGTTCGACGGTGGAACGGGGCGTCGACCGTCAGGATCGTGAGACTTTCACGCAACCCCGGGAGAGGCCATGACCGTCCAGTATGTGCGGGATGCCCTGCCCGGCGAAGGGGCCGGCGACAGCCGCAACGCCGGTAGCCCGTCGCCGCCCGGCACCTCGTCGGCCGGCACCTCGTCGCCGGGCACCTCCCCGGCCGGAACCGGGCCGGGCGGAACCAGGCCGGGCGGCGAGACGGCGTCGACCGGGCCGGCGTCCCTCGCCGGCGCGTCCGTGCCGCCTCGACTACCGGCCCCGTCGTTCGCCGAGCTCGCCGCGGCCGAGACCCGCGAGACGCACAGCGCCGTGCTCTACCTGACCGCCGACCGGGTCTACAAGCGCAAGAAACCCGTCGACCTGGGGTTCCTCGACTTCACCGAACGGCGGACCCGGGAGGCGGTGTGCCTGGCGGAGGTGGCGCTCAACCGCCGCCTCGCCCCCGACGTCTACCTCGGCGTCGCCGACCTGTGCGACGACTCCGGCGAGGTGATCGACCATCTCGTCGTCATGCGGCGGATGCCGACCAGCCGCCGGCTGTCGACCCTGGTGCGCCGCGGCCACCTGCTCGGCCCGGCGCTGCGCTCGGTCGCCCGGGCGCTGGCGGTGTTCCACCAGCGGTGCGAGACCTCCCCGCTGATCGCCACCGCGGGGGAGCAGGCCACCCTGGAGGACCTGTGGCGGGAGGGGATGGCCGGCATCGCCGCCTACCGCGGCACCCAGCTCGACGCGGCGGTCGTCGACGACATCGGCCGCCTGGCGCTGCGCTACCTCGCCGGACGCGCCGAGCTGCTCGCCGAACGCACCCGGGCCGGCTGGATCCGCGACGGGCACGGCGACCTGCTCGCCGACGACATCTTCTGCCTCGACGACGGCCCCCGCATCCTCGACTGCATCGAGTTCGATCCGCGGCTGCGCTTCGGTGACGTCCTCGGCGACGTCGCCTTCCTCGCCATGGACCTGGAGCGTCTCGGCGCCCCGGAGGAGGCCGCCGAGTTCCTGGAGGCCTACCGCGAGTTCAGCGGCGAGGTACATCCCCGGTCACTGCAGCACTTCTACGTCGCCTACCGGGCGTTCGTGCGGGCGAAGGTGGCCTGCATCCGCGGCGGCCAGGGGGACCCCGACGCCGCGGAGAACGCCCGCAGGCTGCTCGCCGTCGCCCACCGCCACCTGCGCGCCGGCCGCGTCCGGCTGGTCGTCGTCGGCGGGCTGCCCGGCACCGGCAAGACGACGCTGGCCAGCCGGCTCGCCGAGGTCGGCGACGGCTGGGTCCTGCTGCGCTCCGACATCATCCGCCAGGAGCTGGTGGGCAAGCCGCCCGCCGAGGCCCCGCCCCAGCAGCACACTGATGGCGCCTCGCCGTCGGCCGACGGCGAGGCGGTGGGGTTCGACGCGGCGGGGTTCGACGCCCAGTTCGGCGTCGGCCGCTACGCCCCGGAGATCACCGACGCGACCTACGCCGAGATGCTGCGCCGGGCCCGGGCGGCGCTGTGCCGGGGGGAGAGCGTCGTGCTCGACGCCTCCTGGTCCAGCGCGCGCCACCGCGCCGCCGCCGCCACCCTCGCCGCCGACGTCTACGCGGACCTGGTGGAGCTGCACTGCGTGACCGCACCCGAGGTCGCCGCGGCGCGCATCGCCCGGCGCATGGCCGCCGGCCCCGACCCGTCCGAGGCCACGGTGGCCATCCACCGGGCGATGGCCGCGCGCGCCGACCCGTGGCCGTCGGCCGCGGTGATCCGCACCGCCGTCACCGTCGCCGAGGCGTTGCAGGCCGTCCAGAGCCATCTCGACTGACCGGCCGCGCCGGGAACCGTTGCAATGTGACCTCACCGGTGAAGGACAGCGCCGGGCGGACACGCCCGCCGGCTCGGCCGCCGCCGCGACGTACGGCCTCGGGGTGACCGACATGAAGGCGCTGAGCATCCTGCTGCACGACGGGCGCGAGGTCGTTGTCACGGTGGACCTCGCCGGGCTGNCCGCTCGCGAGAACGTCTGTCTCAGCATCGGCGCCAGGGACAGTCCCGCGCACGACCTGCGCCGACGACCGTGACGCACCCAGCGGCACCGCGCCGCGATCCGACGCCGTCGCCGGCGCGCCGGCCGGGGTCAGGACCGGACGGGTCGGTGGAGGGGCGGCGCCGGCGGGGCGCTACTTGTCGATGCGGGTCGCGTAGACGGCGGCCTGGGTGCGGCTGGACAGCTCCAGCTTCTCCAGGATCGCCGAGACGTAGTTCTTGACCGTCTTCTCCGACAGGTGGATCCGCCCGGCGATCTGCCGGTTGGTCAGACCCTCCGCGATGAGGACGAGGATCTGGCGCTCCCGCTCGCCCAGCGCCGCGAGCTTGCGGTCCTCCGCCGGACCCTCCCGCAGCCGGGTCAGCACCCGCTGGGTGACCGCCGGATCGAGCAGGGAGCGGCCGGCGGCGATCGTGCGGATCGCCCCGACCAGGTCCGTGCCCTTGATCTGCTTGAGCAGGTAGCCGGCGGCCCCGGCCATGATCGCGGCGAACAATGCGTCGTCGTCGTCGTAGGAGGTGAGGATCAGGCAGCCGATATCGGGATGCGCCGAGCGCAGGTCACGGCAGACGTCGATGCCGTTGCCGTCCTCCAGCCGCGCGTCGAGCACCGCCACGTTCGGTCTGGTGGCGGGGATCCGGCGCAGCGCCTCGGCCGCGGTGGACGCCTCGCCGACGACGTCGACGTCACCGGTCTCGGAGAGCATCTCCCGAATTCCCCGGCGGACGATCTCGTGGTCATCCAGGAGGAAGACCCGTACGGTACTCACAGGGTGACGATACCGCTCGGGTCGCGCGCCCCGGCCCGGATCGCGAGGTGACCCCGGTCGAAGGGGCCCGACGGTGTACCCGGTCAGAGCCGGTCGACGGCGGTCACCCGGACCATCGCCACCCCGGCCTCGTCGGAGGCGGCGAGGTCGATCTCCGCGCTGATCCCCCAGTCGTGGTCCCCGGCCGGATCGTCGAAGATCTGCCGCGCCGTCCACACCCCGGGCCGCTCGTCGAGCAGCAGCAACCCCGGCCCGCGCGCGTCCGGGCCGGTGCCGATCTCGTCGTGCTCGGCATAGTAGCCGGCCAGCGCCCGCTCCCAACCCGCCGCGTCGAACACCGGACCGTCCCCCGCGGCCACCCCAGCCCCGGGGCCGACTCCCGCCCCGAGGCCGACTCCCGCCCCGAGGCCGACTCCCGCCCCGAGGCCGGCTCCGGCCCCCGGGCCGTCGAGCTCGCCGAGCAGGTCGTAGCGGCGCAGCGCGGCCAGCTCCACCCGGCGGAACAACGCGTTGCGGACCAGCACCCGAAACGCCCGGAGGTTGCCCGTCACCGCCGGCGGCCGCTCGTCGACCGCCCCCGCCCCGGCCCCGGCGGCCGCGTCGGGATCGGGGTTGCTCAGCCGCTCCCACTCGTCGAGCAGGCTGGAGTCGGTCTGGCGCACCAGCTCCCCGAGCCACTCGGTGAGGTCGATGACCTCGTCGGTGCGCGCGTCCTCCGGCACCGTCTGGCGCAGTGCCTTGTAGGCGTCGGCGAAGTAGCGCAGCAGCAGCCCCTCGGAGCGGGCCAGCCCGTAGAACGCCACGTACTCGGCGAACGTCATCGCCCGCTCATACAGCTCCCGGGCCACCGACTTCGGTGCCAGCTCGTAGTCGTCGACCCAGGGATGACCCCGCCGGTACGTCGCGAACGCCGCGGCGAGCAGCTCACCCAACGGCTGCGGATAGGTCACCTCCTCCAGCAGCTCCATCCGCCGGTCGTACTCGATCCCCTCGGCCTTCATCGCCGCCACCGCCTCCCCCCGAGCCTTGGTCAGCTGCGCGTGCAGCACCTGGCGGGGGTTGTCCAACGTCGCCTCCAGCACCGACAGCACGTCGAGGGCGTACGTCGGCGACGCCGGGTCGAGCAGTTCGAGCGCGGCCAGCNCGAACGGCGACAGCGGCTGGTTGAGCGCGAAGTCGAGCTGNAGATCCCCGGTCACCCGCACGTTGCGGCCCAGCTCGTCGGGGGAGTCGAGCTTCTCCACCACGCCGGCGGCCAGCAGCGCCCGGTAGATCGCGATCGCCCGGTGGATCAGCCGGCGCTGCGTCGGGAGATCCGAATGGTTGTCGGTGAGCAGGTGACGCATCGACGCGAACGCGTCCCCGGGCCGGTTGACGACGTTGAGCAGCATCGCGTGCGTCACCGTGAACTGCGACGTCAACGGCTCCGGCTCGGCGGCCACCAGCCGGTCGAACGTCGGCTCCCCGTAGCCGACGGTGCCCTCCGGCGGCTTCTTGCGCACCACCTTGCGCCGCTTCTTCGGGTCGTCGCCGGCCTTCGCCAACGCCCGCATGTTCTCCACCACATGATCGGGAGCCTGCACGACGACGTTGCCCACCGAGTCGTACCCGGCCCGCCCGGCCCGCCCGGCGATCTGGTGGAACTCCCGCGCCGAGAGCAGCCGTACCCGCGTCCCGTCGTACTTCGACAGCGACGTGAACACCACCGTGCGGATCGGCACGTTGATCCCCNCCCCGAGCGTGTCCGTCCCGCAGATCNCCTTCAACAGCCCCGCCTGCGCGAGCTGCTCGACCAGGCGGCGGTACTTCGGCAGCATCCCCGCGTGGTGCACCCCGATGCCGTGGCGCACCAGCCGGGACAGCACCTTGCCGAACCCGGCGGCGAACCGGAAGTTCCCGATCGTCGCCGCGATCTGGTCCTTCTCCGCCCGCGACGACACGTTCACGCTCATCAGCGCCTGCGCCCGTTCCAACGCCTGCGCCTGGGTGAAGTGCACGACGTACACCGGCGCCTGATGGGTCTCCAGCAGCTCACCGATCGTCTCGTGCAGCGGGGTCGTGACGAACCGGTAGAACAACGGCACCGGCCGCTGCGCCGAGCGGACCACCGCCGTCGGCCGCCCGGTGCGCCGCGTCAGATCCGCCTCGAACATCGACACGTCGCCGAGCGTCGCCGACATCAGCACGAACTGGGTGCGCGGCAGCTCCAGCAGCGGCACCTGCCACGCCCACCCCCGCTCCGGATCGGCGTAGTAGTGGAACTCGTCCATGACGACCTGACCGACGTCGGCGGCCACCCCGTCGCGCAGCGCGATGTTCGCCAGCACCTCCGCCGTGCAGCAGACGATCGGCGCGGTGTCGTTGACGGAGGCGTCACCCGTCATCATCCCGACGTTCGCCGCCCCGAACATCGCGCACAGCGCGAAGAACTTCTCCGACACCAGCGCCTTGATCGGCGCGGTGTAGAACGTCCGCCGCCGGGCGGCCAGCGCCGCGAAGTGCGCCCCGGCCGCCACCAGGCTCTTCCCCGACCCCGTCGGCGTCGCCAGGATGACGTTCGACCCGGAGACGATCTCGATGAGCGCCTCGGACTGGGCGGGATAGAGTTCCAGGCCCTGCTCGGCGACCCAGGCGGTGAAGGCGTCGTACAGGGTGTCCGGATCCGGCTCGCCGGGTACATCGTCGGCGGCGCCGGCCACCGGATACGAGGACGCGGGAAGGTGGTCGGTGAGTGTCATGGTCCCTCGATCGTGCCTGACGCGCGCCGCCGCCGACCGGCGGGCACACCCCCGTCTACTGTTGGGGCGGACCCGAACCGGTGTTCCGGTGGCCAGCACCCGTGACCCGGCTCGGAGAACCGACGAGGGTTGCCGGGTATCCGACGAACCTCGTGAGAGGAAATATGTGTCCTCCGAATCGACCGAATCGACATTCCAGCGTATCGACGCGGGCCCGCCTGCCCGCCCCGACATCGCCCCCGATCTGAAGACCCCCCTCGAACAGATCCTGCTGCTGNTGTTCCTCGCCGTCCCCCTCCTCGCGGTGGCCCTGGCGGTGCCCGTGGCCTGGGGACACGGACTGGGCTGGCACGACATCGTCATCGGCGGGGTGATGTACCTGATCTCCGGCTTCGGGATCACCGTGGGCTACCACCGCCTGTTCACCCACGGCTCCTTCAAGGCCAGCCGGCCCCTGCGCATCGGCCTCGCCCTGGCCGGCAGCCTCGCCGTCGAGATGAGCGTCACCGACTGGGTCGCCGCCCACCGCCGCCACCACAAGTACTCCGACGCCGCCGCCGATCCCCATTCACCCTGGCGCTTCGGCCGCAGCGCCGTCGGAGTGACCAGGGGCTTCCTGCACGCCCACGTCGGCTGGCTGTTCAACCGCCACCGCACCTGCCCGAAGCGGTTCTGCCCCGATCTGCTCGCCGACCGCGACGTCGCCGCCGTCGCCGCCGCGTTCCCCTGGTGCGTGGNCGCCTCGGTCCTGATCCCACCGGTGGCTGGCGGGCTGTGGAGCATGTCGTGGACCGGCGCGCTCACCGCCCTGTTCTGGGGCTCCCTGGTGCGCATCGCCCTGCTGCACCACGTCACGTTCTCCATCAACTCGATCTGCCACCTCATCGGCGAACGGCCCTTCACCACCCGCGACCAGTCGCGGAACGTCTGGTGGCTGGCCGTGCCGTCGCTGGGGGAGTCCTGGCACAACCTGCNCCATGCCGNCCCCACCAGCGCCCGCCACGGCGTCCTGCCCGGTCAGGTCGACCCGAGCGCCGCGCTCATCCGCTGGTTCGAACGCCTGGGCTGGGCCCACGACGTGCGCTGGCCGACCGCCGAACGCATCGCGGCCCGCCGGGCCTGCGCCGCCGAGCAGGCCCGCTGACGCAGCCGACCGTCCGGCCAGCCTGCCGTCCGGCCAGCCTGCCGTGGGGCCGGAGCGCCGTTCGGCCGGCCCGGTCAGCCGGCCATCCGCACCTCGCCGCCGGGGGGCCCGGCCGATCCGCGAGGGTCACCGTGCCCGCCGGCCCCCTCCCGGGAGCGGTGCAGGAGGCGTCCCGGCGGCTGCTCGCCCGCGACCAGCCAGTAGCCCCGGTCATGACGCAGACCGACCAGCTGCGGGGGCTGGCAGACCCCGTTCACCCGGTGGGCGTCGAAACCGGTCGTGGCCCCCGCGAACGTGGCATGACAGGTCGGGCAGTGCGCCGCGGTCAGCGCCGTCCACCGGGCGTCGCACCCACCGCAGCCGAGCAGGATGGGACGTTCGTACTCGTTGTCCCGCCCCGCCATGAATCCACCCTTCCCCCGTGGTACGCGCATCCCTCGTCGACGGGGATTCTTACCGCTCCACGTTTCCAACGGGGGCATTTCCGCTTTCCCGGCCACCATGACGGTCCATCTGACCACGGCACCGCGCACCCGGCCAGGCTCGCCCGCCCGGCCACGCGCGCCGGCCCCCCGCCACCGGGCCGGCGCGAACTGTCGGACCCGGTGGTGAGAATCGAACGATGACGCCGGCCAGNCCGTCGCACCCGGCCGCGGGACCACTCGCGGACCTGTGGTCGGGGGAGTTCGCCCCGCGTCAACCCCTGGCGCTCGTGGTCCTCCCAAAAGTCGGGTTCGCCCTGGCCCACCACCTGCCCGCCGGCCCGCCGCCGCTCCCGCCGTCTCACCCGACCAGCACGCCCGTCACCCTGGTGGTGTCCGCGCCCGAGCCGGCCGAGGCCGCCGAACTGGTCGCCGAGATCGAGCGGCGCTGCGCCCCGCGCTGGGTGTGGTGGTCGGCGTCGGCGGCGGTGCCGCCAGCCACCCAGGTGCGCCTCGCCGCCTGCTGGGATCTCGCCGCCGTGCACCGGCTGCTGCACGGCGGGCGCCGTGACGACCCGGCCGCCGTGTGGGCCGCCGCCGCCGGCCTGCCCCTGCCACCCCCGCCGTCCCGACCTCCCGGCCCCGCCGCGCGGGTCGCGCCGGGCCAGCTCGGCCTGTGGGAGGGCACCGGCGACGACCCCGCTGCCCGGCATCGCCTCGACCCCACCGGCGCCGAGGGAATCAGCGCCGGTGGGGGAGTCGACACCCGCGGTACCCGCGAACCCGTCGGCGCTGGCGGACCCCTCGGCGCTGGCGGTGCGTTCAGTGCTGGCGGCGGGTTCGGCCTCGGCGGTGCGGACGGGCCACTGGCGGGGGATGGCCAGCTCGACGCCGGCTGGCTGCACCGGGCCGCCGGGCCCGGTGAGGCGCTGCGCCGCGCCGCCGCCCTCGCCGCGCTCGCGCTGCAGGCCCAGCACCGTCAGCAGGCCGCGCTGAACGGCCTCGCCGACCGGCGCGCCCGCCCCGGCCGGACCAGCCTCGCCGTCCTGACCGCCCGCGCCGAATCCGCCGCGGAGCTGCTCGCCCGCGAACTCGAACGCGACGGCCTGCCCATCGACCGCGCCACCGCCGAGACGCTGCTCGCCGAGATCGTCGGCCCGCCGCCGCGCACCGACGCCGACGAGCTCGCCGCCCGCCGCCGCCGCGACGCCCCCGTCCTCGCCCACCTGCGCGGCCCCGTCGACCTGCGCAACCCCGCCGCCGTGCGAGCCGCGCTGCGCGCGGTGGGCATCGACGTCCCCGACACCCGCTCGGGCCGCCTCGAACCGCTGCGCGACGCCCATCCCGCCGTCGCCGCGCTGCTGGCCTGGCGGCGCACCGAGCGGATCGCCACGACCTACGGCCACCGTTGGCTCGACACCCACGTCGCCCCGGACGGCCGGCTGCGCGGCGCCTGGCACGGCAGCGACGGCGCCGCCGGGCGGATGACCGCCCAGGCCGGCCTGCACAACCTGCCCGCCGACCTACGCGCCGCCGTCGTCGCCGAACCGGGCCGGGTGTTCGTCCGCGCCGACCTCGGCCAGATCGAACCCCGGGTCCTCGCCGTCGTCTCCGCCGACCCCGCCCTCGCCGCGGCCACCCAGGCCGACGACATGTACGCCCCCGTCGCGGCGCAGCTCGGTCGCGACCGCCCGCAGGCCAAGATCGCGATGCTCGCCGCCATGTACGGCCAGACCACCGGCTCGGCCGGCGAGGCCCTGCGCCGGATGCGCCGCGCCTACCCGACCGCGCTGGCCTACCTCGACGCCGCCGACGCCGCCGGCCGCTCCGGCCGCGACCTGCGCACCTACGGCGGCCGGCTCGTCCGCCTCGCCCCCACGCCGCGCCCACCCCGGGGTCTGACCGACCCGGCGCCGCCCGACGAGGCCTCCCCGGCCGCCGGCGGGGTCACCGAGCAGGCCCGCGGCCGCTTCGCCCGCAACGCCGTCATCCAGGGCCCCGCCGCCGAACTGTTCAAGGCCTGGGCGGTGACCGTCCGCGCCGAGCTGCCCGCCCTCGGCGGCGAGATCGTGCTCTGCCTGCACGACGAACTGCTCCTGCACGTCCCCATCGCGCACGCCGAGGCCGCCGCCGACCTGCTGCGCCGCGCTCTTGCCGCCACGGCCGCCTACTGGTCGACGGCCAGCGGGGTCCGGTTCGTCGCCGACGTGTCCATCCTGCACCGCTGGTCCGACGCCGCCCACTGAGCCCGCCGCCCGCCCACCACCCCCAAGATAATCAACGCCGTTGACGAAGGATCGCCTTTCTTAATCAACAAGAAAGGCGATCCGAACCCGCAACCTGGGGGAGCCGAACCGTTCTTTGCGGCCGTTCTTTGCGGCCACGCCCGCCACCTGAGCCGGCGCCCAAGCGTCATCGCAGGGCGGCTGTCCACACCTCGGTCCGGGCCGCCAGATATTCGGAGGTCGCGCGCCAGTAAGGCCCGTCCTCGACCCAGATCCTGGCCCACGGCTGACGCTGCCGTCGGGCGCCATCGCGCAACAGGTTGTACATCGCTCTGGCGCGTCGGCCCAGCATGCTCGCCAACGCCGGCCTCGACGCCTCATCCAAGCCGTAACCGTCAACGACGGTGCGCAACCGCGCCGCCGACTCCGCCACCGGCCGATCGGCCCGCAGACCCGCCATGCTCTGCGCTGCGTACGCAAGATCCCACAACCGGGAACTCGGTGCCGCTCCATCCCAGTCGATCAGCACCCACCCCCGAGCAGACCTCACGAGGTTCCATGGCGCCACGTCGTTCTGGCAGACGAAGTCCTCCCGATCCGGCGGAATGACCCTGTTCCACACCGCGCCGGCCGGCGGCGCGAAGCCGGCGAGTGCCCGGTGCAGGTCCGCCAGCATCCGACCGATCGAGAACAGCTCTGCCACCGAGTACGTGCCCGCCACCGCACCGAGCTCGCCGGGGATGTACTCCAGCACCTGGCGTCCCTGCGCGTCCCGTCCCAGCGGGCGAGGGGCGCCGGTGAAACCCACCGCGTGCAGGTGTTCCAGCAGCGCATCGACCGCGTCCGTCCNTGGTCCGACCGGGCGGCGAACAGTCTGACCCACCCGTACCACACCGGTCGTGACATTCCCCGGCAACAGCTCTTCCTCGCTGCTCACCCCAGGACCCTGGCACAGGCAGGACGCGGAAACGAGTCGTTCTGTCATGCCACGATGCTCCGCGGCCCGCAACCGGTTCGGTGACGGCAACCGCACCGACCCGGAAGCGGGATTCGACCACCACGGCCACGCGGCTGTGCCATGATCACCTTCTGTGGCGGCGGCCGACTCGCAGGGCAGCGCCGAGACCGTCTTCGACGGGCGTGCCGCGACCTACAGCAACCACACCTGGCACATCCGCTACGCCGAACGGCTCGTCGAACTCGCCGCCCCCACCGCGGGCATGCGCATCCTGGACGCCGCGACCGGTACCGGGCTCGCCGCGATCGCCGCCGCCCGGGCCGTCGGACCGACCGGACAGGTGGTCGGCGTCGATATCTCCGCAGGCATGCTCGCCCGGGCCCGGCAGGCAATCGACGCGGCCGGACTGACGACCATCGAGCTGGTCAGGGCGGACGCCACCACCCTGCCCCAGTTCGGGGACGGCTCGTTCGACCTGGTCCTCTGCTCCGCCGGCCTGCTCTACCTGCCGGTCCAGGCGGCGCTGGGGGAATGGCGCCGGCTGCTGGCACCCGGTGGGCAGATCGGTTTCTCGACGATGGCGGCGGGTTTCCCCGTCGCGGCCAGAATCTTTCGCGACCATGCCCGCCGCCACGGACTGGCCCTCACCGACCCGGCCACCGCCCTGGGAACGCGGACGCGATGCCATCGGGCACTGCGTGACGCCGGGTTCACCCCGGCGAAGCAGGTGGGGGAGACCATCCGCTTCTCCTCCCGTGACCTGGAACATGCCTGGGAGGCCCACACCCGCGGCCCGCACCACGACGCGATCGCCACCCTCACTCTCGAGCAGGTGGAGATGTTCCAGCGCGACTACACCGAAACCCTGGCCGATCTGCTTCGTACCGACGCAGATCACCTTCTCACCTCTGAAGTGATCTACGCCTTCGGCGGGGGGTAGGCAGCCCGCAGGCGTGCGTCGTCCGCTTGTGAACGGACGCGGTCCGGTGCGAGCTCGTGAGCCTCCGGCGATCGTGGTATTCCGCGGAACCGCCGGCCACGTCTGATCGGCCATCCTCCATAAAGATAATCAACGCTGTTGACGTCACTTCACATAATGATCAACAACAACTCCACCCAGCCATGCAGCTGACCGCCGGGGGAGAAGTCATGATCAACTTGCTCGTGTTGGATGTGATCTTGTGATCTGTCGGCCTTCGGGCTGGATCGAAATCGAAGTCAATCTTCCGGGGGGCGGGCGGCACGAGGTCCGCGGTAGCGGCAGATCCTGTTCGTCGCGGGCCTCCTGCTGGCCGGGAGTCGGGGCGAACGGGGGGAGCGGCCGATCAATCTCTACTTGACATAATGTGCATTATCGGCGCGTGCGGTGGGGTAGTGGTTGCTGGGTTTTTGGCTGTGTGGGTTGGCTTGGTGGGTGACGTGTTCCAGGTGGATGTGCATGCTGGTNGCCGGGTGGGCTGGGTGCTGGAGCTGGAGGTTGGTGATCGTCACGCTGGTGATCGTTGTCGTTGTCGTTGTCGCGGTCCGGTTGCCAGGTTCGAGCGGTCGAGCAGGTCGGCCGGGTGTGCTGGTCGTCGGTGGTGGTGTTTTCTGGTGGGTTACTGAGGGTGGTTGCCTGACTCCCCCGGCGTCGGCGTGGTCTGAGTTGGCGCGCGCCCCGCGTGGCCCCGGTGTCTCGGCGGTGTTCGGGTGGCACCGCCGCCTGGGTACCGNGGCGCTGGATGGGTGCGGTCAGGGGTGGGGCCTGTCCCCCGCGGTGTCGGGGGGTGGGCCGGCGAGGGGCTGGTGGGCGGCGTCGCCGGTGCAGCCGGTTTCCCAGGGCAGGGTGCCGGCGGGGTCACTCCAGATGATCTGGAGGGCGGTGACGGGTGGGCCGTCGGGGTGCTGGTAGGTGGCGTTGGCGTGGAGCAGCAGCTCGTCGCTGGCGGCGGGGTTGAGGGTGAGTAGGTGGTGGCGTCTGGGGGGTGCGAGGTCGTCGAGGGTGGTGTCGGCTGGCGGGGGGTCGCCGGCGCGGATGCGGGTGGCGAGCAGGTTGAGCAGGGCGGCGGCGTCGTGNGGGTGCAGGCCGGCGATGAGCAGTTCGGGGTGGTGCAGCGCGGTGAGGCCGATGGTGTAGGCGTAGTCGGGTTCGCCGGTGTCGGGTTCGGCGAGGACGGCCTGGACGGCCCAGCCGTGGCGGTGGATGGTGTCGCGGATCCAGGCGGCGCGCCGCCGGTGCCAGTCGAACTGCAGTTCGGTTTCCATGGTGTGCCTCCCCCGGGGTCGGTGGCGGGATGGCAGTGACGGTAGGCGGGGGCACCGACAGTTTTTTGGGGGTGCTGGGTCGTCTTGGGTGGCAGGTGGTGGGTGGGCCGGCCGGTGCGTCAGTGCACCGGCGGCGGCCCGGTCCACGGGCTGGGGTGGGTCAGTGGGTGTCGAGGTCGAGGGCGAGGCTGTTCATGCAGTAGCGCTGGCCGGTGGGGNCGGGGCCGTCGTCGAAGACGTGGCCGAGGTGTCCCCTNCAGCGGGCGCAGCGGACCTCGGTGCGGATCATGCCGTGGGAGCGGTCCTCGACGAGTTCGACGGCGTCAGCGACGGCGGGTTCGGTGAAGCTGGGCCAGCCGGAGCCGGAGTCGTACTTGGTGTCGGAGGTGAANAGCGCCGCGCCGCAGCCGCCGCAGCGGTAGGTGCCGGTTTCCTTGCTGTAGGTGTAGGCGCCGGTGAAGGGGGGTTCGGTGGCGGCCTGGCGCAGGATGGCGTAACGCTGGGGTGAGAGTTCGGCGCGCCACTGCTCGTCGGTCTTGGTGACGTCGGCGGCGTCGGGGCCGGTGGGGGTGGCGTGGTCGCTGGTGGTCATGGCGTCACGGGGTCCTTTCTGGGTGGATTCGTCGATGGGCGATGCGACGGGGTGGTGGGGTCACTCCCCCGGTCCGGTGCGGGTCAGGGGGGCGGCGGCGGCGACGCCACCGAGGGCGGCGGTGGCCATGAGGGTGCCGATGGCGGGTGGCAGGTGGCCGCGGGCGGTGGAGGTCGCGAAGACGGAAACGTCGGCGGCGTCGGCGATCATTCCGGCCCACAGCCAGGTGGTGGTGTCGCGGCCGGTGGTCATCGCGGCGAGCAGGCCGGCGCCGAGGGCGAGGTCGCGGATGCCGGCGAGGCGGGCGACCCAGGCCAGGCGGGTGGCGGTGAGTCGGTCGACGCCGGTGATGCGCAGGGTGTCCACGGCGCGGGTGAGCACGAGGGTGCCGACGGTGGCGCGGGTGATGCCGAGGGTGGCCGTGTGCAGGGTGCGGATGGGACGGGTGGGGCGTTTCGCTGTGGGGTGGGGACGCTGCGCGTTCATGATTGTGTTACGGGTCCTTCCTCGGCGGGAACGTCTCGGCTGGCCAGAACGTTGTCGAGGGGTAGTTGCACACGTCTCGACGCTCGGAGGAGTTATATGGGCGAGCGCATCCTGCGGGGAAGCCGTCTCGGTGCAGTGTCCTACGAGACTGACCGCAGCACCGAGCTTGCCCCACGGCAGTCGGCGTCCTACGACTGCCCCAACGGCCACCAGTTCACCATGCCCTTCGCGGCTGAGGCGGAGGTGCCGTCGGTGTGGGAGTGCAAGGTCTGTGGTGGGGCGTCGGTGATCGTCGATGGTGAGCGGCCTGAGCCGAAGAAGTCGAAGCCGCCGCGGACGCACTGGGACATGTTGATGGAGCGCCGGACCACCGATGATCTGGAGGAGGTTCTGGCGGAGCGGTTGGCGGTGCTGCGCGGGACCGGTGAGGGCCGGCGTACCGCGTAGCGGGGCTGTTTGTCGGTGGTTGCGGGGTCGGGCACGGGGATGTGCGTGCCCGACCCTTTGGCATGCCCGGGGTGGCTGTTCTGGGTGATGTGGCGGCTGCGGGGGGTGACGGGTGGGGGTCGGTCTGGTGGTGGTTAGGCGCTGTGGCTGGTGGTGACGTTGTCGGGGTGGTCGGTGGGGATGTCGGGGTTGGCGGTGGGTTGGCGTGGGGTGGGGTTGGCTGGGAGGTGGGGGGTGCGGGGGGTGGGCCGGCGGCGGCGGGTGGTGGCGGCCCACCAGGCGACGCGCCAGAAGGCTTCGGCGACGATGGCGTTGCTCATCTTGGAGGTGCCGCGTTCGCGTTCGACGAAGGTGATGGGGACTTCGGTGACGCGGTAGCCGGAGCGCCAGGCCTGCCAGGCGAGGTCGACCTGGAAGCAGTAGCCCTGGGAGGAGACGCCGGTCAGGTCGCGGTCGCGCAGGACGTCGGCGCGGTAGGCGCGGTAGCCGGCGGTGGCGTCGCGTAGCGGCATGCCGAGGGCGGCGCGGACGTAGATGTTGCCGCCGCGGGAGAGCAGCAGCCGGGTGCGGGGCCAGTTGCGGACCTCTCCCCCGGGTACCCAGCGGGAGCCGATGACGAGGTCGGCGTGGGCGAGGGCGGCGAGCAGGCGNGGTAGCTGTTCGGGCTGGTGGGAGCCGTCGGCGTCCATTTCGACGATGACGTCGTAGCCGTGGTCGAGGGCCCAGGTGAAGCCGGCGATGTAGGCGGTGCCGAGGCCGGCTTTGCCGTCGCGGTGCAGGACGTGGATGTGGTCGTCGTTGTCGGCGAGTTCGTCGGCGATCTTCCCGGTGCCGTCGGGGCTGGCGTCGTCGATGACGAGCAGGTCGACCGTCGGGTTCGNCGCGCGCAGGCGGCGGGCGGTGTCCGGGAGGTTGTCCCGCTCGTTGTAGGTGGGGACGCAGACGACAACGCGGTGGAGATCCACGCGGTTCCTTTCCTGATCGGGGGCCATATCCGTCAGGCCGGCCCGGCGGGCGTCACCGTGGGTGTCGTCTCGTGGGGTCGTGGTGCCTGCGGGGTGGTGCCGGTGTGGTCGGGGTCGCCGGTGGGGCGGGTTCGGCGGCGGATCACTCCCGCCATCATGGCGCCCAGGCCGAGGGTGAGCAGCACCGCCTCGGGGACGATTCCGGCACGGTCGGCGAGGGTTTGGCTGGTGCGTCGGGGCAGGGCGGCGGTGAGGACGCCGGGTTCGTACAGGCCGGTCTTGGCCAGCAGGGTGCCGTCGGGGGCGATGAGGGCGCTTTCGCCGCTGGTGGAGACCTGGACGGTGGCGCGGCCGTGTTCGACGGCGCGTAGCCGGGACATGGCGAGTTGCTGCTGGCTTTCGCCCTTGCGGCCGAAGGAGGCGTTGTTGGTCTGGATGACGAGGATCTGCGCGCCGTGGTCGACGGTGTCGCGGACGAGGTCGTCGTAGGCGACTTCGAAGCAGATGACGTCGCCGATGGTGGTGCCGGCGGCGTGCAGGGCGCCGGGGCTGTGGCCGGGCAGGAAGTCGCTNGGCATCTCGTTGGCGAAGCGGCCGATGAGGCGGGTGAGCAGGGCGCGGCCGGGGAGGTACTCGGCGAAGGGGACGGGGTGTTGTTTGACGTACATCTGGCCGGNGAAGCCGTCGGCGGTCCAGATCATGCCGGCGTTGCGGACGTGGCGGGGGCCGGGGCCGTCGAGGACGGCGCCGACGAGGACGGGGGCGCCGGCGGTGCGGGCGGCGCCGCGCAGGGCGGCTGCGACGGTGGGGTCTCGCTGGGGGTCGAGGTCGGAGGAGTTCTCCGGCCACAGGACGAGATCGGGGGCGGGGCGGCGGCCGGCGGCGACGTCGGCGGCGAGGCGGCGGGTGCCGGCGACGTGGTTGGCGGTGACCTGGAAGGCGCGGCCGAGGGCGTGGATGCCGCCGTCGGCGGGGACGTTGCCCTGGATGGCGGCGACGGTGAGGGTGCCGTGTTCGGCGGTGGTGGGCAGCGGGACGAGCAGGCCGGCGAGGGTGAGGGCGGTGGCGCCGAGCAGGGGTGCGGCGAGGCGTCGCGGTGCGGTGCGCCGGTGGCCGGTGGTGGCGCGGGCCAGGGTGTGGGCGTGGGTGATGGCGAGGGCGAGCAGGGCACCGGTGGCGGCGACGACGGCGGTGAGCAGGGGTGCGCCGCCGAGGGCGGCGAGTCCGGTCAGCGGGCTGTCGGACTGGGTGAAGGCGAGCCGGCCCCAGGGGAAGCCGCCGAAGGGGGCGCGTCCGCGCAGGGCCTCCTGGGCGACCCAGACGGCGCCGGTCCACAGCCAGGGTGCGGGCAGGCGCCAGACGAGGGTGGTGGCGGGGGCGACGAGGGCGAGGATGGCGGCTTCGGCGACGGCGAGGGCGATCCAGGCGTCGGCGCCGACGAAGGAGACGAAGCGCAGCAGCGGCAGGCAGAACGCGAGGCCGAACAGCAGGCCCAGGGCGTAGGAGGCGCGCAGGCGGCGGCCGCGGACGGTGAGGGTGAGCACGGTGACGGCGATCGGTGCGAGCGGCCAGGCGCCGACCGGTGGGGTGGCGAGGTAGAGCAGGGCGCCGCCGAGCAGGGCGGCCAGGGCCGGGGGGGTGCGTCGGCGCAGGGTGGCGCGGCGGNGGGTCCGGCGGGCGGGCCGCTCTTTGCCGGCCTGGCCGGCCTGGTTGGGCTCGGTCCGGTCGGGTTCGGTGGCGGTCGCGGCGGCCGGGGTGGGCGCGGCGGGTGTGGGGGGTGACGGGTCGCTTGCCCGCGGCGGCTCGATGCCGGTCCGGGGCTGGGGCGGGACGGCGGCGGGCTGGGTCGGCGCGGCGGCGGTGTCGCCGGTCGCCTGGGCCGTGGGGCTTCCGGTGGCCGGCGTGGGGGTCACCCGACCAGTTTCTGTCACGCGGGCCGCGCTGACCACGCCNCCCCTGACCCGAAGGGGGCTCGAAGTGTGGTGGCGGTGTGGCCTGGCGGTGGGGTGGGGCTGGTTGGTGGTGGTTCACCTCTCGACGTTATCGAACATCTGTGCGAATATGGGATTGGTTTCGGGGTGGGGGTGAGCGTGGAGTTCAGTGTGGGGTGTCGTGCAGGATGCGGCCGCGCAGCACGGTGCGCCGGCAGCGGGGGGTGGGGCCGGTGAGGTCGGGCAGGCCGGCGACGGCGCCGCGGGGGTCGGTGGACCAGGCGGCGATGCGGGTGTCGGGGGCCTGGACGACGAGGTCGCCGTGGTGGTCCCAGACGGCGTAGGTGGCGGGGTGGCCGGGGGCGAGGATGCCGTGGCCGTCGGTGTCGGCGCGGGCGGCGCGCCAGCCGCCGCGGCTGGCGGCGGTGAAGGCGGCGCGGGCGGAGATGCGGGCGGCGGGGGTGTGGTGGTGTGCGGCGGCGCGGATGGCGCCCCAGGGGTCCAGGGGGGTGACGGGGGCGTCGGAGGAGAAGGCCAGCGTGATGCCGGCGCGGGTCATGGCGGCGTAGGGGTTCATGGCGCTGGCGCGGGTGGGGCCGAGGCGGGTGGCGTACATGCCGTCCTCGCCGCCCCAGCGGGCGTCGAAGGCGGGTTGGGCGCTGACGATGATGCCGAGGGCGGCCAGGCGTGGGAGGTGGTCGGTGGTGGTCATCTCGGCGTGTTCGAGGCGGTGGCGGCCGGCGGCGATGCGGGCGAGTCCGATTGTGGTGGCGGCGGCCTCCAGGCCGGTGAGCACGGTGGTGATGGCGGCGTCGCCGATGGCGTGGAAGCCGGTCTGCAGGCCGGCGTCGGTGGCGTCGAGGACGGCGTCGCGGATGGCGTCGGCGTCGAGGTGCAGGGTGCCGTGGGTGTGGGGGCGGTCGGCGTAGGGGGTGTGCAGGGCGGCGGTGTGGGAGCCCAGGGAACCGTCGACGAAGGCGTCGCCGCCCCAGGCGGCGCCGAGTTCGACGGCGGTGGGCAGGTCGCCGGCCCAGTAGCCGACGATGTCGGGTCCGGTGACGGTGCGGGCGTGGGCGAGCAGGCCGGCGAGGTCGTCGGCGGAGGAGACGTCGGGTCCGGCCATCTCGTGCAGGGCGGCGATGCCGAGGGCGGCGGCGTGGGTGCGGGTGGTCTGCCAGGCGTGGCGGCGCTGGCTGGGGGTCAGGGTGGTGTCGGCGGTGCGGCGGGCGGCGTGGTGGGCGGTGCCGGTGACGAGGCCGTCGGGGTGCCAGCCGGGGTGGGTGGCGGCGTCGGCGGCGGTGGCCAGGGCGGTGGAGATCACGGCGGTGTGCCCGTCGACGCGGGCGAGGTAGACGGGGGCGCCGCCGGTGGCGCGGTCGAGTTCGCCGGCGGTGGGGGGTGTGGGGTCGGCCCAGGTGGTCTCGTCCCAGCCAGTGCCGAAGACGGTGGTGTGCCGGTGGCGGCGGGCGTGGGTGGCCAGGGCGTCGAGGGCGGCGGTGCGGGTGGGGGTGGCGGTGAGGTCGAGGCCGGTCAGGGCGAGGCCGGTGGCGGTGGTGTGAATGTGGGCGTCGACGAAGGCGGGGGTGATCAGTGCGCCGTCGAGGTCGATGACGGTGTCGGCGTCGAGGGTGGCGGCGGNGTCGTCGGAGCCGATCCAGGCGATGGTGGCGTGGTCGGTGAGCATGGCGGTGGCGGTGGGGCTGGTCGGGGTGTGGATGTGGCCGCCCCGGTAGAGCACGGTGCGGCGGGGGGTGTGGGGGTCGGTCACGCTGGTGAGTCTGCCTGCCCGTCGGGTCGGCTGGTCGCCGGGTATGTCTACGCCGTGGTGCCCGTCGAGCCGGGGCGGGCCGCCGATCTTGCCCGGGTGCTGCGCGAGGCCGGTGCCGCCCTCGTGCCCGGCGTCGGGGAGCAGGTCGTGGCGTGCCGGGCGGCGCGGGTCGCGAGTCGAGCGGTGGTTCGGCCCGGGGCGGCGGCACCTGTTCGACGCGGCCCGCGGCGCGGCGCTCACTGGCCGAGTGGCGCTCCCGACCTGTTTCCCGGCTTACCCGGAGGGCGTCGGGTCACAGGGCGGGGGGGCGGCCCTCGTAGGGGGTGGAGAGCACGACCATGGTGCGGGTGGACACGTTCGCCGCGGCGCGGATGCGCTGGAGCAGGATCTCCAGGTCGCCGGGGCTGGCGACGCGCACCTTGAGCAGGTAGCTTTCCTCCCCGGCGACGCTGTGACAGGCCTCGATCTCGACGATGTGGGCGAGCCGGTCGGCGGCGTCGTCGGGTTGGCTCGGGTCGATCGGGGTGATCGAGACGAAGGCGGTCAGGGGCAGACCCACCTGGGAGGGGTCGACCAGCGCCGTGTAGGACGTGATCACTCCACGTTGTTCCAGACGTCGTACGCGCTGATGGACGGCGGAGACCGACAGGCCGGTGGCCCGGCCGAGGTCGGTGAAGCTCATGCGCCCATCTCGGCACAGCATCTGCACGATTCGACGGTCGAGATCTTCCAGCACGATCCGGAGCGTACGCAGGTCGGCGCGGGGCGAGGGAGCTGTTTCTGGTCCGTTGCCTGGTCCCGGTGGGACAGCCGGTACGGTCGGGATCAGGTGTGGGTGGGGCGCGGTCGCGCGGCGCTGCCGTCGTGATGGCGGTGATAAGGGCGTCGGGCGGGGCGGGCGGTCCCGGGGCGTGGGTGGTGTGTGGACGGTCCGGGTGTGTGGACGGTCCGGGGCGTGGGTGGTGTAGGGCGGGGGGACGGACGGGTAGGGGGCGGATCGGTGATGGCGCGAGGTCCGGCGGTGGATCCGGTGGTGAGCGGCCCGGCGCGTGAGCGGGGCGGCGGGTTGTTGCTCGCCGATGCTCCGTCGCTGTACTTCCGGGCGTTCTACGGGGTGCCGCGTGCGGTGCGGGCGCCGGATGGGACGCCGGTCAACGCGGTGCGGGGTCTGCTTGACGTGCTGGCACGTCAGATCGTCGAGATCCGCCCGCGGGGGCTGGTGGCCTGTTTCGACGCCGACTGGCGTCCGGCGTTCCGGGTGGCGTTGCTGTCGTCGTACAAGGCGCACCGGNTGGCCGTGCCCGCCGACCGGGCCGGCGTCTCGGTGGTGGGCGGGGATGCGGTGGTGGGCGGGGACGTCNAGGAGGTCGCCGATGAGCTGACCGTTCAGCTTCCGATCATCGATGCGGTGCTGGACGCGTTCGGGATCGCCCGGGCGGCCGCGGTGGGGTTCGAGGCCGACGACGTCATCGCCACCCTCGCGACCCGCCACCGTGGCGGCGGGGTGGACATCCTCACCGGGGACCGGGATCTGTTCCAGCTCGTCGACGATCATGCCGGGGTGCGGGTGCGCTACGCGGTGGAGAAGTTCGCCGTGGTCGACGAGGCGTCCGTCACCGCCCGCTACGGCATCCCGGGGCGGGCCTACGCCGATTTCGCGGTGCTGCGCGGCGATCCCAGCGACGGGCTGCCCGGGGTCGGCGGCATCGGCGCGAAGACCGCGGCGATGCTGCTGAACCGGTTCGGGTCGCTGGCGGCGATCCTCGCCGCGCTCGACACTCCCCCGGCTCCCCCGGCTCCCCCGGCTTCGGTGGCCGCGGGCGCGCGGGGTGGCGCGCGGGCGGAGGGGATGCCGGTGGCGGCGCGGCGGCGGCTGCTGGCCGCCCGTGACTACCTCGACGCCGCGGTGGGGGTGGTCGCGGTGGTGCGTGACTGCGACGTCGGTGACGTCGACGGGCGGCTGCCGGTCAGCCCGGCCGACCCGCAGGCGGTGCTGGCGCTGAGCGAACGGTGGGGGCTGGCGGGGCCGTGCACGCGGCTGATGTCCGCCCTGGACGCGGTCGGTGCCGGCTGAGCGGCCCAACCCCGCGGCCGGGGTAGGGCGTCGCCCTCCCTCGGGTCGCCCTCCCCCGGGGGAGGGTTTGGACTGCCCCCGTTCGGGGGTCCGCGGCAGCGCCCCACCACGGGGTGGCCCGGTCGTGGCCCCGCGCTGGGGAAGCAGATGGGTGGGGTGGTTGTCCACGTGGCTGGCCGGATCGTGGGGCTGCCCGTCACCGCGCAGGGGGGCGGACGGTAGGTTTCCCTGCGTACCGCGGCCTGGGCACGCACCCGTGATGAGCAGGTTGGCGCCGCGGGGGCGAGGCGTCGCCTAGGGTTGCCCTCCGGATGTGCACCCGCCCATCCGGATTTACGGCGGGTGCGGGTGCCCGAATGAGGGTGTCGGCGGTGACGGCAGCGGAGGTCAGGGTGGGGCTGCGCGAGCGGCTCGCGGGCAGGCGTGTGTTCGTGACCGGGGTGACCGGATTCATGGGCGAGGCTCTGCTGGAACGGTTGCTGTCGGATTTCCCCGACACCTCGGTGGTGGCGCTGGTGCGGCCGCGGGGCAGTCACACGGGGGCGGCGCGGCTGGCGCGGATGCTGCGCAAGCCGGCGTTTCGCCAGTTGCGCGACCGGCTCGGGTCGGCGGGGCTTGCCGAGCTGGTGGCGCGCCGCGTCGAGGTCGTCGAGGGTGACCTGTCGCGGCTGCCGGCGTTGCCCGGCGACATCGACGTCGTCATCCACTGCGCCGGGGAGGTGTCGTTCGACCCGCCGATCGACGACGGGTTCCGGATCAACGTCGGTGGGCTGNAGGAGCTGCTGCGGGCGCTGGCGGCCGCGGGGGCACGTCCGCATCTGGTGCACGTGTCGACGGCGTATGTGGCGGGGCTGCGTTCGGGGCACATCGCCGAGGGGTCGCTGGCCCACGATGTGGACTGGCGGGTCGAGCAGGACTCGGCTTCCCGGGTGCGTCAGCAGACCGAGGACGCCTCACGGTCGCCGGAGAACTCGGCGCGGTTTCGGACGCAGGCGCAGCGGCGGTTCGCCGCAGCCGGGGCGCAGACGGTGTCGGCGGAGGCGGAGAAGCTGCGGCGGGCGTGGGTGGCGCGCCGGCTGGTCGAGGCCGGCGGGCAGCGTGCGCAGGTGCTGGGTTGGACCGATGCGTACACGTTCACCAAGGCGTTGGGGGAACGGTTCCTCGAGGAGGCGCACGGCGATCTGCCGTTGACGATCCTGCGGCCGTCGATCATCGAAAGTGCGTTGGCGCGGCCGTTCCCTGGGTGGATCGAGGGGTTCAAGATGGCCGAGCCGCTGATCCTGGCCTATGGCCGTGGGGAGCTGCCGGACTTCCCGGCCTCCCCGGACGCGGTCGTCGACATCATCCCGGTGGATCTGGTCGTCAACGCGACGTTGGCCGCGGCGGCGACGGTGCCGCCGGTGGACCGTCCGGCCTACTACACGGTGTGTTCGGGGTTCCGTAACCCGCTGCTGTTCCGGGATCTGTATGCCCATGTGCGCGAGTACTTCCTGGCCGATCCGCTGCCGCAGCGGGGCCGGGGGGCGATCGCGGTGCCGTCGTGGCCGTTTGCGGGGGCGGCGGCGGTGGAGGCGCGGCTGCGGCATTCCGAGCGGCTGGTGGGGCTGGCCGGGCGGGCGTTGGCGCAGGTCCCGGCGTCGGCGCGGACGCGGGCGTTGGCCGGGGAGCTGGAGCGGGCGCAGAGCCGGGTGGCGTTCCTGCGTCGCTATTCGGATGTGTACCGGGCGTACACGAAGGCGGAGCTGGTCTACGTCGACGATGCGACGGCGGCGTTGCACGAGGCGTTGGATCCGNCTGACCAGGTGGAGTTCGGGTTCGATCCGGCGTGCTTCGACTGGCGGCACTACCTGCAGCAGGTGCACTGCCCGGCGGTGACGGCGGTGCTGCGCCGTCCGCGTGAGGCCGCGCCGCGCCGGCGGTTGTCNGGGCATCTGGCCGCCGGCGACGGGGTGCTGGCGGTGTTCGATCTCGACGGTGCGGTGGCGAGCGCGACGGTGATCGAGTCGTATCTGTGGATGCGGCTGGCCGACGCGGGGCCGCGTCGGCGTGCGCGGGAGCTGGCGGGGCTGGCGGCGGCGCTGCCCGGGTATGTGCGCGCGGAGCGGCGTGACCGGGGGCATCTGATGCGCGCGGTGTACGCCCGTTATGCGGGGGTGGATCCCGAGGAGCTGGAGCGTCTGGTTGCCGAGGTGGCCGGGGACATTCTGCTGCGGCGGGTGAAGCCGGCGGGGATCCGCCGCGTGCGGGAGCATCGGGCGGCGGGGCATCGCACGGTGCTGCTGACCGGGGCGGTGGAGGTGCTGACCCGGCCGTTCGCGCCGCTGTTCGACGAGATCGTCGCCGCTCGGCTGGAGGTGGGCGCCGATGGGCTGCTCACCGGCCGGTTGGCGTCCTCGCCGCTGGTCGGGGATGCGCGGGCGGCGTATCTGGGTCATCATGCGCGCAGCACGGGTGCGGATCTGGTGGCGTCGTGGGCGTATGCGGACAGCCAGTCGGATCTGCCGTTGCTGCGGGCGGTGGGTAATCCGGTGGCGGTGAACCCGGATGTGGCGTTGCACCAGGTGGCGCGGGGTGCGGGCTGGCCGATCGAGGAGTGGGCGGCGGCGGCGGGGGAACCGCGGCTGGTGGTGGGCAGTCGGGTGGAGCGGGGCTGGCAGGCCGCGGCGGCGCGGGCCCGTGCCGCCGTCGGTGCTGGCAGTGGTGCTGGTGCTGGTGCTGGCAGTGGTGCCGGTGGGGTGGGCGGTGTGGGTGGTGCCGGTGGGGTGGGGGGTGGGGGGTGACTCGCGGGTTGGAGCTGTATGAGTCCCCGGCGCGCCATGTCGCCGCCCGGCTGGTCGCCCAGGCGCCCGGCGGGGCGTTCGCCGGGCTGGGTCGGGCGGTGCCGTTGCGGTATGTGGATCGTGATGATCCGCGGCCGCCGGATGAACGCTGGGTGCGGGTGCGTCCGTCGCTGGCGGGGATCGGCGGGGCGGAGCTGGCGCTGGTGACCGGGCGGGCGTCGGCGTATCTGACGGCGGTGGTCGGGTTGCCGTTCGTGCCGGGACGGGAGGTCGTCGGCCGGGTGGAGCAGCAGGTGACCCTTCCCGACGGCCGGGTGCTGGCCGCGGGTGCCCGGGTCGTCGTCGACCCGGTGGCGCCCCCGGCGCCGCGGGCGGGTGAGGTCGGGGTCGGTGGCGGTGGGTGGAGCCGGGTCATGCTCGCCCATCGCGGTCAGCTTCAGGCGGTGCCCGACGGCCTGCCCGACGAGCGGGCGGTGCTGGTCGATGCGCTGGCCCGCGCCGTGCACACGGTCGACCGGGCCCGGGTGGTGTCCGGGGCGCGGGTGCTGGTCGTCGGTGCGGGGGCGGTCGGGCTGTGCACGGTGCTGGCGTTGCGGGCGTTCACCGACGCCGGGTCGGTGGCGGTCGTGGCGCGTCATCCGCGCCAGGCGCAGGTGGCCGGCCGGTTCGGCGCGGACGCGGTGTTCGACCCGGCCGGGGCGGTTGCCGGGGTGCGCCGCGGCACGCGGGCGCTGCGGGTGACCCCGCCGTCGGGCGGGTCGTTTCTGCTTGGCGGGGTGGATGTGGCGGTGGACGCGGCGGGTAGCGGTGAGGCGCTGGCGACGGCGCTGCGCACGACGCGGGCGGGCGGCCGGGTGGTGGTGGCCGGTATCCCGTCGGATCGGGTGGATCTGACGCCGCTGTGGGCGCGGGGGCTGGAGCTGGTCGGGGCGGCGCGGACCAGCGCCGATCCGGGTGCGGCGGACGTGCTGGCGCGGGCGTGGGAGCTGGCCGCGACCGCGCCGCTGGATGGGCTGGTCACCGGCGGCTATCCGCTGACTCGCTGGCGGGACGCGCTGGCCCATGCGTGGGACGCGGGGCGGCTCGGCGCGGTGCGGGTGGCGTTCGATCCGGCGGCGCCGTCGTGACCCGGGTCGGGCGGACCCGGGCTGGGCGGACCCGGGCTGGGATGGCGGGGGTGGACTGGGCGCACGCAGGGTGTGGCTCATCGGGGCGGACGTGGAGAGGATCGCGACAGTGAGACCGGGGTTCGTGNTCGAGGTCGACGAGCGGACTCCCCCGCTGCTGGTCCATTCCGGCGCCGGGGTGCTGCTGGAACGGTTCCCGCTGGGTACGCGGGTGGTGTATCCGCCGCAGCCGCGGCCGGGGGTCGGTGACGTCGACGCGGCGATCGGCGCGGCGTTGGCCGAGCCGGTGGGCAGNGCGCCGCTGTCGGCGCTGCTGCGTCCGGGGATGCGTCTGGCGATCAGCGTGGATGATCTGCGTACCCCGCAGCCGCGGGTGCGGGGTGTCGACGCGCGCGGGCGGATCCTGGAGCAGGTGCTGAGCGCGGCGGCGGCGGCCGGCGTCGACGAGGTGACGCTGGTGGTGGCCAACGGGCTGCACCGGCGGCTGAGTGCCGCGGAGGTGGCGGGGATCGTCGGGGAGCGGGTGTTCCGCTCGTTCTGGCCGACGCAGTTGGCCTGCCATGACGCCGAGGACGCGGCGAACCTCGTCGAGGTCGGCCGCAGCGACGCCGGCGAACCGGTCCAGATCGCCCGGGCGGTGGCCGAGGCCGATCTGCTCGTCGCTGTGGGGATCGTGCAGGGTCCTGGGCAGGGTGGGCTGGGTGNGCTGGTCGAGGGGTTGTCGTCGTATGCGTCGTTGCGCGCGGTGCACGGGGTGGCCGCGGTGACGCAGGCCGCCGCGGCGGGTGCGGGCGGCGGCGGGACGGTGGACGGCCGGGTGGTGCAGGGTGCGGCGGCGGGCCGGGTGGGGGCGGTGCTGGGTGCGGCGGTGCCGGTGTTCGCGGTGGCGGCGACGGTGAACGCGGCCGTCGGGCCGGGGCCGTTTCTGACCCGCCGGGAGTGGGAGTGGTCGCCGGCTGATTCGGCGTTGGCGTTCGGGGTGGGCCGGGGCCTGGAGCTGCTCGGGGGGCGGGGGCGGGCGCGGGTGCTGCGCGATCTGGCCGCCGACTATGCGATCACCTCGGTGACGGCCGGGGAGCCGCAGGCGGTGGCGGTGGCGGCGTGGCAGGCGGTCGACGCCCAGCAGCGGGTCGACGTCGACGGGCAGAGTGACGTCGTCGTCGTGGGGCTGCCCCCGTTCGGGGCGTATCAGGGTGGGGCGCCGGCGGATCCGGTGCTCGCCGCGCACGGTGCGCTCGCCGACGTCTTCGCCCGCCACCGGGGGCGGCCCGTCGTCCGCGAGAACGGGGCGATGATCGTCTACCATCCGGTGGCGGCCCGGTTCTCCCAGTTGCATCAGCCGTCGTATGTGGACTTCTACGAGGAGGTGCTTGCCGAGTCGAGTGATCCGGCGACGATCGAGGCGAAGTTCGAACGGCAGTACGCCACTGACCCCTGGTATGCGTCGCTGTACCGGACGTCGCTGGCGCATCACGGGGTGCATCCGTTCCACCGCTGGTATGAGACGGCGCCGGCGCGGGCGCATCTGGCCGAGGTGGTCTTCGTCGGCGGGGATCGGGCGGTGTGCGCGCGGCTGGGTTACCGGGCGGCGTCGACGCTGGCGGACGCGTTGGAGATCGTGGCGGGGTCGGTGGGCCGTGACCCGTCGATCACCTACCTGCACAGCCCGCCGCAGCTGATCACCGAGGTGCGGTGAGGGGTGCTGGGGTCGCGCCGTGACGGGCGGGTTGCTGGGCGCGGCTGGGTGCGGCGGATCGGACCGGTAGGACGAAGGTGTTCGGGACGGATGGGTGATCGGGATGGGTAGGCCGCGACGGGGTGTGGGGCTGCGCGAGGCCGCACGGGGTTTTCGTCGGGGTGGCCCGCCGTGGGCGCCGGTCGGCGACGCGGGCGGTGCGGCGCGGCCGGCGTCGCGGGAGTTTCCCACCGGGTGGGCGCGCGGCGGGGCGNCGCGCACGACCCGGGCGGTGTTCCTGCGCGGGGTGATGAACCCGCTGCTGCATGCCTCGCTGACCGCGGATACGCATGGCGCGGAGGTGTTCGACGCCGTCCGCGACACCCCGGTGATCATCGTGTCGAATCACACCAGCCATCTCGACGCCCCCATGCTGCTGTGCGCGCTGCCCGGGCCGGTGCGTTCGCGGACCGCGGTGACGGCGGCGGCGGACTACTTCTTCGACAGTGTGTGGCGGGGGGCGGGCAGCGCGTTGGCGTTCGCGACGGTGCCGATCGACCGTAGCGGCGGGGCGCCGTCGTCGACGCCGATGGATCTGCTGCGCGACGGCTGGAACCTGGTGATCTTCCCGGAGGGGACGCGGTCGCGGGACGGGGCGCGGGGCCGGTTCCGGCTGGGGGCGGCGTATCTGGCGATCAACGCCGGGGTGCCGGTGGTGCCGGTGGGGGTGCGGGGGGCGTTCGCGGCGATGCCGCGGGGCCGGTCGTGGCCGGTGCCGGGCCGCCCGCAGGTGACGGTGCGCTTCGGTCGGCCGCTGCGCCCGGCGCCCGGTGAGGATGTGCGGACGTTCACCGCCCGGCTGGCNGCCGAGGTCGACCGGCTGTGCGCCGAGGACGCCACCAGCTGGTGGGATGCCACCCGTGCCGCGCTCGCCGAGCAGCCCACCGACTCCCCTGTCGCCACCGACTCCCCTGTCGCCGCGGGCGCGCCGACCGCGGCCGGGCCCGACGTGTCCGACGTGCCACCACGCCAGCCGACCGCCGCCGACCATGCCGACGCTGACGGCCTGTCCCCCGCTGCTGGGCCTGTGCTCGGCGGGCCGCGCCTTGACCAGGGGGACGACGACGGATCGGGCGGCAGCCCGGCCGCGCCGACGGCCGCTGTCGGCGCGGCGCGCACCCTGGGCCGCCACCGTCCCCGCGTCGCGGCGCGCAGCGGGACCGGCCCGGTGTCGATCTCCGCGCGGCTGCGCGGCGCCCCGGACACCCCGACGGCGCGCTGGCGGCGGATCTGGGCGGCCACCGAACCGTTGCCGCGCAGCACCTCCCGCTCCCCCTGGCGGCGCTGAGCGCCGCCGCGGCTGTCCGGGGCAGATCGTCGGGCGGGCGACGATGACGTGCGGGTGGGAGGGGCACGCACATGGTCGGCGACGAGCCGGGCGAGATGGTCGGCGACGAGCCGGTCGAGCTTGTCGCCCATGACCCGGCGTGGGCTGGCCGGTTCGTCGAGCAGCGCGACCGGCTGGCGGCCATCCTGGGGGATCTGCTGGCCGGCGCGGTGGAGCAGATCGGCTCCACCGCGGTGGCGGGCCTGCCCGCCAAGCCCGTCGTCGACATCCTCGCCCCGGTGCACGACCTGGACACCGCGCGCGGCGCGGTGCCGGCGCTGGCCGCCGAGGGCTGGCTGTACTGGCCGCAGGATCCGGCTGGCGGCTACCGTCTGTGGTTCCTGCGCCCCCATCCGGCCGCGCGCACCCACCATCTGCACGTGATTGCCTATGACGATCCGCACGCCCGCGCCCTGCTCGCCTTCCGCGACGCCCTGCGCGCCGATGCGGATCTGCGCGGGCGGTACGCGCGGCTCAAACGGCGCCTGGCCGCGGCGCATCGCGACAACCGCAACGCCTACACCAACGCCAAGGGCGTCTTCGTCGACGAGGCGCTGCGCGCGGTCGGGATCGACCCGCCGCGCCGCGACGTCCTGCCGGAATAGGCCGCGCGGCCGACGATCCCCGGCCCTCGGCCCCTGACCGGCCGCCGAGGTGCGCAGCGAGGCCGTCATGACCGACGGCGATGCTCGCCCGCCACGCGGTCCCGGCCGGCGCGCACCCAGCCGGCTGACGTCTGCCGGCGTGGGGCCGCCCGCGCCGCCGCTATCCCTGGGCGGGGCGGCGCCCGATGAGCCCCTCCTGCAGAGGGCTGCGGTGGGCGGCGACCCAGTGGTACGCCGCGCGCACCTCCTCGACGGCACCGGCCTCGCGCAGGTGCCGGGCGCCCGGCTGGCCGGCCCGCGCACCGGCCTCGATGCCGCGCCAGCATCGGTCCTGCCACCACAGGATCGTCTCGATCAGACGGTCGCGGTGTCGCAGCCCGTAGGCGTCGCAGATCACCGCGATCCGTCGGGTCACCTCGGTCAGGTCGGTCACCGACGGGCCGAGTCCGAGGAACTGCCAGCAGACGTGGGCGACGTCGTCGAGGCGCCGGCCGGGTGCGGCCAGATCCCAGTCCAGCAGTGCCACCGGGCGCAGCGCCCCGGCCACCGGCCGGTAGACGGTGTTGCGCGGCGCCAGGTCGTTGTGGCAGACGACCTCGCCGCCGTGCGCCAGTGCCGTCCCCGCGGTCAGGTCGTGGAGCTGACGGACCAGCTCGGCGAGGCGGGCGAGGCTGCCGTCGGCGGTGACGGCGGCCGGCTGGTCGGCCTGCCAGGCGACGTGGCCGGGCAGGTAGGTGAGGATCTCGCGGCCCTGCCCGTCGACGCCGAGCAGCCGTGGCGCTCCCTCGAAGCCGCGGTCCGCCAGCAGGCCCAGGAGGCGGTGGACGAACTCGGCGCGGTCCGGCGCGGGTCGGCGCACGGTGTCCCCGATCCGGACGACCGGGTTGACGAGCCCACCGGGCAGGGGTGTCTCCGTCATGGGCGCAACCGGGTCATAGCTGCATCCTCGCCGATCCGCTCGCCGTCCCGGGTGGACGTCGCCGAGCGTCGGCGGATCCCCGACCGAGTCACGTCTGCTCTGTGACGTTCATCACGTGATGATCGAGATGTGGATAACCCTGTCAACGGAGCGGTGGGTAACTCGGTGTGACCCTGTGGATGTCCTGTGGGGAAAGGGTGATCCCGCGCGGCGGGGAGAAGTCAAGGCGTTGCGGTGCGTATCTGGCGCGGTATCACTGATGCATGGCTCTGCCGCACCCGACCGCCCGGTCCACTCCGCCCGCCCGCCAGCCCGAGTCCGCCCGCCCGAGTTCGACGGCGCGCCCCGTCCAGGTCGGGGGCCCCGCTGCGCCGGCCGGCCCGCCCGCCCGGGCGCGGCTGGACACCGCCCGTCCGGGCACGGCGGGTCCGGGTCGTGCCGGTCCCGCCGGTGACCGCCACGCCGGCGGCCGTCCGGCGGCGGGTGGCGCGGCCGGGTCCCCGTGTGGGACGGCCGGGCCGGGGGGTGGGGCGGCGCCGCTGCCACCGAGTGTGGCTCGGGTCGCCGCACGCACCCGGCTGTCCGCCGAGCTGCTCGCCGCGATCCTGGAGGTCGAGCGGCGGACCCGGGCCACCCTGGACGACATCGAACGCGCCGACGCCCTCGCCGAGCGGCTGCTGGTCCGCCGTGGCCATCGTCTGCGCGCCACCGGCGGGCGCGGCGCCGGAACCAGCGGCGGTCCGGCCGCCGGCGGCTCGGGCCTGAGCGGTCCGAGCACCGCAGCCTCGGCGGCATAGGGTGCTCGCATGGCGACGATGACCGACGCGCAGTGGCGGGCGTTCGTCTCGGCGGGCACGCGCACCGGCAAGCTCGCCACCGTCCGCGCCGACGGCCGGCCGCACGTGGTGCCGATCTGGTTCCTCCTCGACGGCGCCGACGTCGTGTTCAACACCGGGGCGGAGTCGGTGAAGGGCAGGGCGCTGCGGCGCACCGGGGTCGCGTCGCTGTGCGTCGACGACGAGCGGCCGCCGTACTCGTTCGTCACCCTGGCCGGGCCNGTGGCGCTGTCCGAAGATGTGGCCGAGGTGCGCCGCTGGGCCACGCGCATCGCCGCCCGCTACATGGGCGCCGACCGCGCCGAGGAGTACGGCGCGCGCAACGGCGTGCCCGGCGAGCTGCTCGTGCGCCTGTCCCCCACCCAGGTCGTCGCCCTCGCCGACGTCGCGGACTGACCCCGATCCCGCCGAACTGCGCCACCGGTACCGGACTACCGGCGCTCAGCTGCCGGCACCGCGCCTGCCCTACGCCGACCCGGCGGCTTTCGTCAGGAGGCGCCGGCGGTGCGGGGGGCGTGGTCGACCGGGGGCGTGGAGATCAGCAGCAGGACCTCGTGCACCCGGGTGGCCAGCAGCCGCGACGGGCGGGTGTCGAGGATGGCGACCATCTCGTCGAGGACACCGCCGGCGGTGGCCGGGTCGTGGTTGACCAGCGTGGTGGCCAGCGCCGCCAGCGCCCAGCCGCGTTCGAGGGTGCCCGGGGTGGTGATCGCCACGGCGCGCCACGCCGCGGATCGGGCTCCGGGCACACCCAGCCGGGCCATCGCGTCGGCGACGACGCACGCCTCACGGACGTCGTCGAAGGCGGGCCAGCCGGGATGGCGCAGGCCGTGCACGACCGGGCGGTCGCGCAGGCGGGCCAGCGCGGCGTCGACGCCGGGTTCGTCTCCGGCGGCCGCGGCGAGGGTGACCTCGGCGGCGGCGGCCCAGCCGTGCAGGTAGGGATGCTCCACGGCGGCGGCCCGGGCGGCGGCGGCGCGGGCGGCGTCGAGGCGTCCGTCGGCGAAGGCGATCGCGGCGTCCAGGCTGCGGGAGGTGCCGGTGAGCAGCCGGTCGTCGAGCTGGGCGGCGAACTGCTCGGTGAGGGTGGCGAAGCGGCGGGCGGAGGTGTCCGCGCCGGTGTCCGCGGACAGCACACCCAGGTAGAACGACAGGTAGCCGGCGACGCGGGTCAGCTCGATGTGCACCGCGGGCGACAGCCGCCGCGCCAGGGCGGCCTGCACGCGGCGCCAGTCGCCGATGATCGGGCCGAGCAGGCTGGTGTGGGGCACGCTGAGCAGGGTGGTGGCGTAGCGGTACAGGCGGTCGTCGAACTCGCTGAGCGCCAGCGGGTCGGGGTCGGCGTAGGCGATCTCCCGGGAGATCATCGCCGCGGCGCGGGCGGCGGCGGACAGGCCGAAGCGGTCCGGCACCTGTGCGCCCGGCAGTTCCACCGCGTCCATGCCCTGCATCCCCTCCACCTCCCGGCCGGCGGCGCACACCGCCGGCCGGACCGCCCGTCCCGCGCCCGCCGTCACGTCCGGGCCGGGCCGGGGCCCGGGCGGGCCGTGCGCACCGCGCCGGCGCGGCCGGATGCCGCGGCGGCGCAGGCCGCAGGCAAGCCCACCCCTGTCCGTCACGCCGCGTTACCGTCGGGTGGTCGTGGGGCTGGTGCCCGCCGTGCCCGCCTTCTCTCGGCGGGCCCGCTGCGGGGTGCCGGAGCTGGGCTTCGACGCCGGGCACACGGCGACCCGTCCCTGGCGACGCCTCCTACCGGTGTGTAGCCGGATCGGTGGACGACGTGACGGTGGGCACGCTACCGCGCCCACGGGGGGGTCTGTACAGAGGTTCGACGAACTCCACACCGCCCCCGCGTTGTCCAGTCGGGACATTCCTCCTCTTGTAGGCGGAAGGTGAGGCGTGTAAAGGGGCCCCGATGGCCCGTTCGGGCCGAGGCGCCCGGCCGGCAGGGCGTGGCCGGCGGGCCTGGTCAGGGCCGGCGTGGGCGCCCGGGGGCCGGGTGGCGGTGCGCCCGCGGGCATCCTTGGTCGCCCTGGGGCTGTCCCCCGTCGCGGGGCGCGGCCCGGACCCGGCCGCTCGGGCATACCGGCTCCGGCCCGCTCGCCCGCGTCTCCCCCATGCGGGGGTCACCCGCCGGCGGCCGGCGGAATCGGCGCAGTGGGCTGAGTCGCCTCGGTCGCCTCGGTCGCCTCGGTCGGTGGAATCGGGGGGCGGTGGTGGGCGACGGCGTCGGCGGTGGCGTGCTCGCCGCGGGCGCGCAGCCCGGCCAGGACCCCGTCGACGTCGGCGGGCGGACGGTTCTGGCTGAGCTTCACCGCCGCCTCGACGCGCTCGATGAGCACCTCGATGCCGACGACCGCGCGCAGCATCGTGGCGAGGTAGTCGGGTGGGGCGTCGTCGACGGACCACGGCTCGGCGTGGGCGGCCTCGTGGGTGTCGGTGAGGCAGCGCAGCACGTCGGCGAGCCAGGCGGGGTCGTCGTGCACGCGCAGCCGGCCGTGGACGTGGACCCGGAGGTAGTCCCAGGTGGGTACGACGCGGCCGTGTTCGGCCTTGGCCGCGTACCAGGACGGGGAGATGTAGGCGTCGGGGCCGCCCACGATGACCAGGGCCGGGCCATCGCGGCCGGTGCGCCACTGGTCGTTGCCGCGGGCGAGGTGGCCCAGCAGCGCGCCGCGTGGGCCGCGGTCGGGATCCAGGACGAACGGCACGACCGAGGCGGTCGGCCCGGTGGCGGTGACGGTGACGAGGTCGGCCGCGCCGGGGTGGGCGAGGATCTCGGCGATGGCCTGGGCGTTGGCCGCGAACGGCGCCGGTACGTACATCGCGGTAAAGCTACCCGGGCAGCGGGCGGGCCGGACCCGTTGACATACCGCCTGGTCGGTTTAGTGTCGGGCGCATGGGCGAGGTGGCGGCGGGCGAGGTGGCGGCGATGGTCCCGGCGACGGCCAAGGGTGAGGCGACCCGTGCCCACCTGTTGCGCACCGCGGCGGCGGTGTTCGCCGGGCAGGGCTACGCCGCGACGACGATGGCGCAGCTCATCGACGCCAGCGGGCTGACCAAGGGCGCGTTCTACTTCTACTTCCGCTCTAAGGCCGAGCTCGCCCTCGCCGTGCTCGCCGAGCAGAAGACCCGTTTCCTCGACCGGGTCGTCGCGGCGCTGGCGGGCCGGGAGCGGGCGGTCGACGAGCTGCTCGCCATGGTCCCGGTGATGGTCGAGCTGATCGAGCGCGACCCGGCAGTGTGGAGCGTCACCCGCCTGGCCCGCGAGCTCGCCGCCGAACCGGAGCTCGCCGCGCGGGTACGTGAGCCGATGGTGGCCTGGGTGGCGCTTGTCGCGGACGTCGTACGCCGGGCCCAGGCTCAGGGTGACCTGCGCGCCCATCTCGACGCCGACGCCCTCGCCGCGGTGCTCGTCGCCGCGTTCGACGGGCTGAAGTCGCTCACCGACGTCCTCGACGGCCCGCGGGCCTCGGCCCGCTTCGCCGAGCGGGCGGGGGTGCTGGCCGGCCTCGTCGACCTGGCGCTGTGCGGCGGTCGGGGCATGGCCACCGACCCGGCGGTCGGGGCGTCCTCGGTGGACACGGGCTCGGGGGCGGACACGGCGACGGAGGCGATCGCGCCACCGTCGGCCGTGGCCGCGGTGCCCGCCCGGCCCGGCGGGTAGCCCCGCCCGCGCGCCTCGCGGCGGTCGGCGTCACCGCCGTCGTGTCCGCCTGCTCCCCCAACAAACCGACCGGATGGTATGGAGACGCTGATGGACCTGCAGGGACAGACCGCGCTGATCACCGGGGCGTCGACGGGCATTGGCGCGGTGTTCGCCCGCGCCCTCGCCGCGCGCGGCGCCGACGTCGTCCTCGTCGCCCGCGACCCAGACCGCCTGCAGGCGGTGGCCGACCAGATCGTGGGCGACCACGGGGTGCGCGCCCAGATCGTCGCCGTCGACCTGGGCGACCCGGGCGCCGCCGACGTCGTCGCCGAGCGGGTCGCGGCCGCCGGGGGCCGGGTGGACCTGCTGGTCAACAACGCCGGCTTCGGCGCCTACGGCGACCTGGTCGGGGCCGACCCGGTCCGCCTCGCCGACCTGGTGCGGCTCAACTGCGTCGCGGTGGTCGCGCTGACCGCCCGTTTCCTGCCCGCGATGGTGGCCCGTGGGCAGGGGGCGGTGGTGAACGTGGCGAGCACCGCGGCGTTCCAGCCGTTGCCCCACATGGCCGTCTACGGGGCGAGCAAGGCGTTCGTGCTGTCGTTCAGCGAGGCGTTGTGGGCGGAGACGCGTTCGGCGGGGGTGCGGGTGCTGGCGCTGTGCCCGGGTGCCACCGAGACGCCGTTCTTCGACGTCCTCGGCACCCGCGACAGCGTCGTCGGCGCGGTGCGCACCCCCGAGCAGGTGGTGGCCGCCGCGTTGCGCGCCCTGCAGCGGGGCCGGCCGGTCGCGATCGACGGGCGGCGCAACGCGCTGCTGGCCCGCGGCGGGCGGCTGCTGCCTCGGCGGATGCTGGTGCGGATCGCCGAGCGCACCATGCGCCCGACGCCCGCCCGCATCTGAACGCCGCCGGCACCAGGCCTCGCCGGCCAGGTCCGGCCTCACGGTAGGTCGCCCGGTTCGAAGGAGGCGGGGCGAGGCCCCAGCCGCCCGTGGCCCGTTCGAGGGCCCGCCTGGTGTGCAGCGGGTTCATCCCGCGGACGCCGGTGAGGTGTCGGCGTGGGTGAGGGGGCGGGTGAAGGCGATGCGGTGCAGTCCCGGCCCGTCGTAGTCGACCTGGACGTCGACCTGGACGTCGACGCCGTCGACCGTGCGCTGCCCCGGGATGATGCGGAAGCCGAGCGCGGTGTGGAAGGCCACGGAGGTGGCGTTGCCCGGGCTGGTGATCGCCTCGACGCGCCGGGCGCCGTCGGCGGCGGCCTGGGCGAACAACCACCGGTACAGCCCGGCGGCGACGCCGCGGCGGCGCAGGGCCGGGTCGACGCCGACGAAGTGGATGTAGGCGGCGTCGGGCTGCGCGGCGGAGCGGAAGGCGATCAGGAAGGCCGTCAGCCGGCCGTCGGCGGCCTCGCCGAGCACGGAGGTGTCGGCGAAGTGCTGGAAGAACAGCCGCGGCAGCAGCAGCGCCCGCTGCCGGGAGCCGGCCTCGCCGCCGAAGCCGCCCCACCAGTCGTCCAGCACGGCGAGCACCCGCGCCTGGTCGGCGCCGCGCGGCCGCCGCCAGCGCAGCTCGCCGGGCAGCGCGGGGTGCTCGTACCGCGCGGGGTGCTCGGCCGGTGCGAGGTCACCGGCCGGTGCGGGGTGGTCGGGCCGGGTGGGGTGGTCGGGCCGGGTGGGGCCGGGAGCCGGCGCCGGGGCGGGGCCGTCGGGCGTGCGGATCATGTGGTGAGCCTGCCGGCCCCGCCGCGACCCGTCACCCCCTTTTCGTCCGCCGGCCACCCGGGGGCACAGGTCAGGGGCGCAGGGTGCGGAAGAAGGCGGTGACGTCGGCGGTGAAAAGCTCGGGCTGTTCGAGGGCGGCGAAGTGGCCGCCGTGGGGCTGCACGGTCCAGCGCCGCAGGTTGTAGTGGCGGGCGATGACGGCGCGCGCCGGCCGGTAGATCTCCTTCGGGAAGATCGCCGCGCCGGTGGGGGTGCTCACCTGCCGTTCGGGCGCGCCGAGCAGGCCCGCGGCACGCGTTTCGTAGTACAGCCGGATCGACGAGCCGATCGTCTCCGTCACCCAGTAGGTGGTGATGTTGGTGAGGAGGTCGTCACGGCTGATCGCCTTCTCCACGTCGCCGTCGCAGTCCGACCAGGTGCGGAACTTCTCCACGATCCAGCCCGCGAGCCCCGCCGGGGAGTCGGCCAGGGCGTGGGCGAGCGTCTGCGGCTTGGTGCCCTGGATGGCCTGGTAGCCGGTCTCGTACTGGGCGAAACGGCGGGCGAAGTCGAGGTCGGCGATCTCCTCCGGGGTGAGGTTGGCCCGTTCCTCGCGGGTCATCGGCGGCGGCGGGACCAGGTTGAGGTGGATGCCGAGCAGCCGGTCGGGATGGTAGGCGCCGAGATGGGCGGTGATGGCTCCGCCCCAGTCGCCGCCCTGGGCGGCGAAACGGTCGTAGCCCAGGCGGGTCATCAGCTCCGCCCAGGCGTCGGCGATGCGGCGCACGTGCCAGCCGCGTTCGACCGTCGGCCCGGACCAGCCGTAGCCGGGCAGCGACGGGCAGATGACGTGGAAGGCGTCGGCGGCGTCGCCGCCGTAGGACGGCGGGTCGACGAGGCGGTCGATGACCCCGTCGAACTCCACGATCGACCCGGGCCAGCCGTGGGTGAGCAGCAGTGGCACCGCGTCCGGATGCGGGGAGCGGGCGTGCAGGGCGTGCACGGTGGTGCCGTCGATGACGGTGCGCAGGTGCGGCCAGCGGTTGAGGCGGGCCTCGGCGGCGCGCCAGTCGAACCCGTCCGCCCAGTAGGCGCACAGCCCGCGCAGGTAGTCCACGTCGGTGCCCAGGTCCCAGCCCGTGCCGGGGATCTGCTCGGTCCACCGCGTCCGGCGCAGCCGGTGGCGCAGATCGTCGAGGACGGCGTCGGGAACGTCGATCGTGAAGGGCTGCAGGGCGGTTGACGGCGACGTCATGGCTCGCTCCGAGGGGTCCGGGGTCGGATGATCACCGGCCGGCGGCGGGTGCCGCACGGCCAGCTCCGACTATCGACCGCCGCGGCGGCGACCCGCAACGGACCGGGTACCGCCCGCGTCGGGCGGTCCTGGTCCCGTCGGGCGGTCCTGGTTGCATCAGGTGGTCCTGGTCGGTTCGGGTGGTCCGGTCGGGTCAGGCCGGTGCGGGGCTGGTCAGCCGGTGGTGGTGAGGATGCGCGGGCCGTCGGCGGTGATGGCGACGGTGTGCTCGACGTGGGCGGCGCGGCTGCCGTCGACGGTGTGCAGGGCCCAGCCGTCGGCGGCGGTGCGGTAGCTGTCGCGGCCCCCGGCGCAGAACATCGGTTCCAGGGCGAGGACGAGCCCGGCGCGCAGCGGCATGCCCCGTCCGGGCCGGCCGTCGTTGGGCACGCTGGGATCCTCGTGCATGCGCCGGCCGATGCCGTGCCCGCCGAAGCCGCGGGGGATGCCATAGCCGGCGGCGCGCCCGACCCGACCGATGGCGGCGGCGATGTCGCCGAGGCGGCCCCCGGGGACGGCGGCGGCGATGCCGGCGGCCAGCGCCGCGGCGGTGGTGTCGATGAGGGCGGCGTCGCCGGGGTGCGGGGCACCGACGGTGAAGCTGATCGCGGCGTCGCCGACCCAGCCGTCGAGCTCGGCGCCGCAGTCGATGCTGACCAGGTCGCCGTCGCGCAGCGGGGTGTCGCCGGGGATGCCGTGGACGATGACGTCGTTGACCGACGCGCAGATGACCGCGGGGAACGGTGTCGGGGCGAAACCGGGATGGTAGTGCAGGAACACCGGGATGGCCCCGGCGTCGCGGATGATCGTGTGCGCGACCGCGTCCAGTTCGCGGGGGGTGACCCCGACGGCGGCGGCGTCGCGGGTGGCGCGCAGCGCGCGGGCGACGACCGCCCCGGCCGCGGCCATCGCCTCGATCGCCGCGGCCGACTTCAGCTCCACCATCCCGACCACCCTTCCCTGCCCACGCCGACGCGGCGTCACACCCGCCGCACCAGTCCCCAATTACTATACCGGTATTACTATCACGGGTATGGTGCGCACGCCGTTGACCAGGGCGGAACGGGAACGCGGCGAGCGGCTGGGTGCGCTGCTGCGGGCCGCGCGCGGTGAGCGCAGCATGGTGGAGGTCGCCGCCGCGGCGGGGGTGTCCGCGGAGACGCTGCGCAAGATCGAGGCCGGCCGCATCGCGACGCCGGCGTTCTTCACCGTCGCCGCGCTCGCCGCGGTCCTCGGCCTGTCCCTGGACCTGTTGGCCGACGCCTGCGACCCGGCGGCGCTGAGCGCCCTGGACTAAGCCGAGCGCCCTGGACTAAGCCGAGCGCCCTGGACTAAGCGGACCGCCCGCCGGCGGGAGCGGGTACCGAGGACGCCGGCGACGCCGAGGACGCCGGCGACGCCGAGGACGCCGGCGACGCCGAGGACGCCGGCGACATGGTCGGCCAGGGCACGGTGGCCTGTCGGCGCCCCTGCCGCGGCGGCGCCCGAGCGTTTCGGCGCGATCAGGTCGGCGGGGGCTGCTGGTATCCGGGGTGGACGCCGGGAGTCAGCCCCTGCTGGGCGGCGATGGCCGCCAGCAGGCTGGACAGGTGCGCGCGCTGGGCGTCGTCGAGCGCGGCGCAGATCTGGTCCTCGTGGGCGGCGGCGAGCCCGCGCATCCTCGCCATGACCGCACCGCCCTCGGCGGTCAGCTGCAGGGCGTGGTTGCGCCGGTCGGTCGGGTTGCGCGCGCGGGCGAGCAGTCCTTTTCCCTCCAGCCTGTCGACCAGGGCGACGATACGGCTCGGTACCACGCCCAGCTCCTCGGCCAGGGACCGCTGGCTGCGTCCGGGCCGCGCGGCGATCATGCGCAGGATTCCGACCTCGGCGGGGATCAGCCCGAGTTCGCTGATCCGCTCGGCGAACCGTGCCGCGGCGTGCGCGCCGACCTGGGCGAGCAGGAACGCCGTCCCCCTCGGTGGGCGCTGCGCCGCCGCCTCGTCNCGGCCGGTCGGCCGGTGTGTGGTCATGGAAGCGATGGTAGCGACAGAGAATGATTCTATGCTATGAATGGTTCACCATAGAGAACTGAGGTGACTGTGGACATGATCAACGACGCCGGTGCTCGCCGGCCGCACTATCCGGACCTGGCCGGCAAGGTCGCGCTGGTGACCGGCGGCTCCCGTGGGATCGGCGCCGCGACCTGCCGGGCGCTGGCGGCAAGCGGCGCCAGGATCGCGGTGAACGGCCGTGACCACGCTGCCATCGACGTCGTCGTCGCGGCGATCGCCGCCGATGGCGGCACGGCGGTGNCGGCGCCCGGTGACGTCACCGACGCCGCCGTGGTGGGACGCCTGCGCGCGCACGTCGAGCAGACGCTGGGCCCGGTGGAGGTCCTCGCGGTGTTCGCCGGCGGCCAGGGCTCCCCCGTGCCCACCGTCGAGCTCGACCCCGCTCGCTGGCAGGCGGTCCTCGCCTCGGAGCTGACGTCGGTGTATCTGACCGTGACCGCCTTCCTGCCCGCCATGATATCCCGGGGCGGTGGGTCGATCATCACCATGTCCTCCACGGCAGGTCGCCACCCGGGCGGCGCCAACGCCGCGTACGCGGCGGCGAAGGCGGGCGTGGTGATGTTCACCCGGCACCTGGCGAACGAGGTCGCCAGGCACGGCGTCCGCCTCAACTGCCTGGCCCCCTCGGCGGTCCTCAACGACCGCATGCGGCGGTCGATGTCCGCCGAGCAGCTCCAACGGCTGTCGGCGGTGTTCCCGCTGGGCCGCGTCGGGCAGCCCGACGACATCGCCCAGGCCGCGCTCTACCTGGCCTCGAACGCCTCCTGCTGGGTCACCGGGGTCACCCTCGACCTGACCGGCGGGCGCGTGATCCTGTGACGATCGCTGCGCGTTCCGGCCGGCAGGGCGGCGGCGGACCGCCCCTGGGTATCCTCGCCGTGGTGTTCACGGCGCTGCTCGTCGCCGGGCTCGCCGTGAGCACGGCCATGGCGGGCGGCGACATCTTTCCCTCACCGTTCAGCTCGTCGCCGACGATCCTGGCGTACTTCCACGACCATCGCGATCCCGTGCGCGTCAGCGCGTTCCTGCAGTTCGCTGCCTCGGTCCCGCTGGCGATCTACGCGGCCACTGTCTCGGCCCGCCTGCGCACTCTCGGCGTGCGGGTACCCGGCCCCACCATCGCCCTGGCCGGGGGCGTGGTGGCCGCCACCATGCTCGCCCTGTGCGGGCTGGTCAGCTGGGTGCTGGCACGTCCGGACGTCCTCGACGAGCCGGCGGTCGTGCGGGCACTGCACGACCTGGCCTTCGTCACCGGGGGCACCGGGCACGTCGTCTTCCTCGGCCTGCTGGTCGCGGGCGTCGCCGTGCCGGGGCTGCTGGCCGGACTGCTGCCGCGCCCGCTGGCGGTGGCCGGTCTGGTCGTCGCCACCATCGCCGAACTGTCCACGATCACCCTGCTCGTCTCCGACGCGGCGGTGCTGCTGCCCCTAGCCCGGTTCACCGCGTTGGCCTGGCTCGTCGCCACCGGCTTCCTGCTGCCGCGCACCCGGGCCACCAGGGCCAACAGGGCCACCAGGGCCGGCACGAACATCTGAACCCCGGCCGCAACCCCCGGCGGGTGCCGCGGCCCGCGTCGCCTGGGCCCATCGGGGTCCGTCAGGAGCAATCGTGAAGCTGCTCATCTTCGGCCCCACCGGTGGCACCGGCGCCCGGCTGGTGACCCAGGCGCTGCAGGCCGGTCACGACGTCACCGCCGTCGCCCGTCACCCGGACCGGGTCCCCGCGGGCGAGCATGCCCGCCTGACCGTCATCGCCGCGGACATCCTGGCGCCCCCGGGGTGGAAGGCCGCCGTCGGCGGGCAGGACGCCGTGCTGTCCTGCCTGGGCAGCACCGAGCGCAGGCATCCCACCACCGTCTACTCCCAGGGCGCGGCTGCCATCATCGACGCCATGCGCGACGCCGGGGTGCGACGGCTGGTGTGCCTGTCCTCGGCGGGTCTCGACGTCGCGCCGGGCACCGCGCTGCCCCAGCGGCTCGTCACCACCGTGGTCATCCGGCGTCTCTACCGGCACGGCTACGCCGACATGACCATCATGGAACGCCTCCTCGCCGCCAGCGGCCTCGACTGGACGGTGATCCGCGCACCNATGCTCACCGACGGGCCGTTCACCGGGCGCTACCGCACGGCGGTCGACCAGCACCTGGTGAAACCGAAGGCCGTCTCCCGGGCAGATCTCNCCCACTACATGCTCACCCATCTCGCCGACCGCGAGAGCTGGCAGAAGACCGTGCACATCTCGTCGTGAACCGTCCCTGCGTCGGTTGGCTGTCTGGTCGTCGGACCGGCTGCTTCGGATATGCGACGGTCGTTGCCTTGGGTGTGCGCTGTGCACTATCGGGGTCCTCATCGCCGCCCAGGCGGGTGGATGGGCGAGCCGTTCGGGCTGGGGGTTGCTGTACGGCGGGTGGGATGTCCGGAGGGGGCATCTGGGTTCGCAGGTAGAGGACGGCCGCGATGAGAACGGCCGCGCTGATGAGCTGACGCAGGTTGAGGGATTGACCGAGCCAGAGCCCTGCGAGGACGACACCGAAGACGGGTTCGAGAGCNGTGGCGGCGGAGGCCGCCTGCGAACCCGCCCGGGCGACACCCCACGAAAACAGAACGAAAGGTGCGAGGGTGCCGAGAATGCCGACGAGCAGGACGTCGGGGAGATGGCGGGTGTCGGTGAGGATGCGTGGCCAGCCCTGCGGGGCCTGGATGATCACCCAGGCGAGTGCGGAGACGGCGAAGGCTCGGGCCATGGAGGAAGCCGCGCCGTAGGCGCGGCTGGAGCTTTCGCCGAGGACAGAGAACGACGCGACGGCGACAGCGGTCAGCAGGCCGTAGGCGAGACCGGTCAGACTGATCCGGCCGGTTCCGGCGGCCAGTCCGAACACGAGGGTGTGCCGAAACCGCGGGGGGTTCTCGCTGATGGAGGTCCGATCGCCGGCGCGGGCGTGCCAGAGGTAGCTGAACAGGCCAAGTCCCACGGCGGTGACGTACGTACGTGCCTCCACCAGCTCGAGAGGCGCGACTCCGGCGCGGAACGATTTGCCAGCGGTGGCGTCGAACGCCCACAGAACGGTCGCCGCGGTGACAGCGAGAAACCCGACCTGGCTCTGGGAACGGCCGGCCCGCGGCGGCGACGCGCCGCGGGCCGGCCGCCAGCTCAGGCGTGCCAGCGCAGGAGAACACTTCCCCATGTCATGCCTCCTCCGAAACCGAGCAGCAGGACGGTGGAACCGTCATCGAGGCGGCCGGCGCGGACGGCATCGTCAAGAGTGACACGGTGGTGTCGGTGGCAACGAGTATCGCCAGGACGGCCGCCGGGACCACCTGCCAGACGAACTGCCGCACCTCGCGACCGTTCATCGGGAGCCTGTCCCCGTGTGCTCCCGGATGTGCGCCGCCTCCGGTGCACGCCGTGCCTTGACCCGCGGCAGGTCCCGCAGCGCCGCCACGATCGGCGCGCCGGCCGGCGTCGCACCCCCGGCGATTGTTTCGGCCAGCAGCTCCAGGAATCCGGTCACCGCGGCGTAGCGGGTGACCAGCTCGGTACGCCAGTCCGCGTCGTCGTCCTCGGCCTCGTCGGGTAGATACTCCGCGACCGTCGCCAGCGCCGCCTGCAGCTTCTCCCGCGGCACGGCCTGCTCGATCGCGGTCCACATCTCCGCCAGGGTCATCCCTGCCCGTCCCCTGCCAGTGGCACGTCGAGGAGCACGGTGACCGCAGCCGCGACCCGTCCGGCGGCCTTACGGAAGCGGGGCAGCGCCTTGAGCCGCTTGCTGTCGCTGACCCGTTCGGCGCGGGCCAGCAGCTTCGTCGCCAGACGTGCTGAGGGCGCTGTTCGGCTCCGGCTCGGCGCCGCGTCGCTGACGACNACCGGCCGCTGCCGGTCCCCGCACTGCGCTGCGGGCTCGCACGTGCCGGCGGGGGCAGGTGGGCCGTGCGGAAGTGGAGTCAGTCGGCAGCGACCGCCTCGGCGGGGGCTCGAACACCGGGGCGGCGCAGGATCGCCTGGGCGGTGTCGCGCAGTTGGCGGGCGCGCAGGCTGAGGTCGGCGGGGTCCAGGTGCTCGGCGGCGTCGAGGATCGTCGCCCGGGCGCGGCGATGGTCGGCATACCGGGCCTGCTCGTCGGCGGTACGGCGTTCCTGCGGGGTGGCCATGTGTCTCCCTGGTGGGACGGGCCCCGGCGGCGGGATGCCGGTCGGGGTCTGCGCTGGTGACGGCGGGTGGGGAGCAACGGCAGTGGGCCCGCCCGCTCAGTGTGCGCCGGCACCGGTCGGCGAGACGGATTCGTGCCGGGGCCCACATCCCGTGAGGCGACTGTGCGCGGGCGGTCGGCCACTGGATCCCGGTCGGTCACGCTCGAAGCCGACCGCGGCGGGCGATGGCTGGTCAACGGTGCGGTCGCGGCGGATCTGGAGGGCTTCCGCGACGTCGATCTGGAATCGTCGGCGGTGACGAACGCGCTGCCGGTCCGCCGGCTGGACCTGGCCGTCGGGCAGCGGGCCGACGCCCCGGCCGCCTACGTCCGCGCCGTCGATCTGACCGTCCACCGGCTGGAGCAGACCTACACCCGCGCCGCCGACGACGGATCATGTCAGCGCTACGACTACACCGATCCCACGTTCGCCTTCGCCTGCCAGCTCACCTACGACGACTCGGCGCTGGTCGTCAACTATCCAGGGATAGCCACCCGCGCGCTCTGAACGCTCTCGGGACGGCGCCGTGGGCATCGATCCGATCGCTCAGGGCCGCAGAGTCGCGGCGCAGTCCTGCCACGCCACGGCACTGAGGAGCGGACGCGTGCGGGCGAACAGGGCGTGCAGACGGGGACCGACCTCCGCGGCGAACGTCGGATTGTGCCGGGCAAGGTCGAGTTCGTTGGCGGCGGTGAGCTCCATGAACTCCCGTAGCTCCCTGCCGCGGACCGGTTGCACCCGGCCGGTGAACCGGTCGCGGAATTCCACCTGTGAGGCGGCGGAGAGGCGAGGGTAGACCCAGGCTCGATCGCAGCTGGCATACCGGTAGACCAACGTCTCGACGTCCGCGCCCACCATCGTGGCCACCTCGCAGCGCCGGGAGAGGTCCACCAGATGNGGGGCGAACCCGTCGGTGCCGTAGACGGCGTGGCATAGACCCGCCACCTGCAGCACGCTGTCGGCCCGCCACCGCGCGAGCAGGTCACGCACGCGCAGCAGATGGTCGAACAGGGTGCCGCCGGGATGGTCGATCCTGGCCGCTCCCCAGGACAGCAGAAGATCTTCGGCTCCGATGGCCGTCGGGTCNTCGTCGCCGAGACAGTCGCCGATCACGGGCACCATCGTCCCAGGCGCGGACTTACCATGACGGCGGGACCGGCAACGGCGTGACGGTCGCCCGGTGACGGGTTGCCGGCTGNCGGTCCGCGCCGCAGGGAGATGGTCATGACGCAGTCGACGGCCGCCGACGGGCCGGTCCGGACGCCGGCGCGCACGCAGAGCCTCACGCATCGCGACCCGGCGCAGGTCAGCCTGCAGGAGGCCCTCGACGCCCTCGGGGACCCGGTGCGCCGCGCCATCCTGCGCATGCTGGCCGACCACCCGGACTGGACGCTGCCCTGCGGCAGCTTCGAGGTGCCCGTCAGCGCGGCCACCCGCAGCCACCACTTCGCGGTGCTGCGCGCGACCGGACTGCTCGAGCAGCGCGACACCGGCCCCCGCCGGTTCAACCGGCTGCGCCGGGCCGAGTTCGACGATCGTTTCCCCGGGCTGCTCGACCTCGTCCTGCACGAGGACCCCTGAGGACCCCTGAGAACGTCGGAAGATGTCCGAGGACGTCTACTGATCCGGCTACCGACCCCGCAGCCGGGCTCGCCACCGCGGGCGCACGGCGCGTTCCCCGCAGAAGGGTGCCTTCCTGCCGATGTTCGTCATCGTGCTCCGTTACCTTCGCCCGATCGAGGAGGTCGACCGGCTGCTGGCCGAGCATCGCGACTACCTGGCCCGCTACTACGACCAGGGCGTGTTCCTGCTCTCCGGCCCGCGCACGCCGCGCACCGGCGGGGTCATCCTCGCCGACGGCGTCGACCGCGCGACGCTGGAACGCATCCTCGCCGAGGACCCCTTCCAGCAGGCGGGCGTGACCGCCACGGACATCATCGTGTTCGCCCCCGTCGGGCGGTCCCATCCCGACCTCGCCCGGTTCCTCCCCGCATCCCCGGACTGACGGCCCGGCGGCTCGCGGTCAGTCCGCGACGACGGCGCAGCAGATCATGGACGGCGGCGCGCGGAGCGGTTCGACCGCGGGTCGCCGCCGCTGGCCCCTGCGCCGCTGGCGCCGCGTGCGCCTGCGCCGCTCTACGGTCTACTTCGCGCGGGAAGGTCGCCAGCGGTGCCGCGGTGCCCAGCCCAGCAGCGTGCGCGCACCCGAGGTGTCGATCAGTGCCCGGAACGGATCCTGGAGATACTCCGCTCCCCCGCGCCAGGCGACGTCGGGGAGCAGCCGCGTGACCAGGGTACGGGCGTCGTCGTGGGCGGAGGAGATGTCGGCCGCGCACAGCAGCAGCCGATGGTGCCCGGCAAGCGGAGCGGTCAGCGCCCGTTCGACCGCCGACGCGAGGTCCCGCACGTCGAGGAAGGCGCCGTACTCCCAGATCGGCGACCATTCGAAGGCGGGATCGTCACGTCGGGCCCGCCGTATCCCGGCGTAGGTCTGTTCGGTGAACACCCCGGGTGGGCGCAGGCAGACTGTGTAGACGCCGGTCGCGGCGGTGGCCGCCTCGCACATCTGCTCGGCCAGCCATTTCGATATCCCGTACGCACCCGCCGGGCGGGTGGGATGGCGGTCATCGAGGGGAAGGTAGGACGGCCGGCCGCGGCCGGCGAAACAGCCCAGCACGTCCACGCTGCTCATGACGACCACCCGGGGCAGACCGTGCCGTTCGGCTGCCCGCAGCACGTTGCTCGTCCCGACCACGTTGGTCTCGAACACCCGNGTGTCCGTGCCGGTCGTGGCCGGTCCGAACTCCGCCAGGCCCGGATCGTCGACCGGCTCGTCGAGGGCGGCCAGGTGCACGATGGCCCCGCAGCCCGCGGACATCCGCTCGAGATCGGCGCCGTCGCGTACGTCGTGCCCGTTCACCAGATCGAATCCCATCGTCTGGTGTCCGGCCAACGTCAGCGCCGCTGTCACGGCCCGGCCCACCAGCCCCCGGTCTCCGGTTACCAGAACACGCACGGCCCGACAGCCAACCAGCCCGCCCCCCTGTTGCGCGAGTCATATTTCGGCGGAGAAGTCCGCGGCGGAGCGCCGCGCCTGCACGGCGAGGAGACCGGCTGCTTCACGGGAGTCTGGCCACGATGAGATCACCGAGGTGGCGGGCGGTGCCGGGGGCGGCTCCTGCTCCGACGACGACCGAGATGTAGGCCGCGCCCTTCAGGAGGTGGACTTCCTGGACGTTGCCGGGGCTGGTGTAGCTGTAGCCCACGTAGCCGGCACCCGACAGGTCCTGCTGCGGCCGTTGGGCCGGCGCCGCGCGCGACGACTGGTAGCCCGCCTCGGCGTCCTTCGCCGAGCTCCACACGGTGACGAACCCTTTCGAGGACTGGAAGGTGCAGCCGATCGCATCGGTGTCTCCCTCGGAGGCCCCCTGGCGACCCGGACTCCAGGACGCCTCGATCGCGGCCCGAACCTCCGGAGCGTGCAGCAGGGAGCANGGCGGCACCGGCCGGGGCGCCGCCGCACCCGACGCCGACGAACAGGACGCCGTCACCACACAGGAGACGAGCACCGCACCCGAGGCGAACGCAAGACGAACCATCCGGTAACTGTGCACCAGATCCATGATCACGGGCGTGGAACCGAGCCGCTGACTCCTGACCTCGACGAGGTTGTCCTCCGTGGCGCCTGACCTGGCCACCCGGATGTGTGCGCGCGGTGCGGGCTGTGGCGGGCGACGGCGATCGTGGCGCGCCGGCCGGTGCGTTTGGGGAGCAGCAGGACCGGTCGTGGCGCGGCCGGGTCGAGATCCGGGTCGAGGGGAAGCAGGCAGGCCGCCTCGGCGACGCTCGGTGTGCCGAGTGCGGCGCGCGCGGCGGCGCTGGGGTGGGGGACGTCGACCGTGGCCAGGCGGTGCGGGGGGTATCCCGCGACGGGCCAGCGATGGTGGTCGGCGGCGGCGACGATGCCCGCCTCGTCGCGGCGGGCGGCGACGGTGGCCAGCAGGCGCACGGCGCCCGCCGGCACGCCGAGTTCGCGCAGCGCCGCGTCGATGAGCGCGAGGATCTCCGCCGCGTCGACCCCGGGGCGCGCGCCGACGCCGACGACCAGGTCGGCTGCGGTCCGGGCGGTTGCCATCGGAGGGTCAGGCCGCGCCGGGCCGGCGGCCGTCGCTGCCGGGAATGCCGGGAATGCCGGGAATGCCGTGACTGCCGTGGGTGTCGGGGATGCCGGGGTGGGAGGGCGGGTCGGGGTGGCGGGTGTCGGCGGCATTGTCGCGGCGGTATGCGCGCGCGGCGGCAATCAGGCCGGTGGCGATCTGGGGTCGGCCGGCCCAGTGCAGGTGCAGGTAGGAGGCGTGCACNCGGCGGTGGACGAAGCCCTCGGCCAGCCAGCGCGACGGCGCCTCGGCCGGTCCCGTCACCGGGGGCGCGCCACCCAGGCGCGGCGACCCGGGGGGCGGCGCGGGTGGTAGCGTCGCGCCGGCAGGGGCGGTGGGCGCCGGGTCGACGACGGGCAGCCACCAGGCGGCCGGGGGGCCGCCGGCAGGCGGGGCAAGCAGGACAGTGCGGTGGAACTCGTGGGCGGCCAGGACGCTGCCGGCCGGCGCCAGCGGGCTGGGCGTGGCGGCGACCGCCCGGCGGTAGCCGAGGGTGAGCCGCGGGCCCATCACCGCGGCGACGTCGAGGACGGCGCACATCGGCGCGCCGTCGAGGCTGCGGGCCAGGTACAGCAGGCCGGCGCACTCGGCGGCGACGGGCGCGCCGCGGGCGGCGAACGCGGCGATCTCGCCGCGTAGCCGGGTGTTGGCGGTGAGCGCGCCGACGTGTTCCTCGGGGAAGCCCCCGCCGATGATCAGCGCGTCGGTGCCGGCGGGCAGCGTGTCGTCGCGCAGCGGGTCGACGGCGACGACGTCCGCGCCGGCGGCGGTGAGCAGCTCGACGTGCTCGGCGTAGCCGAAGGTGAACGCCGCCCCACCGGCGACGGCGATCCGCGGCGGCCGGCCCGCCGCCGTGCCTCCCACGGTGGCCAGCGCCGCAGCCGGGTCCCAGGCCTCGGTGCGCAGCGGCGGGGCGGCGCGGGCGACGCGCAGCAGACCGTCGAGGTCGCAGGAGGCGGCGACGAGCGCGCCGAGGCGGTCGACGGCGTCGAGCGCGGCCGGGCGGCGTTCGGCGGCGGGCACCAGGCCCAGGTGACGCGACGGGGTGTGCACGGACTGCTCGCGGGGGACCGCGCCGAACACCGCCACCCCGATGCCGCCCAGCGCCTCGGTGAGCAGCTCGCGGTGGCGCGGCGAGCCGACCCGGTTGAGGATCACCCCGGCCAGGTGGATGCGCCGGTCGAACGACCGGAACCCGGCGACGAGCGCGGCGATGGACCGGGCCGCGCCGGAGACGTCGACGACGAGGATGACCGGAGCGTCGAGCAGCCGGGCGACATGCGCGGTGGAGGCGTGGTCGGCGGCCTCGCCGGGCTGCGGGCGGGCNACCCCGTCGAACAGGCCCATCACGCCCTCGACGACGGCGACGTCGGCACCGCGCGCGCCGTGGGCGAACAGCGGGGCCAGGCGCGCCGGGCCGCACAGCACCGCGTCCAGGTTGCGTCCGGGGCGGCCGGTGGCCAGCGCGTGGTAGCCGGGGTCGATGTAGTCGGGGCCGACCTTGTGCGGGGAGACGCGCAGCCCGCGGGCGCGCAGCGCGGCCATCAGCCCGGTGGTCACCGTCGTCTTGCCGGCGCCGCTGGTCGGGGNGGCCAGCACGAGGCGGGGCAGCGCGAGCGGCGCGCTCACCACGCGCTTACCATTCGATCCCCCGCTGCCCCTTCTGCCCGGCGTCCATCGGATGACGGATCTTCGTCATCTCGGTGACGAGGTCGGCGGCGTCGAGCAGCTCCTGCGGGGCGCGCCGGCCGGTGACGACGACGTGCTGGCGGCCCGGGCGGGTGCGCAGGGTCTCGACGACCTCGGCGACGTCGAGCCAGCCCCAGCGCAGCGGGTAGGTCAGCTCGTCGAGCACGTAGAGCCGGTAGGTCTGCGCGGCCAGGTCGCGGCGGATCTGCGCCCAGCCTTCCGCGGCCGCGGCCGCGGGATCGCCGTCGGGATCGACGCGGTCACGTACCCAGCTCCACCCGGAGCCCATCTTGTGCCAGTCGACGGTGCCGCCCGCGCCGGAGTCGGCGAGCACCCGCAGGGCGCGTTCCTCGCCGATGCGCCACTTGGCGGACTTGACGAACTGGAACACCCCGACCGGCCAGCCCTGCGACCAGGCGCGCAACGCCAGGCCGAACGCGGCGGTCGACTTCCCCTTGCCGTCGCCGGTGTGCACGATCAGCAGCGGCCGGTCGCGGCGTTCGCGGGTGGTCAGTCCGTCGTCGGGGACGCTGGCCGGCTGCCCCTGCGGCGCCATCTCAGGCCGCCTTTCTGGCGCGCGGGCGTGGGCGCGGTGCCGGCGGTGCCGGTGCCGTCGGCGGCGTCGGTGCCGTCGGCGGCGTCGGCCGGGTCGTCGGCGGTGGGGTCGTCGGCGGTGGGGTCGTCGGCGGTGGGGTCAGCAGCGGCAGGGCGTCGAGGGGGATCGTGATCCCGTCGAGGGCGTGGGCGAGCCGGCCGGCCAGCCCCAGGCGCAGGAAGCCGCTCTCGCAGTCGACGACGACGCTGGCCAGCCCGCCGCGGCCCGCGGTGCCCCCCGGGCCGCGCCCGCCGCGGGGCCGACTGGTGGCCGGTCCGCCCGCGCCACCGGCGGCGCGGACCAGGGCGCGGGCCACTGGCAGCGGGTCGGCGCCGGCGGTGGCGCGCCCGTCGGTGACGACGACGAGCAGGGCGCGCCGGGCCGGGTCGCGGCGCCGTTCGGCGCGCAGGACCTGCCCGGCGCGGGTGAGCCCGGCGGCCAGCGGGGTGCGCCCGCCGGTCGGCAGCGCGCGCAGCCGGGCGGCGCCGACCTCGACGCTGGCGGTGGGGGCGAGCACCACCTCGGCGCTCGACCCCCGAAAGGTGATCATGCCGATGCGGTCGCGGCGCTGGTAGGCGTCGGTGAGCAGGGCGAGCACGGCGGTGGTGACCAGGGTCATCCGGGCCTGGGCGGCCATCGACCCGCTGGCGTCGACGACGAACAGCACCAGGTTGCCCTCGCGGCCCACCCGCACCGCGCCGCGCCGGTCGGCGGGCAGCAGGATCGGGGCGGGCCCGTGCCGGCCGCGGGCGTGCTGGTGGGGGGCGGCGGCCAGCAGGGTGGCGGGCAGGTGCAGCCCGGGGGCGTCGGCGGCGGTGGTGACCACCGCCCCGCGGCTGCCGCGGGCCAGGGAGCGGCGCCCGGCGGCACCGGCGGCGGTGCCCAGGCCGGCGACGGCGAGCAGCCGGGGTCGAAACGCCGCCCCGGGCGCCCCGGCGACTCCGACCCCGGCGGCGGCCGGGTCGGGTGGGCCGCCGGCGTGACCCGATCCCGGGGTGCTCGCGGTGAACGGGGGGAACGGTGCCGGTGGGAGGGTGAGATGTCCCCCGCCCGCCCGGTGCCCGCGCGCCGCGCTGCCAGGTCCGGGGCCGGCGGGGCCGCGGTGGGTCCTGCCGGCCGTCGCGGGCAGCCGCGGATCGTCGGCGCCCGGCTGCGCGCCCGGGTCGGCCGCCGGGTCGCCGCCGTCCGCCGGCGACCGCCCGTGCAGCCCGCTGCCAGCGCCGAAGGGGCCGCCGGGGCCGATGTGGTCGTCGCCGTGTGACGCGCCGCCGCCGGGGCCGTCCGGGCCGCCGTCGGGGTCGTTGCCATCGGGGTCGTCGTCCGGGCTCGGGCCGCGGCCGTCCGGGCCGCTGCTGTCGACGCCGCGGCCGCCGTGGGTGTCGCCGGCGGTGTCCCGCCGCGAGCGTGCGCCCTCGCCGTCCGTGCCGTCGGCGTCGCCGTGCGCCGCACGGTCGGGGTCGGCCGCCGCGTCGGCGAGTGCGGTGTCGGCGAGGGCGGTGTCGGCGAGTTCGGCGTCGGCGGTGGCGTCGAGGCCGGCGAGGGCGGCGTCGAGGGCGGCGTCGAGGGCGGCGTCGTCGAGGTCGGGGGCGTCGAACGGGCCGCGGCGGCGCCGGTGCGGCAGGGCCAGGCGCGCGCCGGCGCGGATGTCCGCGGCGCGGACCGTGCCGTGCCCGGACCAGGCGGCCAGCGCCATCGCCGTCTTCGCCAGGACGACGTCCGCGCGCATTCCGTCGACGTCGACCCCGGCGCACACGGTGCTCACCGCACGTAGTGCCGCGTCGGTCAGCGTGACGGTGGCCAGGCGGGCGCGGGCGGCGGTGACGTGGGCGGCGAGGGCCGCTTCGGCCGGCGCCCAGGCGGCAGCGAACCCGTCCGGGTCGGCTTCGAAGGCCAGCCGGCGGCGCACGACCTGCGCGCGTAGCTGCGGGTCGCGGCTGGCGGCGACCTGCACGGTCAGCCCGAACCGGTCGAGCAGCTGCGGGCGCAGCTCCCCCTCCTCCGGGTTCATGGTCCCGACCAGCAGGAACGACGCCGGATGGCGCACGGAGACCCCGTCGCGTTCGACGTGGGCGACGCCGAGCGCGGCGGCGTCGAGGAGCAGATCGACGAGATGATCACCGAGCAGGTTGACCTCGTCGACGTAGAGCACCCCGCGGTGGGCGGCGGCCAGCAGCCCCGGGCGCAGCACGCTGATCCCCTCGGCGAGCGCCNGGTCGAGGTCGACCGACCCGGTGACCCGGTCCTCGGAGGCGCCGACGGGCAGCTCGACGAGCCGCGCCGCCCGGGTGGCCTGCGCCGCGCCGTCGGGATGCGGGCCGTCGGGGCAGTCCGGGTTCGGCGCGCTCGGCGCGCAGGCGAACCGGCAGCCGACGACCACGTCGACGCCGGGCAGCAGCGCCGCCAGCCCCCGCACGGCGGTGGACTTGGCGGTGCCCTTCTCGCCGCGCACCAGCACGCCGCCGAGCGTCGGACTGACCGCGTTGAGTAGCAGCGCCAGGCGCAGGTCGTCGGCGCCGACGACGGCGGACAGCGGGAAGTTCACCACCGCCGCGCCGCCGCGACCACGTGCCGATCGTGCCGATCGTGCCGATGCGGCCGATCGCGCCGATGGGGCGTCCGATGGGACGGTGTTGCAGGCATGCTGATGTCCTCCCGGAGGGTCCTCGCCCTTGGTGATCACCCTGCGACGGCCGGAGTATCCTGGCTCCCGGGTCGACGCGCGCCTTCGGCCTTCCAGCCGCCTGCCGCGGCCGTGACCCGTCGTCCCACCCGGTGCCGGGAAGTCCGCTCCCAGCCCGGGCGCGACGATCACCGGATGTGCCCTCCTGCGCCGCGTCGCGCCGGTGGATCCACCCGGGAAGACGCACTTCCCGGTGACAGTGGCGGGACCGCGCCGGATTCACACCGGCTTCCTCCCGAAGCTGTCGCGTTCGCCAGCATGACATATCCGCCGACGTCGAGGAGGCCCCCGCGGTGACCGACCCGCCGCTGCGCGCGGACTGCTCACACTGCTTCGCGCTGTGCTGCGTCGCCCCGGGCTTCACCGCCTCGGCGGACTTCCCGATCAGCAAGCCCCCGGGGACGCCATGCCGGCACCTGAACGCCCGCCACGGCTGCTCCGTGCACGACGAGCTGCGCCCCCGCGGGTTCCGCGGCTGCGCGGTGTTCGACTGCTTCGGCGCCGGCCAGCAGGTCAGCCAGGTCACCTTCGCCGGCCGCGACTGGCGCACCCACCCCGGCGACGCCACCCGGATGTTCGACACCTTCGCGGTCATGCGCACCCTGCACGAGTCCCTGCACCACCTCGCCGAGGCCCACGGCCTGCTCACCGCCGGCGAGCAGGCCCCCGCTCTCCGCGCCGGCCTGCTCGCCGAGGTGGATGCCACCGCGGCGGCGACCGTCACCCTGACCGGCGCCGACGCCGACACTCTGCTCGCCGTGGACGTGCCCGCCCATCGCCGCGCCGTCCACGGCCTGCTCACCCGCGCCAGCGCCCTGCTGCGTGCCGGGCTCACCCCCGCCGCCGGCGGGCAGGGACGGCTACGCGCCCTGGGCGTCGACCTGGTCGGAGCCCGGCTGGCCGGCGCTGACCTGCGGGGCGCGGAGCTGACCGGTCGGCTGCTGATCGAAGCGAACCTGCGCGGCGCCGACCTGAGAGGCGCCGACCTGCGCGGAGCGGACCTCCGCGGCGCCGAGGTGAGTGGCGCGGACCTGCGCGGGGCGCTGTTCGTCGTGCAGGCCCAGCTCGACGCCGCCCGCGGCGACGAGGCCACCGTCCTGCCCGCGGCACTCGCCCGCCCCGCCCACTGGGCGCCATCCCCGTGAAGGCGCCCGACGGCTCAGCCGGCGGATCGGGGCCAGGGATCGGGCGTGTACGCAGAACCGGTGTCGCGTCGCCACTGCATCCACCGCTCGATCTTCGCCAGGGACGTGAAGCCGCTTGCGGCGTAGTGGGCGTGCGCCTCGTCGGTCACCAGCGTGAACTGCGGGATGTCGCGCACCTGTGGATGCCGCAGCAGCCCGCAGACCAGCCAGCGCCCGACCCCTTTACCGCGATGGTCCGCATCGACGTGGACGTCGTCGATGAAGGCGACGGCCACCCGGTCGGTCACGCACCGGGCGACTCCCCGCTGCCGACCGGCCGGGTCGTAGACGCCCACGGTGAGGGACTGGTCGAGCGAGGTGTTCACCGCCGCCTGGCTGCGGCCACNCGACCAGGCGGACTCCAGCGACAACCATCTCCACACCTGGTGACGGTCCAGGCGTGCGGGATCGTCCGACAGCCTCCACCCCTCGGCCTCCAACCGCTGCCAGGGCGGGTTCACCGGACCGTCCGAAGAGCTGATCACATCCGTCATTGTGTCGCCGGGTGGCCCCCGCCGCTGCCGGGCTCGACGACATCGCCTGGTAGCGCGCCAACGCCGGCGGGTGGATCGTGGCGTCCTATCCTGTCCGGATGCAGGAATCCATGGCGGGTCACGAACGTCCGGCGCGCGGCTTCGAGCTGATCTGCGAGATCGAGCCGCCGACCCGGCCGGACCTGACCCACGCCCGCCACCAGATCGGCGTCCTGAGCCCCGTCACCGATGCGTTCCTGATCCCCGACAACCACATCGGACGCGCGACGGTGTCGAGCATCGCCGTCGCCCACGAGGTGCAGACCATGGGGGGACGCAGCATCGCCTGCGTGAACTCCCGCGACCGTAACCTGCTCGGCTTCCGCCGCGACCTGCTCACCGCCGCGGCCTACGGCGTCGAGGAGTTCCTGTTCGTCCACGGCGACAAACCCACCGCCGGGAACCGGACCAGCGACCTGACCGTGCGCGCGATGATGGACGAGGCCCGCGCGGCCAGCGAGGATCCGGCCTTCGCGGACTCGCCGGCGTTCCGGGTCGGCGCCGCGGCCGGCCTACGTCCACTGCCCGCATGGAAACGAGCGGCCGACTTCCTGTTCGTNCAGGTCAGCTACTCGGTCGACGCCTTGCTGCGCTGGCGCGACGCCCATCCGGTCGCACTGCCGGTCTACGCCGGCGTGATGGTCCTCGCGAGCGCCGGGATGGCCCGCCGCCTCGCCGCGACCATCCCCGACATCGACATCCCCGACGACCTCGTCCACGCGGTCGAACGGGACCAGGTGGCCGGGGTCGAAGCGGCCTGCGACCAGGTACTACGGCTGCGCGACAGCGGCGCCTTCGCCGGTGTGCACCTCGTTCCGGTCAGCCGCTACCGCCAGGTCGCCACCCGACTTGAGGACCTTCTCTAACCCCCCGGGCCGTTTCTCGCAGATCTTGGTACCCCTGCCGGAGAGCGCGGCCGTAATCCCCCCCCCGCTGAAAGCGGTCAGGGAGCGGTAGCGGGCGATCATCGGACCATGGAACCTGTACTGGACCCAGCGCCGGTGGAGATCCGTCTCGCGCGCGGCGACGATCTTCCTGCCGCCCTGGGTGTCTGGCAGGAAGCCAATACTGCCCGCGGACAACCTCCCGGCCCTCAGCGGGTCGCCAGAGTGCGGGCCAAGCTTGCCGCCCCCGATGGTCTCCTCCTCATCGCCGTGGCAGGCACGACAGTTCTCGGCATGGTTTTGGCGGAACCAGGCCGCGCTCAGGACGGCCAGGGACCGAAGCTGGACGGGTTGTNCCACGTTTCGATGGTCTTNGTCCACCCCGACCACTGGGGGCGACGGGTGGGTGAGCTGCTGATCGGACACCTCGCGGACCAGGCCTGTCTCCGCGGCTTTGCATGGCTTCAGCTGTGGACCGGAGCCGGCAATGACCGGGCGCAGCGGCTCTATCGTCGGGTCGGCTTCGTTCCCAGCGGACGCAGACTGCGGCTAGAAAAAGGAGAAGAGATTCTGCACTTCGTTCGCCCGACCGAGTGGTCGGCGGAAACGCCGGAATCATAGTATCCGGATCAGAATGTAAGGGAGATGGTGGCCAGGTCGTCGGGGTCGACCACCTGGCCTTCGGTAACGAGCTGGTTGACCACGCCGGTGATCTGGCCCTGGGTATCCGCATGCACCACATCCGGTGTCACCTCGGACTCGTTGTGCAGCAGGCCGTCGATGATGTGGACCGTCTCCCACACCCCGCAGGGGATGAACCGGCTGAACAGCGCGATGTAGGTGTCGGAGATAACGGAACGATCCGGCCCGGATGCCCCGCGGCGGCCGCGGCAACGACGGCGATGATCGCTGCCGGTCATGACCCTGAGCGGCGCGCCGGCCTCGGCCCCGACCCATCACGGTTCCGCGGAACCGCACCCCACCGCCGGCGGCGCCCCCGATGGAACAGCTCGCGGGCACCTCACCACCGGCTGCCGGCGGTGAGATCATCATCCGATGCAGCCAGACGCGTCCCCCGCGATGCGAGCCGTCCCGCCCGGGCAGGTGACCCTGTCGGACCGGCGCACCCAGTGCCGCTGGTCAGTGGAGCTCGCCCCCTACTGGCTGGCGGCCTTCCCCGTCACCCAGGAGCAGTACACGCGGATCACCNGCCAGCGGCCGAGCAGTATCCACGGCGACGGGCTGCCCGTCGAGGGCATCAGCTGGTGGGACGCTGTCCGATTCTGCAACGCCCTGTCCCGGCACGAGAGGTTGACACCGGCGTACCGGTTGCCTGACGGCGACGGCGACGGCGACGTGATCGCGTGGGATGCCGGGGCCGACGGATACCGGCTGCCGACCGAGGCGGAGTGGGAACACGCCTGCCGTGCCGGCACAACGGGGCCCCGCTACGGCCGGCTCGACGACATCGCCTGGTATCGCGCCAACGCGGGCGGGCGGCCCCAGGACGTGGGCGGCCGGGTGGCCAACGCGTGGGGCCTGCACGACATGCTGGGCAATGTGTGGGAATGGTGCTGGGACGTCTACGACGCCGAGGTCTACGGCACCTACCGGGTGCTGCGCGGCGGCGGGTGGTTCGACGAGGAGTGGAGCTGCCGGGCCTCGGTGCGCCGCNGCAGCCATCCGACGGTGCGCCTCGACGACGTGGGCCTGCGCGTCGCGCGTTCCGTCACCGGATGATCGGATCGCCGGCGGAAAATNGGATGCGCCGGGCCACGGCAGGGTGCGAACCTCACGGCCATGGTCACTTTCGGTTGGCGCCGGCCGTGACCCGCGACGCGTAGACGATCTTGGTGTTCCGCGGAACAGCATCATTTCCAGGCGGGCGGATGCGGATCCCGACGCCCGTGCGGCGCCCTGCGCGGTCAGCGGTTCAGCGCGGCGGTGACGAGCGGGTACAGGGCGGCGTGTACCTCGTCGGTGGTGCCGGAGGCGGGCAGTTCGTGGAACGCGGCGGCCTCGGGCAGGTCGCGGTAGGCCTGGGCGAAGGCGGTCAGCCGGTCGAGGTCCTCGTGGTCGCGGCCGCGGTGTTCGACTCGCTCCTGGGCGAGCGCCGCCGGGACGGTGAACAGCACCACCAGGTCGGGGGTCGGGAATCGGCGGTAGGCGGCGCGCACCCGCCGGCCGTCGCCGTCGCCGCGTAGCCGCATGACCGCGTACTGGCAGTAGGTGTAGCGGTCCATGACCGCGATGCGGCCGGTGAGCCGGGACAGCGCCAGCGCGCGGGTGATCGCCAGGCCGCGGAACGTCGCCTCGACGGCGACGTGGACGCGCGGGCCGAGCAGGTTCGGGCCGTCACGGCGGCCCAGCCTGCGGGCGAGCGGATCGAGCAGCGGCCGGCCGCCGCCGTTTTCGAAATAGCTGGCCGGCTGCCCGGCGGCGGTCAGGGTGCGGGCGAGCAGCCGCGCCTGGGTGGTCTTGCCCACCCCGTCGACGCCGAGTAACGCGATGACCGGGGGACGTCGTCGCCGCCGCATCCGATGATCGTATCGGCTGTCGTGGGCGACCGTGGCCGCCGGAAGCGGGACCAGACGTCGGGTTCGAACGGAGCGTCGGGTTCGAACGGAGCGTCGGTGTCGGGCGGAACGCGGGGTCGGCGGGTCAGCGGGCGTCGGCGGGTGGGGACGGGAAGAGGTCCCACAGGACGGTGCGGCGGTCGGCGCCGGCGGTGGCCAGCAGGCGGCTGTCGGGGGCGAAGGCGACGTCCTGGACGGGGCCGGCGTGGGCGGGCAGGCGGTGGCCGGGGCCGGGACGTTCGGGGTCGGTGATGTCGCGCACCGTCGCGGTGCGGTCGGCACTGGCGGTGGCCAGCAGGGTGCCGTCGGGGCTGAAGGCGACGGCCTGCACGGCGCGGCGATGGTCGGCGATCTCGACCAGGACGGTCTCGGTGGTGGGGTCGGCCACCGAGTAGACCCGCACGGTGCGGTCCTTGCCGGCCACGGCGAGCAGGTCGCCGTCGGGGCTGAACGCCACGCTGAACACGGCCCCGCGGGCGCCGGACAGCGTCACGGTGGCGCTCGGGTGGGTCGGGTCGGCGAGATCCCACAGGGTGACCGTGCGGTCCTCGGCGCCGGTGGCCAGCAGGGTGCCGTCGGGGCTGAAGGCCACCGCCCGCACGGCGCTGCGATGCCCGGCGAGGATCGCCGCGCGCCGCGGCACCCCCGGCTCGGCGAGGTCCCACAGCAGCACCGCCCGGTCGTCGCCGGCGGTGGCCAGCAGGGTGCCGCCGGGGCTGAACCCGAGGTCGTGCAGGTAGCCGCGATGGCCGGTCAGCGTCATCAGCGGCACCGGGCGGGCCGGGTCGGCGACCTGCCACAGCACGGTGGTACCCGCGTCGCCGGCGGCGGCGAGGATGCGCCCGTCCGGGCTGAACGTCACCGCCCGCGCCCACTCCTGGTTGATCCGCCGACCGTAGCCGACGGTGGCGACCAGCCGTGGAGGGTCGGGGAACGCCGCCTGCCACAGCCGGACGGTGGTGTCGGTGCCGCCGGTGGCGAGCAGTGCCGCGGTCGGGCTGAAGCTGACGCTCATCGGATGGCCGCGTTCCTCGGGCAGGACGGCCAGGCGGCGGGCGGCGGCCAGGTCGCGGGCGGCGCCGCGCTCGCGTCGGACGCCGGCGCCGGTGAACGTCGCGCCGGCGCTGGCGCCCGCGGTGCCGCCGCGCGCCGGTGGGCCGGGCGGACGGTGTCCGCCGGCGTCGCCGGGGCATGGGCTCGGCTGGCCGTCGGCGCCGGTGTCGGTGCCGGCGAACGAGGTGGGGGGAAACGGCGGCGGGGTGAGGTCGGTCGCGGGCCGGGGGGCGACGACGGTGACCTGGCGCAGCAGCCAGTCGCGCGCCAGCGTCGCATCCAGGCCGAACAGGTCGAAGGCGAGCAGGCCGGCGAACGGCGCGGGCCGCGAGCAGTCCTCGATCCGCACCAGGATGATCCGCCCGCCGCCCCCCGCGCCGACCCCGGCGGTCCGCGGCGGGCCGGCGTCGCGCCCGGGACGCGTCGTCGGAGGCGCCCCCGCCATCGTCGCCTTGTCCGCCACCGCCGCCATGCCCGGCATCGCCGCATTGCCCGCCACCGTCGCCCTGGCCGGCGTCCCGGCGGCGACCGACCGGGCCGTCTGCGCCCGGTAGGCCGCTGACCAGATGACGAGGATCTCTCCGCCGAGCGTGAGATGGCGATCGAGATCGACCGGCGCCGCCNCGGCGGGCGGGGCGCTGTCGACCAGGGGGTGGCTGAGCACCCGGTAGCCGGCGTGGGCGAGCTGCCAGCACAACCAGCGTGCCCAGGCGGCGTCCGGCTCGGCGACGCTGTGGGAGACGATGATGTCCCACGACGGCCCTGCCGGCACCGTGCGCCCCTCACCGCCGGGCGGACCGCCCAGCTCGCCGGGGCCGGCCCGTCCGCCCGCCGCGGCGGCGTCCGCGCCCGTGCCGGAACCCGGTTCCGCCGCGGCGCCACCCATACTCACACCTGGCAGCCTGCCACGCCCCTGCCCGGACGAGAACCCGACCATGGTGGCCGCGGCGGCGGGCGGGGTGGGCGATCAGCGTGCCGACCCGCGTGCCCGCCCGTCCGCTCGCCGTTTCGCCACCACCTGTCCGGCCGTCCTCGCCGGCGCTGACCGGCTCGGGCGGTCGAGCGGGTCAGGGTACTCGCCCGTCGTCGGCGGATCATGCGGACGGCTCCGCGTCGCGCGAGGGCAGGCCGGTGCCGGGCGGTGCTGTGTCGTCGGGTGCCTGCCGCAGGTGCGCCGCCGCGGCGCCGTGCAGGTCCGTGGCGGCCGGGGGAAGGTCCTTGGACCGGGCCCTCGGTGGCGAGGTCCGCAGCCGTCGGCCTGGCGCAGCCGGGGGGTCGCCCGGACCGTCGGTGGGTGCGGCGTCNGTGGGGGCCGAGCGCGGCGGGCCGTCCGGTGAGGCGAGGGCGGTGGGCGTCTCGACGCCGGTTGCTGGGGGGTGGTCGGGCCGCCTGCGGGGGCGAGCATCTGCCGGTGGTCGCTGCGGTGGTCGAAGATGTAGCCGCGCAGACCGGCGACGAGGTGCGGCGACCCGGCGGCGGCGAGCTCCCGGTCGACCTGCGCGATGTGCGTATCGCACTGGGTGATGGCCTGGAGCTCCTGCGGGCTGAGCGGCTCGCGTGCCTGGGCGCNCAGAAAGGACGCCAGCCGGCGGCATGGGTTGAACAGGCTGCCGACGTCGAGCAGTGGGACGAGTCGGTCGGCCACGAAGCGCACGTCGTCGTCCGACAGGTCCTCGGGAGTGGCGAGCTGCCCCAGGAGTCGCAACGAGTCCTCGACGTTGCGCCGGGCATAGTCCGCAAGGGACTCGTCCTTTGTCTCCGTGCCGGAGTACGGGCAGTCCGTCGCGTCGGGAAAAGCCCGCCGGTACAGCGCCGCGCAGGCGAGGATCCGGGCCGGCCGCTCCGCCGGGGGAAAGCCGAGCAGTATCTCCGACTGAAGGTAGGACCAGCGCTCCGATGCGGCGCCCGAGCCGTTCCGAAAGAAACGTCCAATTTTAGCCGCAAGATTTCGTTGTTTGTCTGTTGGTTCGTCTGGTCGAAGGTACCTGGCGATCTCGTCCAGTAACACTCTGTGATGAAGATACTGTGCGTATCGCTCGGCGAGCAATGCTGTGACATGGTGGTTCCTGTGNGGAACCGGTTCTCGCTGCTGCGCACCCACCATCGCGTTCATCGCTCTCTGTGAGATCTCGGGCACAATATTTCGGGGCTGTGATATGGCACGGAGTGCCATATCGAGGTCCGCGGGCGTGGCGGAAGGCCGGCGCGGGACCGATGCAACATTTCTGTCGCATTCGACGGCTCGACGGTCCACCCCGATCGCGGATGCGGCAGCTTGTCATGCATTCCTGCCGCTCGCTAAGAAGGGTACGCACAGCCCGAATCGTTACCGATGATGTCGTCCACAGGATCGTCCGTGTCGGTGTCCGGGTCTTCCCGGGCCGGCCACCGACCGCGGCGATCCCCCTTTTCTCCAGGAGTGCCGATGCGTCGTCGCCGCTGCCTGCCGCCCCGTCGCCGACCGGGCCGACCGCGCGCACCGCTGGCCCGCAGCGACAGCCATCCCCGCCATCCCCGGCGCTGCGGGGCCGCCCACCGCCGGCGGGGATGCGGCCGGACCAGGCGGGGGGACGCTCGCCGGCCGGCGGCTACGCGCCGCCGCAGGGCCGCAGGCGTCCCGCCACGTCCACGGCGTCCCGCCGGCCGTCGCACCGACGGTGACCGGCGGCGCGGACCGACCACGAGTGCCACCGGCGGTTCGGCGTGGCGCGCCGCGGCGATGCTCGCCGTGGCGTGCACCGTCGCGGTCGGACTGCTGACGGTCGGGCTGGCCGACGCCGGGGCGCTGCTTCTGCAGACGTGGGGGGTGCTGCTCGCCGTCGTCGTCGACCGCGCTCGGCGCCGATGACGAGCGCGTCCCTGCCCGCCGGCCGCCGGCCACCGGCCCGGCCGGCCACCGGCCACCGGTTACAGCCCGACGCGGCCGGAGGGGTTGTCGCGGTCGAACAGGCGCCCGGCGCGGATGTAGCCGTCCAGGGACGCCGAGGAGCGCCAGCGGCCCTGGCGCATGATGGAGCGGTCGGCGACGCCGGCGCGGGCGGCGGCGGTGGCGAACCCCGAGCGCAGCGAATGCCCGGCGAAGTCGGCGGGGTCGAGGCCCGCGGCGGCGACGCGGCGCTGCACGATGCGGGCCACCGACCCGGGGTAGAGCCTCGTCGCGCCGACGTGGCCGTGCCGGCTGACCGCGCGGAACGCCGGGCCCTCACGCAGGTCGGCCGCCTGCGCCCAGGCCCGCCACGCCCGCACCGGGCAGGTCGGCCGGTAGGAGCCGTAGGCGATGCCGACCAGTGCCCCTTCGCCCTCCTGGTCGGTCTTGGACCTGCGGATGGTGAGGATGAGACCGTCGGGTGTCTCCACCAGGTCGGCGACGTCGAGGCCGACCAGTTCGCTGCGGCGCAGGCAGCCGGCGAAGCCGATGAGCAGCAGGGCCCGGTCGCGGGTGTCGGCGACGTCGTCGTCGCGCAGGCCCGCCACGACCCGGGTGAGCAGGTCGGTGTCCAGCGCGGTCTTGCGGGTGGGCCGCACCCCGCGGGTGCGTCGGATGCCGTCCCAGACGGCGCCGACCTCGGGGGNGGCGGCCGGGTTGGGATGGTGGGCGAGCTGGTGGGCCACGGAGATCGCGGCGAGGCGGCGGCGGATCGTCGAGGGCCGGTAGCCGGCGTCGGCGAGCGTGGCCAGGTAGCCGGCGACGGTGGCCGGGGTCGCCGGTAGCGCGCTGGGCGCGGCCGGTTGGCGGGCGCACCAGGCGCGGAACTGGCGCAGGTCGCTGTCGTAGGCGCGCCACGTCGACGCCGACCGCGACGCGCGGGCGTAGTCACCGACGCGCGCGGCCAGCTCGGCGGGCAGCGCGAGCGGCGCGGCGCCCCCGGCGGCGGATCCGCCCGGCACGGGCAGCGGCCGTGCGGCGTCGGCGACGTCGATGTCGGCGGCGTCGATGTCGATGTCGATGTCGATGTTGTCGGCGTCGGTGGACCGCGCGATCTCGCCGGTCACCGGTGTGCGGACCGGCGGTGAAGCGTCATCGCGGCCTACCCTAATTCCCACCGCCGCCGCGGACGCCGGCGGTCGCCCGGCTGTCGGTCCACCTGATCGGCGGCGGTCGCGCGGGCCGCCCGCGACGGGACGAAAACTGTCGGAGGTCGGTCCTATCGTCATCGCCGTCGGCGTTCGCCGGCCGCCGCCACCACGGCGGCCGCAGACGGGAGGGCGGCTCGTGCATCAGGTGGATCCGCGCGCGGAGCAGATCGAACGCGGCGGCGAACTGGCCCGCGGCGGCCGGCGGCAGGCCGCCCGCGGCCTGCTCGCCGCCGTGTGGCGGCAGCTCAGCCCGGTCGACGACGCGCCGCTGCGCGCCGACTGCGCCCTGGCGATGGCGGCCCTGCAGGACGATCAGCACGACCGGCTCGCCTGGCTGCTGCGGGCGCTGCACGCCGGCGAGCAGGTGCGCGAGTCCTACGTGGCGCGCCGCGGGTTGCCACTGCCGCTGCCGGCGTTCTATCCGACGGTGCTGCGCGACCTCGCCGACGCCTACCGGCTGGTCGGCGACGACGTCGGCGCCCGCGCCTGCGAGCAGCGCGTCGCCGCGGGGGTCGCCGGGATCCGCCGGCTCGGTGACGTCGCGTTGCAGGAGATCGCCGCGTTCGCCGTGTCCCGGATGACGGGACGCCACGGCGTGCCCATGCCGGTGCAGGACCCGTGGGCCCGCTGACCCCGCCCGCCGCGGCGGCGGCCAGCGGACCGGCGGGGCGGGTGCACCCCAGGCAGGGGTCGGGTACGGTCGGCGGCGGAACTCCGCTTGCCGTGCTCCACGCACCACGTCGCAGAGGGAGCCGGCTCCTCGCCCGGGTGAGGAGGAGGTGGCGACAGCGCTGTCCGCTGCCCACCTTTCGGAGATCATCATGGACCTCGGTCTCGGCCTGCCCATCAGTGACCCCGCCCGCCTGCTCGACTGGGCCGTCCGCGCGCAGGCGGCCGGTTTCGACTCCCTGGCGCTGCTCGACCGGCTTACCTTCGACAATCCCGAGCCGCTCGTCGCGCTGGCCACCCTTGCCGGTGCCACCACCAGCATCCGGCTGCAGACCGAGGTCCTGCTCGGCCCGCTGCGGGCCACCGCGCTGCTGGCCAAGCAGGTCGCCACCGTCGACCGCATGTCCGGCGGCCGGTTCGTCCTCGGGGTCGGCATCGGCGGCCGCGCCGACGACCACGCCGCGGCGGGGNCACCGATGCACCACCGCGGGCGGACCCTCGACGACCAGCTCGTCGCGCTGCGCGCGATCTGGGCCGGGCAGCCCCACCGCGGCGCCCCGATCGGCTCGCGCCCGGCGACACCGGGTGGCCCGCCGATCCTCGTCGGCGGGTTCGCCCCGGCGGCGCTGCGCCGCGCCGCGCGCCACGGCGACGGTTTCGTCTGCGCGGCGCCGCTGGCCTGGGCCGGGCCCCTGGTCCGCGCGGTGGGCGAGCAGTGGGCCGCCGCCGGGCGCGACGGGCGGCCGCGGCTGGTCTGCCAGGTCAATGTGGCCGTCGGCGGGCCGGCCACGCTCACCCGTGTCCGCCGGGCCATCGCGGACTACTACGCCTTCACCGGACGGCCGGGGTGGGGCGAGCCGCTGCACGACCCTGCCGAGATCGTCGACACGGTCGCCGCCTACGCCGCGTTCGGCGCCGACGAGCTGGTGCTCTACTGCTACGCCGACGACCCCGCGCAGGTCGACACCCTCGCCGCCCTCGTGCGCTGAACCCGCCGACGGTTGGTGAAGCGCCGGTCAGCCGCCGCGGACGGTCATGCCGTGGCGGGCGGCGAGGGCGGCGAGGTCCGGGACACCGAACTCGGCGGTCAGCTCGTCGAACCGGGCCACCTTGTCCGCGCCGAAGCGGCGGACGTAGCCGCGGTAGGCCTCCACGGTCAGGAAACTCGACGGGTTGCTCTTCGAGTGGAACTTGTCGGCGTACATGACCAGCCGTTCCTCGACGGTCTGCGCGACGTAGTCCCCCGGCGGCAGCGGCAGATCACCGGCGGCGATGTCGGCGCGGGTCAGCCCGACGCCGGTGTGGCAGGAGGCGAACCGGCAGACGGTCTCGGGCAGCCCGTCGGCGGCGAGCAGCTCATGGCCGAGCACCCCGTGGCGCAGGTACTGGGCGTGATCGAGCTGGCCGGCGTCGTCGTAGAGGCGGTAGACGCCGATGTCGTGCAGCAGCGCCCCGGTGCGCACCAGCCCGGCATCGGCCTGCGGCGCGGCGCCCGCGGCCAGCAGCCCGGCGGCGAGGTCCCACACGATGCGGCAGTGGGTGTGCACGAGGGTGAACGCCGGCTGCGACGGTGCATGTCGGCGGTGCAGCTCGTCGGCGTCCACGGCGACGTCCCACGAGGGCTCCGGCACGATGACCACGCCAGAACCGTACCGGAGCGCCGGGGGCGACGGATCGGTCAGGCCACCCGTTGGGCGCGCCGCGCCCACGCCTGGTCGAGGGTGCGGGCGAACAGGTCCGCCGGGCGCGCCCCGGACACCGCCAGGGTGCGGTCGACGACGAAGAACGGCACCCCGGTGACGCGCATGTCGTGGGCGGCGCGCTCGTCGGCGAACACCCGCTCGGCGTAGTCGTCGCCGGCCAGGACCCGGCGCACCTCGGCGGCGGGCAGACCGGCGGCGGTGAACACCTCGACGGCGACGTCGTGGTCGAACACGTCGCGGCCGGCCCCGAAATGCGCCTGGTTGAGCGCGCTGACCGCCTCGGCCTGCCGGCCCGCCTCGCCGGCCAGATGCAACACCCGGTGCAGGTCGAAGGTGTTGCCGTTGCGCCGGTCGGACCGGTAGGCCAGCCCCTCCTGGCGGGCGGCGTCGGCGACACGGTGCTCCATGCCCTCGATCTCGGCCGCCGGTACGTCGCTGAACTTGCGGGCCAGCGCGACGAGCAGCGACTCGGACCGACCCCGGGGCAGGGTCGGGTTCAGCTCGTAGGAGTGGAAGCGCACCTGCACCTCGTCGCGGTGGGCGAACGTGGCGAGCGCCCGGTCGAACCGGGCCTTGCCGACGTAGCACCACGGGCAGACGACGTCACTCCAGATGTCCACACGCACGGCGGATCACCATCCTCTTCTCACCGCTTCTCGTCCGCGGCTCCCAGGCTCCGACGATCGGCGCACCGCAGCACGGCGGACCCTCGGCGTCGCCACCGGTTCGAGTGAACACCACCGGTGCTGCACCGCGGCCTGCCCGCTGCTGATGAACCGCGCACACCGCCCGCGGGAACCCGCGCCGAATGTCGCCGGACGCCGCTGCCCCGCCCCGGCCCGGCCCGGGCCGCCTTCGGGCCGAAGTGCGACGCGGACAGCGTTGGCAGCCCTGCAAGGTGAACGGCCGGTGGCGGCATGGTCCGTGCTGTGTGCGGCGGCGTCCGGATCGGCACGTATCGGCGGGGTGAGCGCCGCCGGACGCGGCACCGACACCCGGCACGGCCGGCGCCCGCAGGGGCGGCGCCGCCTTCGGGCCGGCGTGACGGCGCAGGTCAGCCCGGAGGCGGCGGGCCGCGGACGGCGGGTGCGTGCTGAACCGCCGCCGCCCGCACCCGCCGTGGCGCCCGTGCCGCCGACCGCGGCGGGAATCGGCTGCCGCCCGGCGACGACCGCCGATTCCCGCGCCTATGGCAGTGCATATGCGTCGTATTTCCGGCCGGTCTGCCGGCGCTCGCACCGCTGGCGGACGCCCCGCCCGGCTGCCGGGACGCCGCCCGCCGGCGTGGGTGCGCGGCGCGCGGGGCCGGTTCACCCTTGCCACCCCGGACCGGGAGCCACATCCGGTCACCCCCCGGCGGCGCACGCCCCCCGCACCGGGACGGCGCCCCGCAGCTCGCCCGGTCCACCGCCGGCGCCCGTCGACGGTGCCGGTCCGGCCTGCGTCGGCTGCGCGGCGTCCGGCCGCGTCGAGTTCGGCTGCGTCGAGTTCGGCTGCGTCGAGTCCGAGGTGGCGGTGAGCGCGGCGACGGCGTGTCGCATCTGCTGGTGGGAGTCGAGGTGGCGACCCGCGGACTGGTGGTAGGCGCGGTGCAGCGGGTACGCCGGGCGCCGCGGGGCGGCCCCGGCCCGCCGCTCGACGTCGTCGATGAGTCGTTCACAGTCGTCGAGGAACGCCAGCGCGTCCCGCGGCCACGGCCGCCCCGCGCGTCCCCGCGCCGTGGCGAGCGCGCTGACGTACCCCCGGCGGCACAGGTTGTAGAGGCTGTCGTCGGGAAACATCATCATCTGCCAGGCCATCGCCTGGTGCAGCTCGCGCTCGGACGCCGTCTGCGCCGTGGGTGCGAAAAGCCACCGGCGCACCTGCCCGGCCAGCCGCACGCCGGTCTCATCGCCGTGTCGCGGTGGACCGGTGAACGTGCAGTCCTTCGCGAAAGGGAAAGCAGCCTGATACAGCTCGGCACATTCTTCCAGGACTTTCGCCCGCGCATCACCGGGAACGCCCAGGACGATGTGAGCGTCCAGATACGCCCAGCGCAGCGAGGTCCCGGACGTCTCGCCACTGAAAGCCCGCAGGACACGTCGCGACAGGGTCCGCGCGGACACGGAGTGGAATTCGCGACGTGATTCGTCGGCGGGGTCGCCGGCCTGGAGGTGGCGGGCTATCCTGCCCGCNGTCACCGGGAACCGCTGCTGCAGCTCGTAGCGAAAGCGCAGGACAGCGTCGTGGCCAGGGTCCGTGACCGCGCGCGGGGGCTTCTGCGAAACACCCGACATGGTTCCTTCTCTCCATACTTTTCCAGATGCGACGACAGCCGTCGCATTGATGCGACGCGGATGTCTCGACCGTCGGCGGGATGCGACCTTCACGTCGCATTCCCGGCGCCATCTCGACTGTTTGTCCGTCCGTGTCGACGGGGCATCCTGCCACCCATTCGCGAAGCTTGTCAGCTAGGGTCTGCAAAACACGGAATGGCACGCTGGTGCCAGCCGCGGGAGTACCCGCCGACCCGCCCGAGCGCGGCGCCGGGGGCGGAACTCCAGCACGATTCACGACCTTCGAAGGAGCAGGCATTGACGACGCCGCGAACCCGCCAGGCGCGGTGGTGGGAGACGGCCCGTGCGACCACCGCACAGCCCATCGGCCGCCTCGCGCCCGCAGCGGTCGCCGCCCTCGACCCGGCGACGGACCCCGCACCGGCCCAGGACCCGGCCGCGGGAGATCCGGCCGCGGGAGACTCGGCCGCCGGCGATCCGGCCGGGCGCGACGATGATCCGCCCTCACCGTGGCCCGCGCCCCGCGTTCCGGCGGACCCGCCCCTCGCCGTGCCTCTCCCGACCCCCGCCGCGCTGTGGGGCGACGTCGCCGGCGGGCCGCGCCGACTCCGAAAGACGATCTTCGTCTCCTATGTCCGGCCGGACCTGGCGTGGGCGCAGTGGATCGCCTGGCAGTTGGAGGAGGCCGGCTACCCGACGCTGATTGAGGCGTGGGACTTCGGCGCGGGCACCCACCCGGTCGACCGGCTGCACCAGGCCGCCACCGACGCCCTGCCGACCCTCGCCGTGCTCTCGACCGCCTACCTGGCCTGCAGCGACGCCCGGGCGCAGTGGCAGAGCGCCTGGCGTCACGAGGCCGCGGGCCGCAGGGGTGCGCTGCTGATCGTCCGGGTCGAGGACTGTGTGCGGCCGGGGCTGCTGGGCCAGCTCGGCACCGTCGACCTGTTCGCCCTCGACCGCGACACCGCCCGCAGGCGGCTGCTCGCCGCCGTGCGCGGCCGCCGCGCCAAGCCCGCCGTCGAACCGCCCTACCCCGGGCTGCGCGGCGCGGCGGCGGACTGCGGCGGCGACGGGCGGGGCGGCCCGCTGGCGACGGCGGATCGCCCGCCGTCACCGGCCTGGGTCCGGGAGGAGTTACGTAACGCCGAGGCACTGCTCGCCCAGGGCCGGCCCGGTCAGTCCGCCCACCGGTTCACCGCGATCGCCGAGCGGCTCGCCGCGGCCGGGCCGGTCGACGATCCGCAGTGGTTCACCGCCCGGTTCGGGCTCCTACGCGCCCGCGACCGCCAGGGCGACGCCCTCGATCGGGGCGAGCAGGCCGAGGCGGCGGACCGGTGCGCGCGACTGGCCGAGGCGGCGCGGGCGGTGCTGGGCGAGCGCCACGAGCTCGTGCACAGCCTGCTCGCCTACCAGCAGGCCAGGATGCGGCACGCCCCCCGGCGGCAGCCGTGAGCGTGACGGCCGCTCGCGGCGGCGCGGCTCAGCGCGACCCGGCGGGTCGGCCGTCCACCGCGCTGTCCGCGGTCGAAGCCGGCCCGGCGACCGCTGCGGCGGCGCCGGAAGCGGCCGGGGACGGCGGGGCGGGGGCCACCGCGGCGGCGTCGACGGGCGAGACCGGCGTCGTCACGGCCGGCACGGCGGGGGCCGCGGCAGCCGGGGCCGGGTCGTCGTCGTCGTGCAGGCCCTTGATCTCGGACTTGAAGATCCGCAGCGAGCGGCCCAGGGAGCGGGCGGCGTCGGGGAGCTTCTTCGCCCCGAACAGCACCACGACGACGACGATGATGATGAGCAGCTCAGGCGTACCGATGTCACCCACGAAAACCATCCTACGGACGGGGTCGGACCCACCGCCGGCCTCAAGAGCATGCTACGGCCGGCCGCGCCGCCGCGGCGACGGGCGGGGCATCCGGCCGTCCGGGCGGTGTCCCACCCGCCGCCACGGGCCCCACCCGCCGCCNGTGTCCTGTCGCCCGCCCGACGGGCGAGGTGATGTTTGACGAAGTGTGGGCGGCGGGTACATCGCGGTCGATCTCATCGCCGATCATCGGCAACCCCGCCGCTGATCCTCACCTGTCGGAGGCCCGCTGTGCTCTGGACCCTCATCACCTGGGTGGTACTTGGTCTCATCGCGGGGGCCGTGGCCCGCCTGCTGGTGCCCGGACCCGATCCGATGAGCATCCCCGCCACGATCCTGCTGGGCGTCGTCGGCTCGTTCGTCGGCGGTTTCCTCGGCTACGTCCTGTTCGACAAGGACTTCGGCGAAGGGGCGCTGCAGCCCTCGGGCATCGTCGGGTCCATCCTCGGCGCCATCGTCGTGCTGCTGGTCTGGCGGGCGGTGGGCGGACGCCGCCACGCGCTGCACCGCTGACCCCCCGCACCCGGCGACCCGCCGCATCTGCGCCGACCCGCCGCGCCCCGGCCACGACATCAGGCCCGCCACCCCGCTGCCGGGGTGGCGGGGTGGCGGGCCGCGTCGGTTCAGGCGGGCCGCGCGGATCAGAGCAGTTCGGCGGCCAGGGCGCGCCATTCCTCGACGGTGGGACGGCCCGTGCGGGTGACCAGGTCGACGTCGGCGGAGATGACCTGCACGGCGACGTGGTCGGCGCCGGCGTCGAGATGGTCGCGCACACGCTGCGCGGCCTGCGCGGGGGTGCCCCAGGCATAGAGGGCGTCGACGAGCCGGTCGCTGCCCGACCCGGCGANGTCGTCGGCGTCGAAGCCCAGCGCCTGCAGGTTGGCGACGTAGTTGGGCATGGCGAGGTAGTAGCGCAGGTTCGACCGGGCCCGCTCGCGGGCATCGCCGGGATCGGTGGCCAGCACGACCTTCTGGTCGGGGGCGAGCAGGACGCCGTCGCCGAGTGTCGCGCGGGCGGCGACGGTGTACTCGGGGGTGACCAGGTAGGGATGGGCGCCGCGGGCGCGGCGCGCGGACAGCTCGAGCGCCCGGGGTCGCAGCGCGGCGAGCACCCGCGCCTGGGCCGGCACCGGGNCGTCGGCACCGTCCAGCCCGTCGAGGAACTGCCCGAGGTGGGCCAGCGGCCGGGTGTACTGGCGGCCGAGTCCCTCCACGACCCGGGCGTGGCTGATACCGAGTCCGAGCAGGAACCGGTCCGGGTACGCGGCGTCGAGGCGGTGGTAGGCGGCGGCGAGCGGGGCCGGCTCGGTCGTCCACACGTTGACGATCCCGGTGGCCACGGCCAGCCGGCTGCTGGCGGCGAGGATCTGTTCGGGCAGGGCCAGGTCTGCCGGGGCGGCGCCGATCCACAGCGCGCCGTAGCCGAGGGTGTCCAGCTCCGCGGCCGCCGCGGCGACGGCGTCCGGTTCGGTCCAGGCGAACGACGGCGACCACACGCCCACCCGTCCCAACAGCACCGCCATGACGGTCCTCCTCACCTCCGCGCCGCTGCCGGCGCCGGCCCCGGGCCCTCGCGCGGCCCGGACACCCCTCACGGTGTGTTCGATGGTCACCGAACACGCTCCGCCTAGTGTACGACGGCGATCGAACAGAGCGGGCGGGGTGCCCACCGCCACCTCCGTCGCCCACCTCGCCTCCCCGTCACCGTTCGCATCCCTGTCACCGTTCGCCCTGTGTCGGCCCGCCGGCGGCTGGTGGCGCGGGCGGGCGGCATCCGGACCGCCGGGGCCGGCAGGCGGGCCGTCCGTCGGCCGGTAGAGTCGCGTGCGGACGGTGCCCGCCCTGCGGCCGCCGGCGGCGGTGGGGCCCGCCGTAGTCGAACCGCGGCAGCGCGCCGCCAACGGTCCCTGCGTGTCCACGGCTGCGCCCGACCCCGCCGGTCGGGCGCCCACGCAGGGAGGAACCTGATGACCGAGCGGCCCGCACCGCAGCGCACACCCCCCGCGCGGCCCGGCACCCCCACCGATCCCGAGGCCGTGACCGATCCCGGGGTCTCGGCCAGTCCGGGAACCGCGACCGATCCGGGAACCGCGACCGATCCCGGGGCCGTGGCCGATCCCGGGGTTGCTACTGCCGCGACCGATCCCGACGTCGACCTGCACCTGCCGGCCCAGCGCGCCGAACTACGCACCCGGCCGGTGCCGCTGCTGGGGGCGATCGCCGCCGGCGGCGCCCTGGGCGCCTGCGCCCGCTACGCCGCGGCGCTGGCCTGGCCGACCCCGCCCGGCGCGTTCGGCTGGACCACCATGGCGGTCAACGCCGTCGGCTGCGCGGCGATCGGCGTGCTCATGGCCCTGCTGGCCGCCGGCCGCCTCGCCCACCCGCTGGCCCGCCCATTCCTCGGCACCGGGATCCTCGGCGGGTTCACCACCTTCTCCACCTACGCCGTCGGCGTCGAAGGGCTCCTCGACGACGGTCGGCCGCGTGCGGCCCTGGCCGCCCTGGCGCTGACTCCGACCGTGGCACTCGCCGCGGTGTGGGCGGCCACGGCCGCGATCCGCCGGCTGCTGGCGCCCGGGCGGCGACGGCGGTGAGCTGGCTGCTGGTGATCCTCGGCGCGGCGGTGGGCGCCCCGCTGCGCTACCTCACCGACCGGGCCGTGCAGGCCCGCCACGACAGCCCGCTGCCCTGGGGCACGATCACGGTGAACACCACGGCCAGCGCCGTGCTCGGCCTGGTCACCGGCGCGGTCGCCGCCGGCGCCNCCTCGACCCGGGTGACGCTGCTGGTCGGCACCGGGCTGTGCGGGGCGCTGAGCACCTACTCGACGCTGTCCTACGAGGTCCTGCGCCTGGTCGAGAGCGGTCGCCGCCGTCTCGCCGCCCTCACCGTCGCCGCCAGCCTGCTCGCCGGGGTCGGCGCCGCCGCGGCCGGCGTGGCCCTCGCCCGCGCCCTGTGGGGTTGACCACACCTGCCACAGCGGACAGATCCCCCACCCGCGGTCCCGACCGCGCATCCGCCATCCGCCGGGNCGGGTCGCTCGCGCCCCGCGACCCCGCCCGGACCTACCCTTCTGCCCGTGCAGACGCCGACCCCCTTTCGCCGTGCCGCCGCCCGGCCCGCCACCTGCGTCCCGCCGACCCCGCAGCACCGTCCGCCCCGCCACCCGGCCGCCCACACCGGACACCACCCCCAGTGCCGCCCCGGACGGCGTCCGCACTGCCACCCGGGACGCCGCGGGCGGCGCCGGCCGCTGCTCACGCCGGTGACCCTGGCCGTGGCCGGGGTGCTGGTGAGCGGGTTGCTCGCCGGCTGCCATTCCGGCACCGGCGCCGACGGCCCCACCCGCGCGGACGCCGCGGCCCGCCCCGCCCCGGCGGTGACCACTCCCGCCCCGTCCACCCCCGCGCCCGCCGCGGCGCCCGCCGCTGCGGCGCCCGCGGCAGCGGCGCCGTACTGCGGGGCCAGCCGCTACGTCGAGGAGATCGTCGTCGAGCAGTGGGCCGACGGCCGGCTGCGGATCTCGGTGCGGCCCACCTCCGCCGCCCGCCACGCCGAGCGCCACGAGGCCACCGACGCGATCTGGACGGCCATCGGCGGCTGCGTGACCACGCTGCCCGCCCTCGGCCGCGACGTCACCGACAGCCTGCACGCCCAACTGGCCTGCCACCAGGACCTGGCCCTGATTCCCGCGCTGGGCGGCGGCCGGGGATACGCCACCGGCGACACCTACGACCTGGAGAGCTGGCGGCCGATGATGCGACCGAACTCGATGTCGACGTGGATCTCCACCCGCTGCGGCAACACCCTCGGCACCGACCCCACCGGCCCACCCGCCCGCGTCTTCCGGCCCGACGGCGTCGCCCCCCGGCACACCGTCGCCGGCGAACACGCCTGACCCGCGCGTCCGCCGGCCCGCGGCGCCACGACAGGCCGCCGAGGCGTCACGCCGGCGGCCTGTGATCCGTCAGGGTTGCGACACCCCGCGACGACGGAAGGCGATCATGGACGAGCAGGAACGAGACGGCGCCCAGGAGCTGCTCGCGGCCCGGTTCGAGGCGCATCGCGGCCAGCTGCGGGCGGTCGCCTACCGCATGCTCGGCTCGCTGACCGAGGCCGACGACGCGGTGCAGGAGGCATGGCTGCGCCTGAGCCGCGCCGACAGCGACGCCGTGACCAACCTCGGCGGCTGGCTGACGACCGTCGTCGGACGGGTGTGCCTGGACATGCTGCGTTCGCGCACCGCCCGGCGGGAGGATCCCCTCGACGACCTCGTCCGCCTGCCCGACCCGGTCGTCAGCCGCGCCGACGGCGTCGACCCCGCCCAGCAGGCGCTGATCGCCGACGCGGTCGGCCTGGCCCTGCTCGTGGTCCTGGAGACCCTCGGCCCGGCCGAACGGCTCGCGTTCGTGCTGCACGACATGTTCGCCGTCCCCTTCGACGACATCGCCCCGATCGTCGGGCGTTCCCCGGCGGCCACCCGCCAGCTCGCCAGCCGGGCCCGGCGCCGGGTGCAGGGCGCGCCCACCACGCCCGACGTGGACCTGGCCCGCCAGCGCGTCGTCGTCGACGCCTTCCTCGCCGCCGCCCGCGGCGGGGACTTCGACGCCCTCGTCGCCGTGCTCGACCCCGACGTGGTGCTGCGCGCCGACCGGGGCGCCGCCGGGATGGGGGCCGCCGGCTCCGGGCGGACCGTCGGGGCACGCGCCGTCGCCGCCCGGGCGATGACGTTCCGCCGCTTCGGCCGCGCCGCCCGCCCGGCGCTGGTCAACGGCACCGCCGGACTGGTGACGATGAGCGGTGGGCGGCCGTTCGCCGTCATGGGCTTCACGATCAGCGGCGGTCGCATCACCGAGATCGACATCCTCGCCGACCCCGACCGCCTGCGCACCCTGGACCTCGACCTGCTCGCCTGAGCCCGCCCCCGCCCACCCCCGCGGCGCGTGCTTCCGGCAGGTCGTCGGCAGGCCGGGTCGGAAAGTTCGAGAAGCCGGGCAACCTGGAGGCGGCCGCCGGCCTTTGTAGGGCGAGGGAGGTCGTGGTGCGCACAGGCGAGGGCGACGACGGCGGGTTCACGGCGTACTTCACGCCGCGGGCCGGTGAGCTGTTGCGGTTCGCCTATCTGCTGACCGGCGACGCCGGCGAGGCGGAGGACCTGACCCAGACCACACTGACCCGCGTGTTCGTCGTCTGGCCGCGGGTCCGCGGCCACGACCGGCCCGACGCCTACGCCCGCCGGGTGATGGTCAACGCCAACACCCACCGGTTCCGTCGCCGGGTCCGCCACGTGCTCGTCGACGTGCCGCCGGAGCGTGCGGAACCGTCGGCGCAGCTCGCCGCCGTCGAGGACCGGGCGGGGCTGGCCGCGGCGCTCGCCATGCTGCCGTCGCGGCAGCGGGCCGTCGTCGTGCTGCGCTACTGCGAGGACCTGTCCGAGGCCGCGGTGGCCGCGCTGCTGCGCTGCTCGGTCGGCACGGTGAAAAGCCAGGCCGCGAAGGGCCTCGCCAAGCTACGCATCCACCCCGCGATCGCCGACCCCGCCGCCCCGCCGGCCCCGTCCCAGGTCCGACCCCCCGTGGGCCGGCGGGATCGGACACCCCTCGCTCCGCGCAAGGAGGCACCGTGAACGGAACCTCGTCCGGCAGTCCCGACGACGCGGTTGCCGACTGGTTGCGCGCGGCGGCCGGCCAGCTCGATGTCCGCNCCCCGGCCGAGCTGCTGACCGTGGCGCGGGCCGCGGCGCCCGCCGCTCGCCGCCGCCGTCGCCTCGCCATCGCCGTCCCGGCCGGCGTCGCCGTCCTGGCCGCCGTCCTGGCCACCGTCGTGATCGGGGCCGGTGTCCTCGTCGGCGGCCAGGGGGACGGGCGGACGACGATCCTGCCCGCGGCCGGATTTCCCACCGTGGTCCGCGGCGCCGCGCCGGCAGTCCCCTCCGAGGTCCCCGCTGCCGCAGGCGGCCCGCCCCTGCACCTGCACTACGTCGACACCCCGCGCCTGCTGACCCTCACCGATGCCCAACGCCGCGAGGTCGACGCCCGCTGCGCGCCGCAGGCCCCGCGCCTGTTCGTCGCGGTCGCCGACCGGTGGGGCCTGCAGGTTCTCCTCGCCGGCGAGGACGGCGGGGGGATGTGCCGGACCGTCAACGGACCCGCCGCCGTCCCCGACCTCACCGCCGTCCCCGACCTCACCGGCATCAACGGCCCGATCCTCTGGTCAGGCGGTCGCCATGACCTGACGAAGCCGCCCACGAGGCCTGTCGAGGTGGTCAGCTCCGGCGACGACGGCTCCGGCAGGCTCGGCGAGTGGAACGCGCGGCGGTGGGCCGTCGGCCAGGTGTCCCCACAGGTCGCCCTGCTCGTCGCCGCGCTCCCGACCGGGGACGCCGTCGTGGTCCCCTTCGAGCCCTCGACCGGCGCGTTCATCACCCGCATCCAGGTCACGACCCCGGATCTCGCCCGGTACCAGGCCCTCGGCCAGATGCCGCTGACGCTCTACGCCTACAACTTCGCCGGCACTCTGCTCGCCCGCTCCACGGCCACCCCGTGCGGCCAGGTGCCGGTGTGCGGCACGGGGCCGGCGGCCCCGACCGCCGTACCCCTGCCCTCGCTGTCGTCCTGGCCGCCGGTGGCGCCGAGCTCGGGCACGGGCAGCCCGGTCGCCCCCGCGACCCCCGCCACTGGCTGAGGGCGCGGCGCAGGGTGGCGTCCCTCGGCCGACTCCTCTCTCTGTACCTACTGGTATGTACAGTGGTGGGGTGGATGCGGCGGAGCGGCTGATCGAGAGCACCCGGGTGCTGCTGTGGGAACGCGGGTACGTCGGGACGAGCCCGCGGGCGATCCAGGCGCACGCCGGGGTCGGGCAGGNCAGCATGTACCACCACTTCGACGGTAAGGCGGCGCTGGCACGGGCGGCGATCGAGCGGACCGCCGCCGAGCTGCGGGCNGCGGCCGACGCCCAGCTCGGCGCCGACGGCCCGGCGCTCGCCCGCATCGAGGCCTATCTGCGCCGCGAGCGGGACGTGCTGCGCGGTTGCCCGGTCGGCCGACTCACCCAGGACCCCGACGTGATGGCCGACGCCGAGCTGCGCCGCCCGGTCGAGCAGACGTTCACCTGGCTGCGCGCCCGCCTGGGCGCCGTGCTCGCCGAGGCCACGGCCGCCGGCGAGCTCGTCGGGCTCGACGCGGCGGCCACCGCCGCCACGATCGTCGCGGTGCTGCAGGGCGGGTACGTGCTGGCCCGCGCCGCCGGGCGTGAGGTGCCGTTCGTCCAGGCCGTCGACGGCCTGCTCGCCCTGCTCTCCACCCACGCCGCACCTGCTGCACCCGCCGGCTAGCGACCAGGACAGGACCCAGGACATGTACGCGATGCAGTACACGATCACCCTGCCCGCCGACTACGAGATGGNGATCATCCGCCGCCGGGTCGCCGACACCGGCCACGCCCTCGACGACCGGGCCGGGCTCGCGCTGAAGGCGTACGCGATCCGCGAGCGTGGCGTCGCGGGTGCCGCGGTGAACCAGTACGCCCCGTTCTACCTGTGGCACGACGCCGGGGCGATGGGCCGTTTCCTCGTCGGCGGTGGCGGCTTCGAGCGGATCATCGGCTCGTTCGGCCGTCCGGCGGTCGCGCACGGCACCGTCCTTGCCGCCGTCACCGGCTCGGCGTCGCAAACCGGCCTGACGTCGCAGGTCGACTCGGCATCGCAAACCGGGCCGGTGTCGCAAACCGGGCCGGCCCGTCCCAGGGACGGGGGCGCGTCGCCGCCGGCCGCCTCGGCCGCGTCGCCGACCGCCGCCTCGCGTCGGGTCAGTGCCCTGCCCGCCGACGCCGATACGCGCGACGACGGCTCGGGCTCGGGGCTCGCCGCCCACGTCGCCCGCGAGATCGACGCGCTCGCGGCCCTGGCCGGCCGCGCCGGCGTGCACACCGCCGCGCTCACCCTGGACCCCCGCCGCTGGGAGCTGACGCGGTTCGTGCTGTGGGCCGACGCCGCGGCCGCCGCCGGCGACGGCGAGGCCACCGAACGCTACGAGGTACTGCACGTGTCCGCGCCGGGCGCGGCACCGCTGCCCAGCGGCCGCGGCTGGTAGCCCGCCGGCCGATCCCCCGACCAGAGCCCGCGGCTGCACCCGGACTCACTACGATCATCGGCCATGGGTGAGGAGCCGGATCTGCGCGTGACCCGCGACGCCTACGACGGCGTCGCCGAACGCTACGCGCAGTTGTTCAGCCGCATGCTGGCCCAGCGTCCGCTGGACCGGGCGTTGCTGGGCGCGTTCGCCGAACTCGTCCTCGCCCACGCCACCGCCACCGGCGCGCCCGCCGCCNTCGCCGACCTCGGCTGCGGCCCCGGCCACATCACCGCGCACCTGCGCGAGCTCGGGGTGGACGCCTTCGGCATCGACCTGTCCCCGCAGATGATCATGCTGGCTCGCCGCGACCATCCCGGGCTACGCTTCGAGGTGGGGAACATGCACCACCTCGCGCTCGCCGACGGCGCCCTCGGCGGCGCCGTCGCCTGGTATTCGATCATCCACACCCCACCGGCGCGGGTGCCGGCGCTGTTCGCCGAGTTCGCCCGGGTCCTCACCCCCGGCGGCCACCTGCTGCTGGCCTTCCAGGCCGCCGACGCCGGCGCCGAGGCACCCCAGCCGCATCCGCACCTGGTCACCCCGTCGCACCGCTGGTCGCCGGAGGCGATCGCCGGCCTGCTGCGCCCGGCCGGGTTCGTCGAGTCCGCCCGGCTGCTACGCGAGCCCGACGCGACCGAACGGCTCCCCAGCGCCGTCCTGCTCGCCCACCGCCCGCCGGCCTCCTGACCAGTCGCATCCCTGACCGGTCGGCTACCCCCTGACCGGTCGGCTACCCCCTGACCGGCCGGGCATCCCTGACCGGCAGGTCCGCCGGGCCGCGCGGCGCAGCCCGACGACGTTCAGTGGTCGGATTTTCCCGACGCCTACGCGGCCAAGGTCCGCGCGGCGCTGCCCGATCTGCCGCCCGGCGTGGTCGCGCTGGCGCTGCGGGTGTGGGGTCGCATGCACGGCCTGGTGGCGCTGGAGAACCACGGCCACGTCCGCGCCGTGTCGAACAACCCCGCCGCCCTGTACCACGCCGACCTGATCGACCTCGTCGTCTCCCTCGGACTCACCCCGCCCGCGACCCCGTCGGCATGATCATCGGGTGGGGTTGATGCGCGATCGGCCGCCGACGCTGCGTCCCGATACGCCAGGGTCGGACCGTCTCGACGCCGACCTGCGGTACCGGCGACGGCGACCCCGTCCTCGACGCTGCGCTGACAGCTACCGTCAGCGCGCCATCACCGCCCGGCTGCGCAGCCGCGCCGAGGCGGAGAGCCTGTTCACCGGGCTGGAGCTGCCCGACCCGGGGGTGGTGTTCGTCCACCGCTGGCGCCCCGACGCCGACGTGCCCGCCGGGCTCACCGACGCGGCGGTGAACATCTATGGCGGCCTGGCCCGCAAGGTCTGACCTGGCCCGCGAGGCCCAACCGGGCTCGAGGGGCCCGCCCGCTCGGGTGACTAGCCCGGCTCCTGCTCCCGGCGGGTCGCCACGACGGTGGTCGCGGGGAACTGGACGTGGATCTGCCCGTCGACGCGCCTCGGGGCGAATCCGGTGGCCGGGCCGCCGTCGAGTTCGGNGGCGAGGACGGCCAGGGCACCGTCGCGGTCGCCGGCGTCGGTCAGCATCTCCGCCACCGCGAACGGTGCGGTCGTCTCGGTGTCGTGGCGGCCCAGCGGGCCGACCGCGGCACGCAACAACGCGGCGAGCTCGTCGGCAAGCAGCACCCCGGCATGCGACGGGTCGATCGTGCGGTGCAGCTCGTCGAACGGCCCGCGCAGCCGCGCGTCGGGGGCGACGAGGTCGGCGACCACCACCCGCCCGCCGTGCCGGCAGACCCGGNCCATCTCGGCGACCGCGACCGCCGGATCGGCAAAGTGGTGCAACGCGGCGCGGCAGACGACCACGTCGAAGGAGCCGTCGAGGAACGGCAGCTCAGCGGCGTGGCCGTGCTGCAGCAGCACGTTGGCGATGCCGGCGGCGCGCAGGCGTTCGGCGGCCAGCCCGAGCAGCGCGGCGGTCAGGTCGACGCCGACGACCTGGCGCACCCGCGGCGCGGCCGCCTCGGCGACATGCCCGGCGCCGCAGGCGACATCGAGAACGATCATGGTCGGGTCGAGGGGTTCCAGCCAGGGCAGCGGCGCCGTGCGGCGCTCGGCGAACAGCGCGTCGTCCCCGGTGAACAGCCCGGTCTGCCGGGTGAAGGACCGGCGCACCGTCGCATCGTGATCGGTTGCATCCATACCGCCTATTTGTAGTGTGGTCTGCTATGACCGTCTGTGCGCGTCCGGTCGACAATCCGCCCGTTGCGGCCAGCGTCGTACTGACCGACCCGACCGCGGCCGACCGGATCCGGGCCGGCACCTACGCCTACGACGGCGAGCAGGTCAGCTCCGGCTGGCACGTCCACGACCTCGACCAGATCGAGTACGCCTGGCAGGGCACCGTCGAGGTCGAGACCGCCGCCGCCCACCACCTGCTCCCACCCCGGCACGCCCTGTGGATCCCGGCGGGCCTGGCCCACCGCACGACCCTGCGGCGGGTGCGCACGGTGTCGGTGTTCCTGGACCCCCAGATGATGGGCCTCGCGCCCGACCGGGCCCGGATCCTGCCCGCGGCGGCCCCGATCCGCGAGATGATCATGCACGCGGTGCGCTGGCCGATCAGCCGCCGCGCCGGCGACCCGCTCGCCGACACCTTCTTCACCGCCCTGTCCGGTCTGCTCGTCGAGGGACTCGACGCCGCGACCCCGCTGTGCCTGCCGACCAGCACCGACCCGATCGCCGCCGCCGCCATGCGCCACGCCGAGGGCCACCCGCACGCCGCCACGATCGGCGCGGTCTGCCGGGCGGTGGGCGTCTCCGAACGCACCCTGCGCCGGCGTTTCGCCGCCTCCACCGGCCTGACCTGGCGCCAGTACCTGCTGCACAGCCGGATGGCCCGGGCGGCGGCGCTGCTGAGCGAACCCGGGCCCACCGTGCTCGACGTCGCGATCGCCGTCGGTTTCGACAGCGCCAGCGCCTTCACCCGCGCCTTCCGTCAGCACACCGGCGATACCCCGACGGCCTACCGCCGGCGGGTGGCGTCGGCGGTGGGCTGAGGATCCCGGCCGACGACACGCACCTGCGGGTAGGCCCGGCTCGGCCCGCCGAGCAGCGGCTGCGTCCGCCCGCACAGCCAGCGTTCGACGAACGCCCCGACGTAGGCGCGGGTGATCGCCAGCGCCTGCCGTCCGGTCAACGTCTGCCCCGGCGCCGGGGCAGACGGGGCCGCGGCGGCGGGCAGCGGGATCTGGTCGGCGAGGACGGGATCGTCGGTGAAGCTGAAGTGGTCGGCGCCGTCGACGTCGAGCCACAGCCGCGGCGGGCCCAGGTGCGCCCATGCCTGCGCCCAGCTCGGATCGTCGTCCCCCGCCGTCACGCCACTCGTCGGCGCCGTGCCGTTTTTCGCCGCCGTGCCCTCCCCCGCTGCCGGGGTACTGCCGGGATGGTCCGCCGTCGCGCCGAACAGCAGGAACGCCCGCCCGCCGAACCCGCCGGCACCGACCGGCTCGCCGAGGGTGCCGTCCATGTCGACCCCGGCGCGCACCCGCCGGTCGTGCAGCAGCAGCGACGCCGCCGCCGACCCGCCGAGGGAGTGCCCGACCGCGGCGACGCGCGCCGGGTCGATGAGCTGCGCGCCGCGCCACGCCGGGTGCGCCCCGGTGAGGCTGTCCAGGACGAAGGACAGGTCGGCGGCGCGCCCGCGGCTGGCGGCGCCGAAGTCGGCGTCGGTGCGCATCCGGTCGCACGCCACGCAGGTCAGCATCCGCCCGCCGGGGAACGCCGTGCCGACCGACTCGTAGGCGTGGTCGACGGTCGCGGCGACCAGTCCGCGGCTGGCGAGGTCCTCGGCGAGCCCGGTCAGCGAGCGGCGCCCCACCCCCAGGCCCGGGGACAGCAGCACCAGCGCCCGGCGCCCGGGCAGCGGTCGCGCCCCGACGCGGCTGGCGATGTGCGTGTCGGCCAGCGCCTGCACGGGCAGGGTGTCGGCCAGGCCGAGCGCGGCCAGGTAGCGGCGGATCTCCTCGACCGTGGCGTAGCGGGCCGGGGTGCCGGTGGCGGCCTGCGCCGGGTAGTAGACGTCGACCATCAGCTCGCGGGCGACGCCGGGCACCCACGGGTCACGCCGGTGGCGGTCGACCAGGTGCAGCGTGTCCCGGCCGACCGCGAGGGGCCCGGTGGGGCGGGGCAGGGACAGCCCCGCCACCGGCGCCGTTCCCTGCCTTGGCACCGTTCCCTGCGGGGACGCCGTTCCCTGCGGGGGCGCAGCCGCCGCGGCGCTGCCGGCGCCGGCGACGGGGAGCAGGAGGATCGCTGCGGCGAGGGACACCGCGCGGAGGATTGCCATCACTGCTCGCACTCTAAGTGCCGCTGCGGTTGCCCACCGTGCAACTCGGGTAGTCCGTCAGGCGACACCCCCTCCCGCGTCCGCGCGCCTACCCCAGGTACGACCCGCTCAGGCGGTGTCGCGCACCCCGGCCAGCCAGGCGGGCAGGCGCGCGGCCAGCGCGTCGGTCGACCATCCGGCCGGCCCGTCGGCGTCGAGGTAGGAGATCTCGGTGCGCGTCGTGGCCAGGCCGATCCTCGTGCCGTTGAGCTGGAAGGCACGCCCGGTGATGCGCCGGCCTTCCTCGGTGCACAGGTAGATCCCCAGCGGTGGCACCGTCTCGGGCGCTGCGGGTGCCGGCGGCGCACCGCCGGTGGGGGCGACGCGCGTGCGAAGCTCGGCGAGGAAGCTCGCGGCGCGGTCGTCGAGGCTCGCGACGTAGTCGTCGTGCAGGGCGGTCGCGGTCNCGCCGGGATTGACCGCGTTGACGCTGATGCCGAACGGGCGCAGCTCCTCGGCGGCGTAGCTGGCCAGCACGGCGTTGGCCGCCTTCGCCGCCCGGTAGGCGGCATTGCGCGGAAAGTGGACGTCGTTGACCAGGTCGCCGGTCACGATGATCGTGCCGCCGCCGGCGTCGATCAGATGGGGCACGGCGTGGCGGAGGCAGTGGAACGTCCCGTGGGTGGCGACGGCGAGCACGTCGGTGAAGTCCCGTTCGTCGGCGTCACGCAGGAACCGTGGGCGAACGATCGCGGCGTTCGCGATCAGGATGTCGAGCCGGCCGAAGCGTGCGACCGCGGTCTCGACGAGGCGCCGGGCGCCGTCGAAGTCGGCCACGCTGTCATGGTGGGCGACGGCGACACCGCCGGCGGCCTCGATGCCGGCGACGACGGACTGCGCCGCCGTCGGCGTGCGATCGGCGTTGCCGCGCAGGTCGTTGACGACCACCTTCGCGCCCTCGGCGGCGAGCGCTCGTGCATACGCCGCGCCGACTCCGCGGCCAGCACCGGTCACGATCGCGACGTTGCCTGCCAGCCTGTCCGCCATCGTGGACCTCCTTTCCTCGTAGGAACGTGGGCCAAGCAGGAACCGTGGGCCAAGCAGGAACCGTGGGCCAACCCCTTAGGCGGCGGTGGGGCCGAACTGTTCGACGAAGCGGGCGGTGAACAGGTCGGCGCCCTTGTNCTGGGCCACCGTCGTGGCCGGGACGACGGCCGNGCCGTCGGGGGTGGGCAGTTGGCCGACGCCGCCGTGCGGGCCGAGCGGGAGCAGGATCATGGGGTGAGGCAGGGGCCGGTAGGTGGNGGTGGGCTGCTCGCCGCGCAGGCGGGCGGTGATGTTCCTCGCCACGACCTCGGCGTGCTGCCCCGCGTATCCGGCCATCTTGGCCTCGGCGACGCCCGCGAGGTCGCCGACGGCGTAGACGTGGTTGTGCCCGCGGACGTTGAGGGTCTCGGTGACGGGCACCTGGCCCTGCGCGGTGAGCGTGGTGAGCCGGCCGTCGGCGAGGTAGTCGCTGTTGACGTGCACGCCGTAGGCGCGAAACCAGATGTCGGCGGTGATCTCCTCTCCGCCGGTGGTGGTGACGGTGAAGGTCTCGGTCCGGCCGGCCCTGGTCGTCGGCGGCGCGCTCACCCCGGCGCCGAGGCGCAGCCGGACGCCCAGGTCGTCGAGCTGGCGGTGCAGATCCTTGATCATCTCCGGGTGGAAGCCGGGCAGCAGCCGCGCGGCCGGGTCGACGATGGTCACGTGCTTGTGCGGCCAGACCGCCGTGATCTCCCCGGCCAGTTCCAGGCCGACCGGCCCGGCGCCGAGGATCAGGACCCTAGCGGCGGCGGCGAGTTCGGTGTGGGTCCGGCGCAGGTCGGCGCGTGCTTCGCCGGTGGAGTCGGCGGCGGGCTTGGCCGGGTAGGCGTAGCTCGAGCCCGTGGCCAGCACCAGATGGTCCGCCTCGACGCGCCGGCCCGAGGCCAGGGTGACGCCGCCGGGGTCCGCCGAGACCGCGCGGTCGCGGATCACCATGCCCCGGGTGAGCAGCGTGTCGAAGGGGAAGAACAGGTTGCCCGCCCAGTCGGGCCGGGTCAGCGCCCGCAGGGACCCGGCGGCGTTGACGAAGGCGTCCCGGGGATCGATCAGGACGACGTCGGCCTCGGCCTCCAGCGCCTTGGCGACCGCGGCACCCCCATAACCCCCGCCGACGATCACAACCGTTCGACCCATGATGTCCCTCTCCCACCAGCCAGGAATCGGAGCTCGACGGCTGCCGAGCGCCGTCCCCGACTCTCGGGGGCCGCCACGGGGACAGGAAGGCCGGGCGGAGGCTGGTAGCGGCAGGGCACCCATCGCCGCGGCCGGCGCGGCCACGATCGGATGCCCTGCCTGCGTCGCGGCTAGCCGGGGGCGCGGCCCCAGGCGATGGCCGTGGCGAACGACAGGTCGAAGAACGCCGGGTCCGCGAGGGAGTCCAGGGCCTCGTCGAGCAGGTCGTCGGAAGCCAGGCCCAGCTCGCGGATGTGGGGGCGCAGCCGCGTCAGGGTCAGCGCCCAGCACTGGGCGGAGGGGCCCGCGCCGCCCGTGGTCGGCAGGTGCACGCTCACCCCGACGTCGACCAGGCCGCGGGCCTGCAGGGGGGCGGGGAACCCGCGCGCCCAGGCGGAGTCGGTGCCGATGGTCCTGGCCAGCACCTCGTCGATGCTGCGCATGGCCTGGCGGAACGGCGGGTGGGGTGAGGAGTCGAGGGGGAACCCGACGATCGACTCGACGACGAGGACGCCGGCGGGTTGCAGCCAGCCGCGCAGGCGGTCCAGGACGTGCTCGCGGTCGGGGAGATGCTCCAGGACGAACCGGGCGTGGATGAGGTCGAACGGGCCGCCCGGGGGTGCGGGGTCGCGGGTGACGTCGTGGTGCAGGACCGTCAGGTGCGGTCCGGCGAGGCTGTCGAGGTGGCGGGTGTCGACGTCGGTGGCGACCACATGCCCGACCCCGGGGGCGCGGTCGGCCCCGGGGTCGGTGTCGGTAGCCGGGCCGGCGTCGGTGGCGGTGACGCGGTCGGCGAGCCAGGCCGCGATCGACCCGCCGCCGGCGCCCACCTCCAGGCATCGCCAGCCGGCGCCGACGCCGCGTTCGTCGAGGATGCGGATCGTCGTGGGGTCGCAGACCGCGGCCATGGCGGCCAGCCGGGCGCGTTCGGTGTCGGTGGGGCCGCCGAGCACATCGTCGGCGTAGCGTCGCTGCGGGGGCACGGTGTCGGTCATCGCCGCGCCCCCGCAGCGACGCCTGCGGGCTGGGTCGGACGGGCGTCGTCGGGTCGGGGACGCGCGTGACGGCACGGGTCGCGCCGGTCGAGTGAGGTCACACGGGGAGACTCTGCCGCAACGCAGCGCGCCGGGTGCGGGTTCCCGGCCGCATCAGTCCGTCGGCGTTCCAGCCGTCAGCATTCCAGGATCGGCTCCTGCAGTTCGGTCACCCACCGCTCGGGGGCGTGCGGGGGGCAGGCGAGGTAAAGCTCGCGGGGGTAGCCGACGGCCCGGTAGCCGTGGGCGTCGATCCACGCGGCCAGGGCCTGCCCGCTGGAGACCACCTCGTCCATGGACCCGCGGTGGACGAGGGTGGCCGCGGCGGGAACCTCGGGCAGGTCCACGAGCGCGAAGTCAGGGTGGGAGTCGGTCCCGGCCGCGACCGGCAGGGCCGCGTGGACGCTGATCATGCCGGCGCCCTGGGTGGCGTCGGTGTAGTAGGCGACGGCGGGTCCGGTCGGTCTCACCCCGGCGCGGGCCAGCCGGTCGACCAGGTCGTCGAACAGGTCGCTGACGACCGGTCCGATGTTCTCGGGGGCGTAGCTGGCGGCGGTGGCGACCAGCTCCGCGACCCGGACCGGGGTCAGACGCTTGATGAGAACGTCGTCGGTGGGCATGCGTCCCTCGCATTCGATCGCGCGGAGCCTCGCGTGCACCCGGGCCAGCCGTGCGGTGTCGGCCGCGATCGCCGCGGCGAGCTCGNCCTGCCGCAGCCGCAGCATGCCGCGCAGTTCGGCGACGCTCACCTGCTCGTCGAGGATCGCCCGTACCTGCGTCAGGGTGAGACCGAGGTCCTTCAGGGCGATGATCCGGTTGAGCCTGGCGAACTGGTCGGCCTGGTAGAAGCGGTAGCCGCTGACCGGGTCGACGTGGGCGGGCCGCAGCAGTCCGAGCGCGTCGTAGTGCCGCAGCATGCGGACCGACACGAGCCCGCGGCGGGCGAAGTCTCCGATGCTGAACATGACACCTACCGGTCTACGGCCTGCCACCGTGTCAGGGTCAACCGTCGGCGACCGGGACACCACCAACGCATCGGGAGCAGGGCATGGGCCTCATCCACGTCGAGCTGTTCGCAACCCTCGATCTCGTCGGGCAAGCGCCCGGCGGTCCGCAGGAGGATCCGGTGGGGTTCCCGTTCGGCGGCTGGCAGGCGCCCCTGCTGGACGAGGTCGGCGGGGCGCAGGTCGGTGCCGCGTACGAGGGCACGGACGCCCTCCTGCTCGGCCGGCGGACGTATGACATCTTCGCCGCCTACTGGCCGCACCAGGAGGGCGGCGAGGACAACGAGATCGCCACGCTTTTCAACAACGTCCCGAAGTACGTGGCTTCGCGCGCCACGCCCACCCTGTCGTGGGCCGGGTCCACGCAGCTCGGCCCGGATCTGGCCGGCGCGGTGCGCGAGATCCGTGACCGGCACGAGCACGTCAACGTCGTCGGAAGCCTGAACCTGGTGCAGACCCTCCTGCGCGAGAAGCTCTTCGACCGTCTCGACCTGTGGCTGCACCCGGTCGTGCTCGGCGTGGGGAAGAAGGTGTTCGACGGTGGCGCGGTGCCCACGAACCTCACCCTCCTCGACCCGCCGGTCGCCAGTCCGAAGGGCATCGTGTACCTGCGCTACGGGCTCGCCGACGGCACGCCCGGGACGGGAGACATGACCGCCCCCGATCGCGGTATCGGGCGCGACGACTGATGGGAGCTACCGGGTCGGCATAGGGCAGGCTGACGCCGCCCGCGCCGGGTGGGCCTGCCCGCTCACCCGCCGCCGGGGTCCGCCCGGGTGGCGGCCAGCGCCAGCAGGTTCGGGACGGGGTCGTCACCGTCGTCCTCGGCGGTCTCCCGCAGGACGAGCCCGGCGCCCGTCAGCGCGTTCAGCAGCACCGGCAGGGGGACGTTGACCACCCCGACGCGGGAGCGGATCCCGTCGCCGAGCAGTGGGTGTTCCTCGACGCGCCGGTGGTGGCGGTAGNCGGGATGGACGGTGCAGGAGCCGTGGTCGTCGCGTTCGACGAAGACACCGCCGAAGCAGGGGTGCGCGGCGACGACCACCAGGCGTCCCCCGGGGCGGAGCACGCGGTGGGCTTCGGTGAACATCGGGGGCAGGTCGTCGACGTCGGTGGTGGTCATGATCGTGGCGACGGCGTCGAGGGACCGGTCGGCGAACGGGAGCTCCTCGGCGCCGGCGACGACGGCGCTGACGCCCCGGCGGCGGGCGAAGTCGACCTGGCGCGCGGAGACGTCGACGCCGATCACCCGCCAGCCCAGGGCGGCCAGCGCGGGGGCGTGCGCACCGCCGCCGCAGCCCAGGTCGAGGCAGAGACGGTCCTGGCCGGGACCGAGCAGCCGGGCCAGCAGACGGTCGGCCGAGCGGGCGACCGGATGTCCCGCTCCCCTGGCCACGAAACCGTCNTACCAGTCGGCGAAGTCGTCGTAGCGCGGTCGCATGCGACAACCCGACCATGGACTGCAGCGTCCTGCCACCGCGTTTTTCGGCGGCCGGCCGAGCGCCTCCTCCCGGTCGGCCCCGGTGGGCAACGCGCCCGCGCGCCGCCCACCGGGGCCGGTCATCCGCCGAGGGCGGTGAACGCGCCGTCGCGCAGGACGGGAACGACCGCGTCGGCGTCGAGCTGTGCGGCGTAGGCGACGTCGTCGTCCCAGCCCAGGTTCAGCACCGCGGTGCTGACCAGGTCGCGCCGACCAGTCCCCAGGTCGGCGTCCACGGCGGCGAGGGCGGCGGCGAACTCGGCGGTGAGCCGTCCTACCGGCGGCCGGTGTTCCAGGTGCCGCTCCGGCCGCCGCCGCTCCAGGCGCCGCCCTGCGGGCCGCTGTTCCAGGTGCCGCTCTGCCCGCCGCCGCTCCAGGCGCCGCTTCGCTGACCGCCGCCCGCCGCAGCACCGGGCGGCCCGGCCTGCGTCGTGGTACCTGCCAGGACGATCGCGAAGACTGCGAATATCAGAACTCCAAGACTCAGTACTCTTCTCGTAACGGTCACCGTCTCTCCTTTCATAGTCGTAATATTGTTCCCGATCGTCCTCCAGGAAAACGGTTCGACCTGCCATCAGATCTATGCGCCGCGAGGTTTGGAGCAGGGCCCGCTCGGTTGNGCATAGTTTGTTGTGCACGCTGAGATCAGCAAAGCGCAGGATGTCGCCGTCCGTACGGGGATTTCATGACAGTCGACGAGAAGGCCGGCGTGGGCGGTGTCGGTCGCGGAGACGTCTCGCCCGGCCGTGGACGGTCGCCGCGCCTTTTCGAGCCGTTTCGCGGCGACCGGGCCGCCTTACTGGCCGCCTGGCCGGATGCGCCGGGCGGCCAGCGGTCGCTGCATCACCCATTCCGGCCGGTCATCGTCAGGGACCGTATCTGCCCCGCTGGTCCGGGTGAACCCGCTGCGCTGGTAGAGCAGGATCGCGTGGTGGTTGCTCGGGTGGACTCTCAGCATGGCCTTGTCGGCGCCCGCCTGCTCGGCCCACGCGACCACGGCCGCGACGAGCAGGTCGCCGACCCCGCGGCCTCGGGCCGCCGGCGCCACCCACAGGGACATCAGCTCGACGGTGTCGACGCCGGTCCGGTCACCGCTGATCATGCCGGCCGGCTGGCCGTCGAGGTCGGCGACGATGTTGACGGCCACCGTCTCGAGTCGTGCTCGCCACCGTCGCACCGTGTCGCCGGGTCCCTGCCAGTCCGCGAGCGGGGAGCCGAAGGCGTGCGGTGCGTCGGCCAACGCGGCCAGCCTCAGCGCGCGCCACACCGGCCAGTCGTCGGCCACCAGCGCCCGCAGCCGGGTCAACAAACGCACCTGACACTGCCGTCCGGCCGGACCATCCGCAAGAGTTCTGCCATGGCAGATGCCCCTCCCGACGTTCCGATCCCAGACGACCCACGACGAACCCCGTTCTCACCTGGCAGCGTAATGCGGTGAGATTCCCAGACGATCGAAGCACAGTCACCGAGACGGCGTCGATGTCGGCCTCGGTGGCCGCGAGGCTCTTCTCCTTGCACTCCTGGTACGGCTCGTTCTATGAACCAGCCGAGGCATGCACTGGTCACGGCCCGAGAACAAGGCGGGCGACGCTTCGGTGTACCGGTGGCCGGTACCGTGATCTTGCGACCACTCCCACCTTCACTGCCGGTCCCGAATTCTGTGCGGATCGGTGCGCCGTCCGCGCGTTTCCCGGAGCCCTGGACCATCATGACGTGGGTTCCCGGCGAGCCGCTGGACGCCACCTCGATCAGCCGCGGCGATCACGCGGCCGACACGCTGGCGGGCTTCCTCGGAGCGCTGCACGTGCAGGCGCCTGCGCTGGCGCCGAGCAGTTCCGACCGTGGGGCTCATCCCAGGAAGTGCACGGACGGCTTCGACCGTTTCTTTCACGTCGTTGTCCCCGGCGGCGTTGCCGGCGTTGCCGGCGGTGTCCGGGCCGTCTGGGATGATGCCGTTGCGGTGCCCGAGTGGGAGGGTCCGCCGGTGTGGGTGCACGGTGATCTTCATCCCGCGAATGTCGCCGTCTCGGACGGGACGCTCTCCGGTGTGATCGACTTCGGTGACATGTTCGCCGGCGATCCGGCGTGGGACCTCGCGGCCGCCTGGGTGGTGCTTCCTGCGGGCGCCGCCGCGCACTTCTTCGACGTGTACGCGCAGGCGGACGCCGTGGCGATTCGGCGCGCCCGCGGGCTGGCTGTCCTGACAAGCCTGGTCCTCATGCTGATGGGCCGGAACGGAGACCGGGGCCTTCCTGGCGGCAGGCCGACCTGGGGGCCCGCGGGACGGGCGGCGCTCGATCGTGTTCTCCGGGAGGCGGTGTGACGCAGGCACGCAGCGACGATCCTCGTCCGATCCTCGCTGCCGGAACTGCCGCGACGCCGCTCGCGCGTCGGGAACCGTAGCGGTAGCGGGCAGACCTGTCACAGCGCGTAATGGAGAATCGCCCCGTTTCGGCCCTGCGAGCAACCTGCCCAGCGCGTAGGTGGCGCGGCCGGTATCGCCCCGGCTGAAGCGGACGCCAGTCCGCTGCGCGCCGATGACGCGTGCGCCGCGCTCCACAGCGAGCTGGACAGCGGCACTCCCGACGCTGCCGGAGGCCCCGTTGATGAGCACGGTGCTGCCCGCTGCCACGCCGAGCTGGTCGAATGAGCGTGCTGCGGTCTCGGCTGCGGCGGGGATCGCTGCTGATTCCGGGCCGCCTCGCCGCCTCGATCCTGACGCCCGATAACCCTCCCTTCTCGGGCGTCAGGATCGGGACACGGGGGACGTCCCGTATCGTCGTTCCGTTCCGTGGTATAACGATCCAAGTTAACGTTTCATCGATGGCGATGATACGAAAATGACGGTACGAGACGGAATGACGAGACGGAATGAGGAACGTGATGAGCCGGGTGCCCCGNCCCCCTCGGCAACGCGAGGAGCCGTCCGAGCCGGACGAGCCGTTCCGCCCCCCGACGCCCCGCCCCCCCGTCGAACCCCCCGACCCGACCACCACCGCAGACGGCGCCGCCGACACACCGGGGAACGCGCCGGGGAACGTGCCGGCACAGGCATCCGACACCGCCGCGGACGCGCGCGCGATCCCCTCCCCCGCGCCACCGCCCGGCGCGGACCTGCAGGACACCCCACCCGCCCCGCCCGGTTCGGCGGCCGCGGACATGGCGGCCGCGACCCGGCCCGCCGATCCGCCCGCCGCGCCGACGTCGGCGCCGGCTGGCGCTGCGCCGGCGCGCTGCGCCTACCCGGGCTGCATCCGCCCGCCCGCTCCCGCCGACGGTCCCGGCCGCCCCCCGGCCTACTGCGACGACCCCGCCCACAACCGTCTGTCCGCCTACCGCCGCCGCCGCGAGCTGGCCCACCGCCCCGCCGGGCAGAGCACCCCGGCACCCGGCGCCGCCCGACCCGCCCCGATCCCCCGCCCGCTGGCCGCCGGCCGCGCCCGCGCCGAGGAGCTCGCCGGCCAGGTCCAGTCCCTCGCCGGTGAACTGACCGCCACCCTCGACGCCTTCGCCCGCCAGATGGCGCTGCTCGGCGACGTCACCGCCGCCGAAGCCCAGGTCGAGGCCGCCGAGGCCGACGCCGCCGAACGCGTCGCCGAAGCCGTCGCCCGCGCCGTACGCGCCGAGCAGGCCGCCCGCGCCGCCGGGATCGCCCGCGCCGAATCCGACGCGATCGCCGCCGAAGCCGTCACCGCGCTCGAGGACGCCGAGCGCCGCCTGGTCGCGGCCGAGGCCACCGTCGCCGACGCCGTCGAGGAGTCCGCCGCCGCCGTCCGCGCCGCGACCGCCGCGGCCGAGGCCGTCCGCGCCGACGCCGACACCGCCGTCGCCGACGCCGACGCCCACGCCCGGGCCGCCATCGACGCCGCCGAGCGCGACGCCGCCGCCCGCATCACCGAGGCCCACCACGACGCCGAGACGCGCATCGCCGAGGCCACCGCCACCCGCGACCAGGCCCTCACCGAGCTGGCCACCGCGCGCCGCGACGCCGAACGCGACGCCCGGCAGCGCGCCGAACTGCGCGCCGAACGCGACGCGCTGCGCGAGGACATCCGCGCCGAACGCGCCGAGGCGCTGCGCCTACGCCAGGGCGCCGACGCCGACGCCCAGCGCCTGCGCGCCGACGCCGCCGCCGACCTCGACCGGCTGCGCGCCGAGACGACCGCCGAGATCACCCGCATCCGCGCGGAGGCGGCCGCCGACGTCGACCGCGCCCGCGCCGCCGCGGCCGCCGAGACCGAGCGGATCCGCGCCGAGGCCGAGGCCCGCCTCGACGTCGAACGCCGCGCCGCCGCCGAACGCCTCGCCGTGCTCGGCGAGGCCCGCGCCGAGGCCCGCACCCGCGCCGAACGCGCCGAACGCCAGGCCGACGACCTCGCCGCCGAACTGCGCGCCCTGCGCACCCCCGGGCCCGGCGGGACCTGAGCTCCTCGGTCTCGTCCCCGGCTCTGCGGGGGTCCGCCCGACCGAGGGCGCTGGCAGGATGGGGTGCCGGTAAGAAACGTGTCACCAGCCGCAGACGGCGATGATCTCTCCGGCTGCCGGCTGCCGGCTGCCGGCGGCACGAAGTTCGCGGAGGTCGGGTGGGACCGGTCCCGGTAGCGGGCAGGGTTCCGGCCGCGTTGGTGGACAGGCCGATGATCGTGTGACCCATGCCTGAAGGCCCGCCGCCCGCAGCAGACGTAAGCCTCCACCGGACTACGCCTGTACCGGCACCGAGGGGAAGGAGCGCGGTGGACTGGGGCACACTGGTGGCCACCGCCAGCGGCGCGGTCATCGCGATCGCCGGCACCGTCCTGGCCGATCATCTGCGTGGCCGGCGCGATGACGACCGCGGCCACGTGCAGCGGCGGCGGGATGCCTACATCGCGTTCATCGTGGCCGCGGGTGTCTGCCACACCCGGCTGCGCCAGATCGCCCTGAACAGCTCCGGCACCGGTGACCTCGACGCGGCGTCGCGAGCGGTGCTGGCCGACGCGGGCATCTACGACGTGCGCGAGCGGCTGTTCATCGACGCCACCGCGACGGTCGCCGGCGCCGGCCAGGCGATGTTCGAGCGGCTGCGCGCGTTGCGGCACGTGGTCGCCACGGGCGCCGGCCTGTCGTCGGCGGCATTCCACGACGCCTACCACCCTTATCTCGACGCTGTCTGGCGCTACCGGGCGGCAGTTCGCGCCGAGTTGGAGGCCACCGCACTGTCGCCTATGGACTTCGGCTGGGACAGCTGGGACGGCAACGACCGCTGCCCGCTCTGCCGATCGGCCTCGGGCGACGCCTGACCGCAGACGGTTCCACGATCCCTGCAGCCGCGATCGAGTACGCGCACTGGCAGACCGCCACCGCCCGCCTCCTGCAGCAGATCCCGCAACGTCAGTGCCGCCGGCAGCGGATCAGCGGGCAGCGCTACATGGACGGTCCGGCGCAGGGCGAGGTTGCCGAGCCGGCACAGGGCGAGTTCGGCCGGGACCGCCCAGGCGGCCAGCGAGGGAACCAGCGCAACGCCCAGCCCGGCGGCCACATAGCCGAACTTCCCGGTCCACTCCGCGATTTTGATGATCTTCCTGGGTTCGAAGCCTGCCTGGGCGCAGGCATCGGTGAGCAGCGTGGGACTGCCTCCCGCGGGCGCGTCCTGGAGCCAGGCCTCGTCACGCAGGTCGCGCAGGTCGATCACCCCGNCTCCGGCCAGGGGATGCTCGCGCTGAAGGACGACGAACAACTCGTCCGCCAGCAGGCGGGTCGTCGTGACACCGGCGGCCGACGGCAGACCGGACGGATAGTCGCTGACCACGGCGAGGTCGAGCGCCCCGTCTGCGAGGCGCTGCATCAACGTGCCGCTGCGGCCCTCGATCGCGACGATCTCGACCTCCGGTCTGGCCTGTCTGAACGCCCGCAACGCGGCGGGCACCAGCGAGATGTTCGCGGTCGAGAACGCCCCGACGCGCAGTATCCCGCCGCGACCTGCGTGGATGGCGGCCAGCTCCTGCTGTGCCCGCGACAGACGCTCAAGCACATCCACCGCGTGGCGGTGCAGCTCATGACCGGCAGGATTGAGCCGTACGCCCCGGGGGAGCCGGTCGAACAGCGGCCCACCCGTCTGCTGCTCCAGCAAGGCGATCCGCCGCGACACCGCGGGCTGCGTGTAGTTGAGCTGGACCGCCGCCTTGGTGAACGACCCGGTGCGGACCACGGCAACCAGGAGACGCAGCGCATCGATGTCACACACATTCCCCCCTGCATGGCTCCTATCCAATCTCGTTGCTGGTGGAATGTCTTGTCTCGCCTTAACGTCACCCCTGTCGTCAAGACCGGACCTGGGGGGAAGCGTGCCGTTGTTGGAGAGCGTCACGACACGGAGCTGTGCGACAAGGTGGGGCCGGTGACCGCGGGAGCCGCGATCGCATTGCCCGCGATGCTGGCCGATCTGGAAGAACTCGTCGTCTGTGAGTCCTTCTCGGCCGACCACGCGGCACTGGCCNGTAGCGCCGTGGTCGTCGGCGCCCTCGGCGCGAGACTGCTGGGCCGAGCGCCGGAGACGATCGTGATCGACGGCGTGCCCCACCTGCGGTGGACCTTCGGCACGCCGCAGGTGCTGCTGGTCGGACACCACGACACGGTGTGGCCCATGGGCTCGCTGCAGACCCACCCCTGGTCGCTGGTCGACGGGATCGCCCGGGGCCCTGGAGTCCTGGACATGAAGGCAGGGCTGGTGCAGATGTTCCACGCGCTGGCCTGCCTGCCGTCCCCGGACGGTGTCTGCGTGCTGATCAACGGGGATGAGGAAGTCGGCTCCCCGACCTGGGGTCCGAGGAAGAACCGCGCAGGATTGAACGGTTAGGGCGGCTCGGTCGTCGGCGGCCGCAGGGTCGATGATCTGTGTGTGCCGGTGGAGTTC
>NZ_LJJX01000001.1:2657-158551 GCF_001421075.1 Frankia sp. CpI1-P | reverse complement strand
GTCCGAGGAAGAACCGCGCAGGATTGAACGGTTAGGGCGGCTCGGTCGTCGGCGGCCGCAGGGTCGATGATCTGTGTGTGCCGGTGGAGTTCCTCGCAGATGAGCAGGTTGCGGCGTACGGGCGGTTCGATGGTGAGCCTGTGCGGGCTGAGCTGGAGCGGTTCTTCTTCTTGGATGACGCCGACCGGGAGCTCGTGGGCCGGCACCGGGGCGAGCACTCGCGGCTGGGGTTCGCCGTTCAGCTCGGGACGGTGCGTTTCCTGGGGACGTTCCTGAGCGATCCGCTGGAGGTGCCGTGGGTGGTGGTGGACTACCTCGCGGGCCAGCTGGACGTTGCGGACTCGTCGGTGGTGAAGCGGTACACCGAGCGGCTGCCGACGCAGCATGAGCATGCCCGGGAGATCCGGTCGGTCTACGGCTACCGAGACTTCACCGACCCGCAGGCAGCCGCGGAGCTGCAGGCGTTCCTGGCGAGCCGGGCGTGGACGCAGGCAGAGGGCCCGGTGGCGCTGTTCGGCCAGGCCACCGCGTGGCTGCGCCGTAGCCGGGTCCTCTTGCCGGGAGTGAGTGTTCTGGCTCGTCTGGTGGTCTCCGTGCGCAGCGAGGCCANCGACCGGGTGCACCAGGAGCTCGCCGTCGCGGCTGAGCAGGCCGACCGGCAGCTGGCCGGACGGCTGCGGAATCTCCTCGAGGTGGCGCCGGGTGCCCGGGTGAGCGAGCTGGAGCGGCTGCGGCGGGGGCCGGCGCGGACGTCGGGCCCGGGCTTGGAGCGGGCGTTGGCCCGGGCCGCCGAGGTCATCGTGGTGGGCGCCGGCGAGGTGGACGTGTCGGGAGTGCCGGCGAACCGGCTGGCGATGCTGGCCCGCTACGGCCTGGCGGCCAAGGCGCCGCTGCTGCGTGAGCTCGCCGAGCCGCGGCGTACCGCGACCCTGCTGGCGACGGTGCGCGGTCTGGAAGCGGCGGCGGTCGACGACGCCCTGGATCTGTTCGACGTGCTGATGGCGACCCGGCTGCTCAACCCGGCGCGCCGCGCAGCAGGAACGGCTCGCCGTCCTGCCGAAGCTGGAGAAGGCGTCGGTCACCCTCGCCGGCGCAGCATCCGCGCTGCTGGGCCTGCTGGCCGGCACGGACGGCGAGGCGCTCGACGTCGCCGCAGCCTGGGCGGTCGTGGAGCAGGTCGCGCCGCGGGAACGGGTGCTGGAGGCCGCCGCGCTGGTCGAGGAGCTGGTGCCCGACGACGCCAGCCTGGAGACGGTGATGCGCGCCGAGCTGGCCCGCCGCTATGGCACGGTCCGCCCTTTCCTCCCCCTGCTCGCCGAGGCGCTGCCGCTGGCAGCGACCGGAGACGGCCAGCCGGTCCTGGACGCGGTCCGCCGACTGCCGAATCTGGTCGGCCGACGTCGGATCCGCCCGGACGAGGTCGACGTCGACCTGGTGCCGCCGGTGTGGCGGCGCGCGGCGCTGGCCAACCCGACGTTGCCGGCTGGCACGGTCGACCGCGACGGCTACGTGCTGTGCGTGCTGGAGCAGCTGCATCGGGCGCTGCGCCGGCGCGACGTGTTCGCCTTGCGTTCGCAGCGATGGTCTGACCCGCGGGCCCGGCTGCTCGCCGACGAGGGATGGGACCGGGTCCGCGGCGAGGTGCTCGCCGGTCTCGGCCTGGCCGCCCCGGTCGAGACCCACCTGCGCGAGCTCGCCGGCTCGTTGGACGCCGCGTGGCGCCAGACCGTCGACCGGCTCGCCGAGGCCGGACCGGACAGCCCGGTGCGGGTCGAGCCGGCGGCCGACGGGCGAATGCGCCTGGCCGTGAGCCGGCTGGAGGCGCTCGGTGAACCGGACAGCCTGGTCGCGCTGCGGGCGACGACCGCGGCGATGCTGCCCCGTGTCGATCTGCCCGATCTGCTGCTGGAGGTGCACGCCTGGACTGGGTTCCTCGACGCCTACACCCATCTGGGCGGGTCGGGCAGCCGGATGGAGAACCTGCACATCTCCCTCGCGGCGCTGCTGGTCGCCGAGGCCTGCAACGTCGGGCTGACCCCGGTGACCAAGCCGAGCGAGCCTGCGCTGACCCGTGACCGGCTCTCCCACGTCGACCAGAACTACCTNCGCGCCGACACCCACGCCGCGGCGAACGCGGCGCTGATCACCGCCCAGGCGCGGATCGGGCTTGCCCAGGCGTGGGGCGGTGGACTGGTCGCCTCCGTCGGCGGGCTGCGGTTCGTCGTGCCCGTGCGGACCATCAACGCCGGCCCCAGCCCCCGCTACTTCGGGCTCAAACGCGGCGTGACCTGGCTGAACGCGGTCAACGACCAGGTCGCTGGCATCGGTGCGGTCGTCGTGCCCGGGACTGTGCGCGACTCCCTTTACATCCTGGACACGCTGCTCACCCTCGACGCCGGACCGAAACCGGAGATGGTCGCCACCGACACTGCCAGCTACTCCGACATCGTCTTCGGCCTGTTCCGCCTGCTCGGCTACCGGTTCTCCCCGCGGATCGCGGACCTGTCCGACCAGCGGCTGTGGCGCGCCACCCTGCCCGGCGACGCCGAGGGCGACTACGGGCCGCTGAACGCGATCGCCCGGCACCGAGTCAACCTCGCCCGCATCAGTGATCACTGGCCGGACATGCTGCGGGTCGCTGGTTCCCTGGTCACCAACCAGGTCCGCGCCTACGACCTGCTGCGCATGCTCGGCCGGGATGGACATCCCAGCCCACTCGGGCAGGCCTTCGCCGAGTACGGCCGGATCGCCAAGACCCTGCACCTGCTTGCGCTCGTCGATCCCGTCGACGAGACCTACCGGCGAGCCGTGAACACCCAGCTCACCGTCCAGGAGTCCCGCCACCGNCTGGCCCGGAAGATCTTCCACGGGCAGCGCGGCGAGCTGCGCCAGGCCTACCGGGAAGGTCAGGAAGACCAGCTCGGTGCGCTCGGCCTGGTCCTCAACGCGGTCGTGCTGTGGAACACCCGCTACCTCGACGCCGCCCTCACCACGCTGCGCACCGCCGGCCACGACGTGCACGACCTCGACGTTGCCCGGCTGTCCCCGCTGGCCGACCGGCACATCAACATGCTCGGCCGCTACGCCTTCGCCGCCCCGCCCACCGGCACGGGCCTGCGTCCTCTGCGTGACCCGGGGGGCAAGCACGATCAGGAGGAATCATGACCCAGGATGGCGACCGGCCCGCGGGGCAGGACACGGCGGTGCCCCGGATCGGCCGCCCGACCGGGCGCACACGAACCTTCCACGGCCCGGTGCGGGTCGAGATCGCCAACGAAGACTCCGCCACCCAGGTCATCAGCTTCTACGGCAGCGAGGAGTCCGACCTGCTACACGCCGCCGGCGACTGGATGAACGACCATCTCTACGCAGTGATCCTCGGCTTCGGCTTCGCGGACCTGCGCTATGACGACGACGGCGACAAGCTACCGCCGCAGCTGCGNCTGACGATGACGGTCNACATGTCCTACTACCGCTGATCAACGGCGCCGGGATCGAGCCGCGTGGGCCTGGTCAGGAGGCCGGCTGGTCGATACCGGGCAGCGGCCGCTCCAGCAGCCGGGTACGGAGCGCGAGGCGGTGATAGTCGGGGTTGAGATCGATCCCGACGTAGCGGCGGCCGAGCTGCAGCGCGACCATGCCGGTGGTCGCCGACCCGGAGAACGGGTCGAGCACGACCCCGCCGGGCGGGCAGCCGGTCAGGATCGCCCGCCGCGGGATCTCGGGCGGGAAGACGGCGAAGTGCGCACCGGGGAAGCTGGCGACCGGGATCTGCCAGACGTCGCCCGGATTGCGGCCGGCCTGGTGGGCGGCGAAGTCGCGGTCGGCGGCCGTCACCGACGGCTCGGGGTTGCGGCCGCGACGGCCGGGCACACCCCGCTGCCTGCGCTGGGCCCACTCGGCACCGCCGGTCGGGTCGACCGGTGTCTCCCGGACCGGGTTGAGGTCGAAGTGGTAGCGGGCCGAGCGGGTCACCAGGAACAGCGTCTCGGTGCGCGAGGCGAACCGGTCGGTCACCGACTCCGGTATCGCGTTCGTCTTGGCCCACGTGATCGCGTTGCGGACCGTTCCAGGCCGATCTGGCCGGGCTCGCCATAGTCGCGCAGCCCGAAGTACGGCGGGGAGGTCACCACGCAGTGCACCGAGGCGTCCGGCAGGCCCCGCAGGACCTGCGCCGCCTGACCGACGTAGAGCGTCACCGTGTCGTCGTCGTGGAACGGCGCGACCGGGGCGGCGCTGGCCAGCGCGCGGCGCCGGGCCCGCTGCCGGCACGCCGGCGAGGCGAAACGGCCCGGCCGGCCCGTCGCGTTGCGGACGACCGTCTGGCCGCACTGGCAGGCACAGAGAGTTTCGCGACCGGTCGTCGCGGGTTTCGTGACGTCGGTCGGGGCGGCGCCCAGGTCCATCGGGGTCCTCCGCATGGTTCTGATACCTACCAGTATCAGAACCATCGTAGCCGTTTGGTTCTGATACTGCGGCCGAACGGCGCTACGATCGTCGGCGGAATGGTTCTGATACCGGGACGCGAAGTCGGAAGGACGTGGTTGGTGACGACCAGCGCCGCCGCACCATTCACCGGCCGCGGCCGGCGCGGCGGCGAGCGACCGCCCNACCGGTACGCCGATCTGTTCGCCGCCTACCGGGCAGAGCTCGACCACGTCCGGCTCGCCGAGCACTCCCGGCGCGCCTACGCCTCCCGGGTCGCCGGGTTCCTGCGCTGGCTCGACACCGACGGCGCCGCCGCGGACCCCACCGGCGCCGACCCGCTGTCCGACGCGCACGCCCGGGACTTCGCCGTCCGTGACTACCGGGCCCACCTGCTTGCCGTCGCGAAAAGGCGACCTGCGACCGTCAACGCGCACCTGACCGCGCTCGACCACTTCTTCACCTGGCGCCACCTCGGCCGCGCCGTCGTCGACCGGGCAGACCTGCCCGAGCAGGCCCCCCGCGCCCTGTCCGATGACGAGGCCCGCCGCGTGCTGCGCGCCGCCGAACGGCTGCCCTCGCTGCGCGACCGCACGATCATCGAGCTGCTCTACAACACCGGCGTCCGCTGCGCCGAGCTCGTCGCCCTCGACGTCGACGACGCCCCGGTCACCGCCCGCACCGGCGCCGTCCACGTCCGGGCCGGCAAGGGCCGCGACGGCGGCAAACCCCGCACCATCCCGGCCAACCCCCGCGGCCGCCGGGCACTGAGCGACTGGAAACCGGCCCGGGCCACCTGGCCGAACGCCGACAACGACCCCGCGCTGTTCCTCAACCGCTACGGCCGCCGCCTGTCGACCCGCACCGTCGACCAGGTCGTCGCCGACCTCGGCCGTTCCGTCGGCATCGACGATCTGAGCCCGCACGTCCTGCGGCACACCTTCGCCACCGCCATGCTGCGCCGCGGCGCCGGCCTCGTCCTCGTCGCCGAGCTTTTGGGCCACGCGCGCACTGACACCACCCGCGTTTACACCAAGCCCACGGAGGCCGACCGCGTCCGAGCCGTCGAGCTCCTCCCCGGCGACTCATGAGGCCCGGCCGCGCCAACCCCTTTTAGATCATCACCACCGGCGAGACGCCTCAGATCATCACGGCGATGCACCGCGAGTATCGGCATCCTGATCACCACCGTCTATGAACCCTGCGTGGTGTCCTNCCTCCGTGAGGCCCGCCGGCCAGGAGGCTTCTGGCGTCGGAACAGGAGAATCTGCAGCACCTGGAGCGCTGTCCGACGGCGGGTGCCATCACGGGTGTACACGGCGGTGAGAGCGACCGTCGCGACCAGCAGCAGGTAGAGCAGCGGGAGAAGCCCAGCGCCGGCCAAGAGCCGGGCGTTGAGCAGATCGAAGGGCACGTCGTCTCCGTCAGCGCGTTCCTTCCGCGCTGACGGGGCGGCCATTTTCCGTCACGGCGAAGAGACCGGTCCCGACGATCTTGTTCGATCGCCGGCCGGAGACGGCCCTGGATTTTTTTAGCGCATGTGGACCAGGACAGAACCTCGCGCGTGACGTGCCTTCTCGTGATCTCGGGTCACGTGGCCGGGCGCTGCCCCGGACGAAGGCGCTCAGTGAGCACGCTCATTCTGGCACAGACGCTCCGCGGATCGGATCTCGGCGGCACGCTGCGCGCCGAGGCCCCGATTCGCCGCGCGCGGGACCGGCCGCAACCGCCTGCCAACCGTTCAATCCTGCCCAGTTCTTCCTCGACCCCCGACCTCCCGGGAGCTGATCGAGCAGTCCGTGCGTGGGTGCGCGGCCGCCTTCGTCCTGGAGGCGGCCGCGAACGAACAGGGCGCCCTCAAGACCGCCCGTAAGGGCACCTCACGCTACGAGGTCGTGGTGTCCGGCAAGGCCGCCCACGCGGGGCTGGAACCGGAGAAAGGGGTCAACGCCGCGATCGAGGCCGCGCACCAGATCCTGGCCATCGCCGGCCTCGCAGCCTCGGTGGAGACCACCCACTCCGTCCTGGGCGCGCCGACCATCACGCCCACCCTGCTCTGCGCCGGCAGCACGCTGAACACGGTGCCCGCGCGGGCGAAGGTATCGGTGGACGTGCGGGTGCCGACCCTGGCGACGCAGGACCGGATAGACGATCTCATGNGGGGGCTCACCGCTCAGACGCCCGGCGCCCGGCTGAAGGTACTGGGCGGCAGGAAGCGGCCGCCCATGCAACCGGAATCCTCCGCCGACCTGTTCACCCTCGCCGCCAGAATCGCCGCGGAGCTGGGCCAGGAGCCGCTGCGGGGAGTCGCCGTCGGCGGCGCCTCGGATGGCAACTACACCGCCGGCGCAGGCTGCCCGACGCTGGACGGACTGGGAGCCGTCGGCAGCGGCGCCCATGCGGACACCGAACACGTCGAGGTCGCCCAGATGGCCCCCCCGCGCCCACCTGCTCGCCGAACTGATCGCCCAGACACGGCAACAGACACGGCAGCCGAGACGATCGACCGCGGCGGACGGATCCCACTCCCACCGACAGAGCCGACCATCTGATGATCGTTGACCGGGAGCGGATCGAGAAGGCCCTGCCCGCCTATCGGATCGGGCAGCAGGTGGGATCGGGCGGTTCGGACTGGCCGTGGCCGTGGCCGCGGCATTGCCGCATGCCCATGGCCAAGGGGTGTTGCACCGTGACATCAAGGCCGACAACATTCTGTTCGCCGCCGACGGCACTCTGAATGCGCTCGGGGTGGTGTTGTACCGGCTGCTGGCCGGTGCCCCGCCGTTCGATGCCGTTCGGTCCGAATCAGTCGTGAAGAGGTTGTCTCAGGTGGGGAGTTTCTTCCAGCAGGTGATCGCGGCATAGGCTGAACCGGCCCGTCAGCCGGAGCTGATCCCAGGGAGCCGCCGTGGCCACCGGAGTACTGATCGCCGAGAGCCTGCGGGTGGGAGCGGTCGTCGACGACCTGGCGCTCACCGTTCGGAAGATCCAACGATCGGCATCCGGGAATGCCACCGCCGACCAGCCATCCGTGTGGACGCTGGTCTACTTCGACGTCGCTGACGCCGAGGCCGCGACCCTGGCCGCGCACCTGAGCGAGGTGCTGGAGGTGCCGGGGTGGTACGTGGACCTGCACACCGCCCAGGAAAGCCTCATCGTGTTCTCCGGTCGAGTCTTCCGCTACCGGCGCGGGGATCCGCGGGGGCGTGCCGAGGCCGAGGAGTACGNCCGTGCCCAGGGCGTCCCCGACTCCCAGCTCGACTGGCCAACCTGACCCGAACACCGGTTCCGAGGTGACGTCCGATCCTGGCGGTCGGTGGCATCGTCGTCCTGGCCAGCGGTTCCCTCGGATGGGTCGTGCACAGGGGGCCGTCTCGCCCGCCCGCGGGACCGGGGCGGGCGGGCGCGACGGCCGTGGTGGGTCTTATTGCTCTGCGGGGCGCCGCGGGGGTCAGGCGTTCGGGATCGCGTCGAGGAAACCGTCGGCGACGGTGGGNCAGTCGACCTCACCCAACGCCGCGGCCTCGTCGGCGGTGAGCGCCCGGCGGGTGCCGTCACGGACCTCGAAGATCTCCCCGTCGCTGTTGCGGGTCAGATAGGTGTGCTCGCGGGGCACCGGGCCGAGAGTCATGACGAAACCGAGCGGGGCGTCGATGACGTCCGGCTGACCGAGCGCGGCGTACTCGGCGGCGCTGAGCGGGTGCTCGGCGCCGGCGACGACCTGGTAGACGATCGCGCTGAGAGGATCACGCAGGAAGTAGCTGCCGACAGGCGTCCGGCTCGCGACGGCGTCGAGGAAACCCGCCGGCACGTCGACGTGGGCGGGGCTGCCCAGACTGGTGTACTCGGCCTGGGTCAGGGGGTACTTCGCCGCGCCGAGGATCTGCCAGACGGTGTGCGTCGCCGCGTCCCGCAGGAAGGTGTCGTCGATCGGCACCACGTCGAGAACGTCGACGAGCCGCGCGGGCACGGTGACCGACGACGGCTTTCCCAGCGCGTCCCAGTCCGCGGGGGTGAGCCGGTACTTCGCGTTCCCGGCGATGAGGAAACGGGTGCCGTCACCGGTGGCCACGATCGTGCCGTCCCGCATCAGCTCCGGCATGTCCTCGAGGGTGTCGGCGGGAATGTCGCGCACCTGCGGGGAACCGAGGGCCGCATATTCCGCCGGCTCCAGTTCGAAGGGCACGCCACCCACGATCAGGTTGATGCCGCCGTCGGGCTCACGCACCAGAGAACCGTCCGAGTTCGGCGGCGGGGAACCGGCCGACCCGGCGCTTCTCGCCGCCAGCAGCGTGGGCCGCGGGGCATTGACCGCCTTACGGTAACGAATCGGCGTGTAGGTGCTCAGTTCGCTCCAGGTGTCGAAACCGATCCTTCCCTGGTTGGTGGGTGCCGTCGGGTTCTCGACGGTTTCCCCGGTGTGGTTGAAGGAGTACACGTACGCGCCGGCGGCGTGGTTCGCCTTGTTCTTCCACTTCACGAACAGCTCGATGTGCTCGCTTCGGAGCAGGGCGTCGCCGNGCCTGAGGTCGTGCAGGCTCGACAGGCGGATCTTCCCCGACCAGGAGGCGAAGGTGTACGTCGTGCGGCTGGACGACAGGTGCCAGGCCATGGACACCAGGCCCGAGCAGTCCCGCCGGTACCGGCGCCCCCGCGGGTCAGGTGCCGAGGCCGACTGGGTGTAGGTCACCTTGTGGTTGACCCAGAACTGGGCCCGGNCGAGAATCTCCGACCGCTGGATCTGCCCGTCGACGCTCGACCCGGCCGGGACCGGGTCCCGCGCGAGGATCCCGAGCTGGGCGGCCGAGAATTCCGTGTCCGTCATCTCCGTGTTCCTTTCCGAGGGTGGAGACGTGCAGGTGGGGTGCGTGCACACGTTCACAACTGTCGGGTGCCGGCCGACCGGAGACCGGAATCCTCCGTGACATCAACCCGGAAGCCGGTCACCGCCGTGACGTCGCCGATGTTTCGGCTTCTACCGCTGGCGGCGACCTCGCCTGCGCTCGACACCCAGTTAGGCGCGCAGCGGCAGCGGAAGGTTGTTGTAAGGCAGCCGACAGGAAATGTCGCCGTCCCCCTCGAGGAGAAAAGTTCGCGGAATTTTGTCGCGGGAAAGCACCGAACCACGCTGATCTTCAGTGCGGAAGGCGGTGTGCAGGGGAACGGTGCCACCTGTCTCCTCCGCAGGGACAAATCGGACGCCGAACCCTGTGGAAGAGCCATGGAGACGCTTTCCCGCGCATCCGCCGCCGATGCACGAGCCGCCGCTCCAGGCGGCGGTCCTTTGTCTGCGGCTGCGTCGCAGCCGACGGCGCCTCTCGCGGCTCCGGGCGCGCGCCTGCTCGGTTGTGGTCGCGACCCGTACGTCTCGCCCGACGACGAGAGCGCGGCCTATCGCGCGTGGAACACCGAGCGGGGTCGTCTTCCGGGCCAGGCGACGCTCCGGGTCAGGGATGGCATCACGGTGACCCCGTGGTTCGATTACCTGGCAGTGTCCCCCGACGAACTGGCTTACCTTGTCGAGAGCTCGCCGTGGCGTCTGCGCGCGGTGCAGCGGGACGGGGCCGACTATCTCGCGGTGCTGGATCTGGCCGGCTGACCCGCCACCCCCGACGGCCCACAGCTGCGGCTGTCTTCGGCTGCCTTCAGACCTCCGCCGGACATCCCGGGATGTGGGTACCAGCCCAGGTCGGAGAACGACCGCAGCGTTCCGCTGGCGACGAGCCAGCGGAAGGCCTGCTGGTCGACCTGCGGGCGTTCCCGGCGACCGACCTGACGGCCGTTGCCTCTTTCTGCCGTATCTCGGTGGCCCCGGTAAGGCCGGGCACGGTCACGGCCCGATGTGGACGTACGGCGCCCAGACCAGGGGTGATCGGCTGTCGTCCCGGTCGCGCAGGCGGCGCACCGCCTGGTGGAGCAGTGCCGCGAGGTCGCGGGTCTGCCCGGCGTCGGCCAGCGCCTGGTAGACGTCCTGGCCGACCTGCGGGGCCACCGCATCGTAGATCGGCCACAGGGTGGCGATGACGTGCCGGAAGCCGGCGGTCTGCAGGGAGGAGGCGAGGTGGATCGCCTCGTCGGGCAGCGTGGCACCTCCCGATGCGGTGGCGCACGCGGACAGAAAGGCCAGTTCGGCGTCGACGGCGCCGAGGNGGGCCACGTCGAGAACGGTGAGGGGTTCGTCGTGGAGCAGGACCGCGTTGCGGGAGGGCTCGTCGAGATCCTGCTGTCCGTGGCAGGCGAAGTGCACCCACGCGTGGCGGCCGAGCTCGTCGAGGATGTGTCGGCGGGTGGCCCTGGGCCCTGGGCCCGGTGACGACGGTGGCGCGGGAGCCGAAGAGCCGGACGAGGGTGTCGGTTTCGCCGGCGACCTCGAGGCCGGGTGCGCCAGGGGTCTGGGGCATGGCCACGACGAGCAGCCGGCGTTGGGCTGGCAGTGCCCGGCCGCGGGCGGTGATCAGGTCGCGCAGGGTGGGAGTGTAGGAGGACACGACCTGGTCCACGGCGGATTCCTGCGTGCCTGGACGGATCGCGGCGTGCAGCGGGAGAAACGACAGCAGCCCGGTGGGGCACCACCAGATCCGGCGGACCGGACCCACCGCGGCGAGCACCGGACCCGTGACGGCCGTCCANAGCCATTCCAGCACGCCGGTGACGCTCTGATGGGTGCGCACGAGCGCGGCCAGGTTCGCGGGAGGATCGTCGAAGGTGCTGAACAGGTCGTCGGCGACGGCCGCACGTGTCCAGCGGACGCCCGCTTCGAGGTCCGCGGGGTCGCCGGCCTCGTCGTAGCGGTAGTAGTAGCTCAGCCCCAGGACCGACAGCGCCCTGGGCTGCGGATCGGTGGACTCCTCGACGGCCCGCCGCAGGACCTCGATGGATTCGTCCAGCGCGCCCAGCGTCCCGGAGGCGTCGTACAGAGCGCACAGGGCGCAGCCGAGAGTGGTCAGGATGTACAGCCCCAGGCTGTCGCTCGGGGGCAGGAGGTCCACCGCACGCCGGGAGGCGGACACCGCCTCGGCGGCGGCGTCGGCATCACCGGTCAGCGTGCATCGTTGTTTGCAGGACGAGGCTGAGCAGGTCGTACGGGACTGCCCGCCGGGCGGGGTCGGCGTCATGCACGCCGTGGACCGCCGACGCGCGCACCACCGCCAGCGCCTCGGCGTTGTCCGACAGCGACCCGCGAGCGGACGCACGGGCGTGCAGGGCGATACCCAGGGAAAGCAGCGCATACAGGTGCTGGGGGGCGGCTGCGGGCCACGCGGCGACGGCGAGCCGGGCGCAGGCGGCGCGCTCGTCGAGATCCCGGTCCTGCGCCAGGGGCACGGCCAGCCGCTGGTCGACGAAGATCGACGACACCGCGGTGATGTAGGTGAAGATGTCGCCGTCGGGGTCGACTGCGGCGAGGGCCGAGCGCGCCGCCTCGGCGAACGCGATGCCGGCCGCGGGAGTGTCGTCGAGGTCCGCCACGGCCTTGAGTGCACGCACGAGGACTAGCGGGCCCTGTCCAGGATCTCGTGGTCCGCGGGAGCGGACTCCAGCGTGGCGCGCAGCCGCGCGACGGCGGTGTCCAGGTCCGGCCGGTTTCCCGCGCGGGCCCCCCGCGTGCTCAGATGCTCGCTGAACAGCACCGAGGCCGTGACCCGGCGCGGGGAGTCCGGCGGCGTCAGGCGTCGCGCGGTCTGTATCGCCGCCATCGCCCGGTCGAGCAGCGCCACGTCCGCCTCCGCGTCCGCACGCTGGTAGGTGAGCCACCACACCCCGGAGAGGTTGAAGAACAGCTCGACGAAGTAGTCCCGTCGTTCACCGTCTCCGGCGAAGTCCAGTGCCACCGGCTCGCCCGCGACGGCGGCGTCGACGACGTCGAACCCGGTCTGCAGCCCGTACGGCAGCGCGTCGGGATCCTGCGCGCGCACCAGGCCGCCCAGGCGGACGGCAGCCGCCAGCTCCTCGTGGGCCGTCGATGCGTCGAGGTGGTGGTGGGCCCTGCGTGGCGTCCCCGGCGTCCTGCCCGGGGTCTGCCGGGCGGCTTCCGGCTGCGCGGTGCCTGAGCCGATCCGCCTCGGCCACGGCGTGNGGCGAGAGCAGTGCGTCGTCGTCACCCGCCTCGTAGGCCTTGATCCGGGCCCACAGTGCGGCACCTGGCCTCTCCGTCACGGCGGCTCCCCCAACCCGCTACTTTCCTGCACTGAATGTACAAGGTTGGACTCGGACCGTGGCGCTTTGTGCTACATCACAGGGCCATGACCGAGGAGAACTTCGACATCCTGCTGGATGCGTCGAGAGCACCCGGGGACCTCCCGGACGACGTGGCGGTGCTCGACCTGCCGCCGGGATGCCGGGCCNTCGACGCCGCGGACGCGCTGGAGTCGCTGTTTGCGACCGACCGCGCCGTGCAGGAGGTCGCCGTCGGTGTCGACGGGCGGATCGTCGGGGTCGCCACCCGGGCGTACCTCGGTGGGCTCCGCGCGAGGGTGCCGCGGTCGGTGGGGGACGGCGACGGAGCCACCCTGCCGGGGGCGTCGCTGCGCTACGAGATCCTCCGCTACCGCTGCCCCACCTGCGGAGCGCTGCGACGACGAATCCACGTCGATGAGCGGTCGGCTCCCGTGTGCCCGAACGGCCACGGCGTGCTGGAACGGCAACGGTGAGCCTCGAAGCGGCAGCCCGGCCGGCCCTGGCGGGAGGCCGGTTCTTCCTGGTCGACTACCTGCCGACGTATGCGGCCGCACTGTTCGTGTTGACGCTGAGCTGGGCCGGCGCCCCCGCAGGCGCCCCGGACTTCGGCCAGGCGTGGCGGACCGCCGCCGATCTGGGCGCGGGCGAGGCCCTGGTCGTCGCGCTCGGCGTCACCCTGGGCGCGGTCCTCGGCCGTCCGCTGCAACTCGCCGTCGTATGAACCCTACGGGCTCGACGCCGTCGTCGCCTGGCCGCGGCTGTATCCGGTCCTCGGCGAGACGACCCGCCTGATCGTGAGCGACCGGCGCAACACGCTCGACGCAGCGGCCCGGCTGTCCGTGACGATGGCAGCCACGGCCGTGGTGGCCGCCGTCCTGCTGCTGCCGTCCTCGAGCTGGTGGGCCTGCCTGGCCCTGATACCGCTCACGATCGCCCGCGTCGCCTACCTCGGTGCCGTCCGGGCGGCGCTCGCCTACGGCGAGTGCGTGTGCACCGCCTTNGACCTGCACCGCTTCGACATGCTGACGGCCCTTCACGTCCCGCTTCCGGGCACCCCCGAGGCCGAACGCGCCCTCAACCGTCAGCTCTGCTCAGCCTGGCGCCAGGGCACCCTGACCACGACGCCCTACGACGACCCGCAGCGGCTGGACNGTCGGGACCGGCCACCGCACGGCGCGGCCTGACCGTCGCGGCCTGCGNCACCCGGCTGACCAGCGTCACCCTACTCGACAATGCAAGGTACCTGGCTTAGTCTGTCCTCATGGCGCCGACGCATGATCCCCAGTTGCTCAAGGGCGTCCTGTCGCTGCTGCTGCTGCGGCTGCTCGCCGAACGGGAGTCCTACGGCTACGAGGTCGTCCAGCGGCTGCGTGAGCTCGGGCTGACCGACATCAGCGAGGGCAGCGTCTATCCCGCGCTGGCCCGGCTGGAACGCGAGGGTCGGCTCCACGGGCGGCTGGTCGCCTCCCGCTCCGGCCCGGCCCGCAAGTACTACCGGCCGACCCCGGCCGGGGACCAGGCGTTGGCGCAGGGCACCGAGAGCTGGCTGTCGCTGGCCGCGGTGGTCCACCCCGTCCTGGTCCGGCGCCTTCCCGATCCGCCCACCGCCGATCCCGCCACCGCCGGCCCGCCCAGGGCCACCCCGCCCACCGTCACCCCGCCCACCGCCACGGAGGACACCGGACGATGACCACCTCGCTGAGCACCCTCGACCGGCTGCGGATCGAACGCGCCGTGTGGACGATGGACACCAGGCTGCAGGACCTGCCGCGCCGATCCCGGGCCGCGCGGCGTCGGGAACTACGCGACAACCTCCACGCCGCGGCCGCGGACGTCGGCGCCCGCCAGGCCGTGCGCCAGCTCGGGGACCTGCGCGTCCTCGCCGCCGGTTACCTCACCGCCGAGTACGGCGAGCTGGCGCGGCGCCCGTCCTGGGCGGCGGCCGCCTTCGCGATCTTCGCCGTCGAGGCCGTCATGATGCTGGTCGACTATGTCGCCAGGAGCGCCTTCGACGCCGGGATCACCGCGACCCCCGAGGCCACCGGCACCTTTCGCTGGGCCGGCGTTCCCTACCTGACCAGCGACGCCACCTTCACCTACCACCACGGAACGCACACCTCGGTCGGTGGGGCGTGGACGCCGCTGGTCTACGTGCTCATGTTCGTCGGGGCTTTCGTCGCCGGGCGGATGTGGCGGCTGCTCTCCGCCTCGCGGCGCCAGCGCCGCCGCACCCCCCTGGCTGTCGGCACCCCAGGCGCCGTCGACGGGAAAGCAGACGGCGGCCGAATCTGACGTCGGGCCCGGATACGCGGCTCGACATTCCTCCCCGCGCCGAGGGGGCTGGCACCACACCGCACGACATGCGCAGAATCAGCACAGGCGCGAAAGCGAGCCCAGGACCAGGACGTCGAACTAGCGTTCGACACGACGGGGGTGCGTGTGCTGTGCTGGTGGCTGTGGAGCAGGATGTGCGGTGGNGGATCAACGTCGCCTGGGACGGCGAGCATCGCTACCTCGCCGACGCGCTCGACTGGCGCCTGACCGACGATCCGCGCGAGGCACAGACCTGGCCGACCCGGCTGCAGGCCGTCCGCGAGGCGAACGCGTTCGCGCGGGCCCGGGCCTGGCGCATCGAATACGGCGGCGCCGTGATCGCCCCNGTGCCGTCCACCGGCACGCCGGATCCGACGGTGCGGTATCTGTCCCCGGAGGCCTCGCCGTAGGGTGGACATCGTGAATGCGATGGCGCTCTCCCCTCCCGTCGCGTAAAGGCGGGCCGCAGCGGAAAACCGTCGTGCCGGAGGAGGACCTCCGGCGCGATGGTCGTGCTGCCCGCACACGGGACGACACGACCATTTCCCGAGGCGGAGAGCGCACCATGTCGAATGCTGTTGACGTCCTGCCCGTCAGGCGGGGCCTGATGTATCTCGCGTGTGCCGGGGCCACCTGGAGCACCACCGGAGCGGCGGTGGACCTTGTCTACCGATCCAGCGACCTGGGACCGGTGGCGGTGTCTTTCTGGCGGTTCCTCGGCGGCCTGGTCCTGCTGCTCATGGCGCGAGCCGTGCGACCGTCGCGATCGGCGAACCGAGTCCCCGCGAGCACCCAGTTCCGCCGCCCGCCGCTGCTCCTACGCGCGGGGACGGCAGCGGGGCTCGCCGTGTTTCAGACCGCCTACTTCGGGGCTGTCGCGATGACCGGCCTCGCGGTGAGCACGATCGTCTCGCTCGGAGCCGGGCCGGTGCTCACCGCCATCGGCGCTCGGTGGGCCTTGGACGAGCGGCTGGGACGCGGCGGGGTTCTGGCGATCACCGGAGCGGTGAGCGGCCTGACGGTGCTCGTCCTGGGTGATCAGGGCGCGGCCGTGAGGCCGGGCGGGGTCGGTCTGGCAGTGCTGTCCGCCGCGGGATACGCCACAGCCACGCTGCTGGCGCGGGGCGCGGGGCGCGCTGGCCGGGGCGAGGACCCCGCCGTCGTGACAGCGTGGTCCTTCGGCATCGCCGCCGTGTGTCTGCTGCCCCTGGCGGTGCCGGCGGGACTGCTGCCGCACACCACGCAGCTCGGCCGTCTCCTGGTGATTGCGGCATACGTGGCCGCCGTACCGACCGCGCTGGCCTATCCGCTCTACTTCGCGGGCGTCACGGTCGTGCGCGCTGCCACCGCATCAACGATCATGCTGATCGAGCCGGTGGGTGCCGCCGTGCTCGCGGTCGTGGTGCTCGGGGAGCAGCTCACGGCGGNGATGCTGGTCGGGGCCGTGCTGCTGCTGTTTCCCATGATCCTTCTGGCGAGGGTGGAGGCGCGGCTCGCGGGTGGGACCGTCGTCTCCTGATCCGGCGTCTCCTGATCCGGCACCGCGGGTGGGGTGCGAGGCGGACGGCCTCGCCTCCCACCCGGCATCGGCCGGTCCGCCACCGTCCNCAGCGGACCTCGGTGAACGCCGCGNACGCGTCAGCCTTCGAGGAAGACGATGTGTTCCGGGGGGACGGTCAGGGTGACCTTCTCCTGCCCGGTGGCGGGATCGGTCCGCACCCGGACCAGGGTGTCCAGGGCGGTGGCCTGTCCCGCGGGGACGGTGAACAGCCTGTCGTCGCCGGCGGCGAGGAAATCCGCGAAACCGGCCAGATCGACCCCGCCGGTCTCGTCGAGGGTCAGATATTCCNCCAACCGGCGGAACAGCTTCGGCAGGATGACCAGATCGTCGGTGAGCTGCTCGCGGGAGGTCACGGTGAAGCCGGACGTGGTGGCGTCGAGCTTCCAGATGCCGCTCGCCGCACGGCGCACCGCCGCGGTGGTCGCGGCGAGATCGGCGCGCAGGTCGACGTACAGCTTGGAATAGAACGTCGGGTACACCCAGCCGGCGGCCAGCAGCCGGTGGTTGACCGACCGGTGCAGCCCGTCGACGTCGAGGAACACCGCCGCGCCGTCGGTCTGCCCCGCCGGCGGCGCGCCGGCGAAGGCCACCGCCACCGCCCGGCCGTACTTGTCGGCGAAACGGGTCAGGATGTACCCGTCGGCCTGGGTGGGGGTGGCGGCGGTGACGGTGCCGCGGGCATCGCGGGTGACCTCGGTGAAACCCAGTTCGTGCAGCAGGGCGTCGGCGGCACCCCGGCCGAACTCGGCACGCTGATGCCATTCCCGGCCGTGCGGCGGGGTGTAGTGCGTCTCCAGTGCGTCGATGGCGTCCAGGCGAAGCTGCACTCCACCCGCCCGGTTGGCCTTCACCGTGATGCCCGCCCGGCGGAAAGCCTGCGGATTGTGCGGGTAGAAGCGGACCGAGTCGCCGTCCGGGGAGGCGCCCACCACCCGGAAGGTTCCGGTGATCAAAGTCAAAGGCATGGATCACACGTTCCCCTGCGGCACAGGCGGAATGCGGATCGTCACCGTGAATGTCCGATGANCCCTTGCCGTCGTGCGCGATGATTCGCCGTCACGGGCGTCACCGCCGCAGCCGTCACGCCCGGCGCTGCTATGGTTGTCGCCGTCGGAGTTACCTGAGGGAGATGACGGTCCTATGGGTGCGGTGAGCGTGTTTCGCGATGCCCCCATCCGGGTCACCGACTGAGGCGGTCTGCGCACCGCCGTGGCCCGGACCACCCACACCTCGTCCGGAGTCGCACATCATGCCAGGCACCATCTCCCGACCGCGCAGCATTCTCGTCCTCGGTGGCACCCGCTTCGTGGGCCGAGCCCTCGTCGAGGCCGCGCTGGCCGACGGCCACCAGGTGACCCTGTTCCACCGCGGTCAGACCAATCCCGGGCTGTTCGCCGCGGCCGAGACCGTCCTCGGGGACCGCACCCGTACCCGTGACCTGTCCGCTCTCGCCGAGCGCCGTTTCGACATCGTCATCGACGTCGCGGGCTACGACCCGCAGGTCGTGCGGCGCGCCGTCGAGGCGCTGCACGGCCGGGCCGCCCACTACGTCTTCATCTCCTCGGTGTCGGTCCTCGCCGACCAGGACACTGCGCAGAACGAGGACGGCGACCTGCTGGAACTCGGCGACGGCACGCCGCCCGAGAAGCTCTACGGGGCGCGCAAGGCGGCCTGCGAGCGCCTGGTCCGCGACGCCTTCGGGGCGCGGGCGCTCATCGTCCGTCCCGGCATGATCGTCGGACCGCATGATCCGACGGACCGCTTCGCCTACTGGCCACGCCGGTTCGCCCGCGGCGGGCGCATCCTGCTGCCCGGGGGCCCGACGGACCTCGCGCAGTTCATCGACGTGCGGGACCTGGCGAGCTGGACCCTGCGCTCGGCGGCGGCGGGCCTGGGCGGAGTGTTCAACGTGACCGGCCGGCCGCTGGCGTTCGCCGCGTTCTTCCAGGCCTGCCAGGCCCTCGCCGGCGCGACGGGCACGCCGGCCTGGGTGCCGAGCGATCGGCTGATCATCGCCGGGGTCAACCCGTGGATGGGGATTCCGCTGTGGATCGCCGTCCCCGGGTGCGCCGCCATCAACCAGATCGACGTGTCGCGGGCGATCGCCGCCGGNCTGACGATCCGCCCGCTCGCGCAGACCCTGGCGGACACGCTCGCGTGGGACACCGCCCGCGGTGGCCCGGCGCCGGGCGACGAAGGGCTCAGCGAGCCGGAGGAACGCCGGCTCCTGGGTGAGCTGGTGGGCTGACCCGCCCGGCAAGGAGAGCCGGTCGCCCCCCGCCTGACGACCGCCACCGGGCGGGGGGCGTCGGCTGTCGGCCGTCGGTGCTGCGTCAGGAACGGCGGCGGCGCGGCGGAGCCGTGCGCTCGCGGGCCCAGTCGTACCAGGACGCCGGCAGGTCGGGGGCGCCCAGCACCGCCGTGGCCAGCGCCGCGTCGTGCCCGTGGTAGGCGCGGGCGAGCGCGCTGACCCCGACCGCCGTCGGCGCACCCGGCGTGACGTCGATGGCGTCGCCGGCGCCCAGCTCCCCCTCGGTGAGCACCCGCAGGTAGATCCCCGGCCGCCCGGCGGCGGCGAACCGCCTCGGCAGGCTGCGATCGGCGAAGCGGATCCCGAGCTTGAAGCACGGGATGCGCGGCTGGGCGACCTGCAGCCGCGCCGACCCGATCGACCACACCTCGCCGACGACGACCCCGGCCGCGTCCAGCCCGGCGATGGTCAGGTTCTCCCCGAACGCCCCCACCGGCACGTCGCGGCCCAACTCCCCCGCCCACCAGGCGAGATCCTCCCGGGTGTAGGCGTAGACGGCCTTGTCCGGACCGCCGTGGTTGACCAGGTCGGCCTGCCGGTCGCCGTCGAGATTGTGCCGGCGCACCGAGACCCGCCCGGCCACCGGCTCCTTCCAGATCGCCGTCATCACCTCGCCGCCGTCGCCGGTGCCGTCACCGCCGGTGCCGCGGGGGACGGCACGGGGTAGACCCACGTTGACCGACACCACCCGTGGGCCTCGCACCCCACCGATCGGGCCGTGCACACCACTCATCCCAGCCTCCCGACCCCGCCCCCCGCGGAACTTTCCACCAGGGCGTTTCTACGTCGCCGCAGGCACCGGCACATCCCGCCCGCCGTCGCCACCCGCACCCCGCACCCTGCGACCTGCAAGCGACACCGGTCACCCCGGGCAGAGCTATACGGTGGAAATCGTTACCACAAGGACGGACAGTGACGAGGCCGCACGGTCGGATCCGGGCCATCGCGACGAAGGGCGAACAAGCCGTGACCAGCTTCGAGGACGCCGCCGCCCTCAGCCGCGCCGAGAGCGGCCTCGCCGTCATCTCCACGCTGCGCGACGATGGCGGCATCCAGGCATCCGTCGTCAACATCGCCTTCATGCGCCATCCGCTGACCGACATCGAGGTCGTCGCGTTCGTGACGTACGGCGCGGTCAAGCTCGCCCACCTGCGGGCCCGCCCGCAGGCCAGCGCCACCGTGCGCTCGGGCTGGCGGTGGGCCACCGTCGAGGGCGTCGCGGAGATCATCGGCCCCGACGACCCGCGCCCGGGGGTCGACGCCGTGCGGCTGCGGCTGCTGCTGCGCGAGGTCTTCCTCGCCGCCGGCGGCACCCACGACGACTGGCACACCTACGACCGGGTGATGGCCGAACAGCGCCGCACCGCGGTGTTCCTCACCCCCACCCGCATCTACGGCCCCTGACCCGCAGGTGCTGACCGTGCGCTCTGCTCGATCCGGGTCGCGGGGACACTCGGATTGCAGGTTCGCGTCGTCGCGAGCGCGATGCGCACGGCCGGGGTGAGCGAGCCGTTGACCCTCGCGCAGGCGAAGTCGTGGCGGGCGATGACCGTCGAACCGCCGGCCTGGATGATCGCTCTGCTCGTCGACGCGGCGACCCGCCGCAGTCGCCGGGAGCATCGTCGAGCCACGCAGCGGCGCCGCAGTCGCCAGGCCGGACGGGCGGTGGGCTCCGTCGACACGGAACCGGAACCAGGTCGGGACGATGCGTGTGTATCCGTTCGGTCTGCCCTGTTCCCTGCCGGTAGGGTGACCGTCTGATGGCATGAGCGTGAGGGGGCTGAGCGTGAGGGGGCAGGGCGATGGCGGACCCAGGTGCTGACACGGGCTCGACGGGCACGACGCTGCGGACGGATCTGCCGCACCCGGCGCGGATGTATGACTACTACCTCGGCGGCAAGGACAACTTCCCGGCCGACCGGGAGGCCGCCGAGCTGGCGATCGCCGCGTTTCCGAACGCGCGGGTGACCGCCCGGGAGAACCGGGCCTTCATGACGCGGGCGACGCGTTACCTGGCCACGGAGGCAGGGATCAGCCAGTTCCTGGACGTCGGGACGGGGATTCCGACGTCGCCGAACCTGCACGAGGTGGCCCAGAGCATCGTCGCCGAGGCCCGCGTCGTCTACGCCGACAACGATCCGATCGTGCTCGCCCACGCCCGCGCCCTGCTCACCGGCACGCCGCAGGGCCAGACCGCCTACATCGACGCCGACATCCGCGACCCGGCCGCGATCCTCGACTCGCCCGAGCTGCGCGAAACCCTGGACCTGGCCCGGCCGGTCGCCCTGTCCCTCGTCGCGATCCTCCACTTCGTTGCCGACGAGGAGGATCCCCACGCGATCGTGCGTCGCCTCGTCGAGGCGTTGCCGTCGGGGAGCTATCTGGTCCTCACCCACGGGACCGCGGATTTCGACCCGGAAGCCGAGGAGTTCGCGGCCGCCTACCGCAAGCGNGGTCTGCCGTTCCAGCTCCGCACCCACACCCAGGTGGAACGCCTGTTCGACGGACTGGAGCTGATCGAACCGGGCCTGCTCCTCGCGCACCACTGGCGGCCCGACGACGACCGGTCCACCACGCTGCGCGACGCGCAGGTCGGCATCTACGGCGGGGTCGCCCGGAAAGCGTGATCGGGGACTGTTCGCCACTCGTCATGATGACGACGTAGCGCTCCGATGGCCACGACGTCGCGATCGGGGAGCCGTTCTTTCCGGACCCGATTCGGACCCGATCCGGTCCCGATCGCACCGCCGACAACCTGGCGCCCCGCGCCCGCCAGGCGACCNGCGACGGCATTATTGACCGCGTGTATACACCCGATGTAGACATGGGGGTGTGACAGTCCCCATGGCCCTGCTGGGCCTGCTCGAGCGAGAGCCGAGCCACGGCTATGACCTCAAACGCGACTACGACGCCTACTTCGGCCGCGGCAAGCCCCTGCCGTTCGGCCAGGTCTACGCCACCCTGGGCCGCCTGGCCCGGGACGGAAAAGTCCTCGTCGGCGAGGCCGAGCCCGGCGCCGGGCCCGACCGCAAGCGTTACGTGATCACCGAGCAGGGGGTCAGCGAGGTCGAGGCGTGGCTGCACGAGCCCGTCGCACCCGAGCCCCACCTGCAGACGGTGCTGTTCGTCAAGGTCGTGCTGGCCCTGATGTCGGGGCGCTCCGCCGAGGGCTACCTGGACCGCCAACGCGCCGCCCACCTGCAGCGGATGCGCGAGCTGACCGCGCTGAAACGGACCGGCGGCCTCGTCGACGCGCTGCTGGCCGACCACGGACTGTTCCATCTGGAGGCCGATCTGCGCTGGCTCGAGCTGACCGCGGCCCGCCTCGACGCGCTCGCCGCGGCGGTGCGCGCATGACCGCCGAGACGGCCCAGACCGCTGGGACGGCCCAGACCGCTGGGTCCGCTGGGACCGCCGCCCGGGCGCGATCCGACGCGGCCGGAGCGTTGATCGAGGCACGGGACGTGACGTTGGCGTTCGGGCCGACGCCGGCGCTGCGCGGCGCCAGCGTCACGGTGCGGGCCGGGGAGATCCTGGCCGTCATGGGGCCCAGCGGCTCGGGCAAGTCGACGCTGCTGCACTGCCTGGCCGGCATTCTCCTCCCCGACAGCGGCGAGATCCTCCTCGACGGGCGCCGGGTGGACACGATGCGCGAGAACGCCCGCAGCGCGCTGCGCCGCGACCGCTTCGGGTTCGTGTTCCAGTTCGGCCAGCTCGTCCCCGAACTCAGCGCCGAGGAGAACGTCGCGCTGCCGCTGCTGCTGCGCGGCATCCCCCGCGCCGAGGCGCTGGCCCGCGCCCGGACCTGGTTCACCCGCCTCGAGCTCGGCGCAACCCGGACCCGGCGCTGCGGTGAACTCTCCGGNGGGCAGGCGCAACGCGTCGCACTCGCCCGCGCCCTGGTCGCCCGCCCCCAGGTCCTGTTCGCCGACGAGCCGACGGGCGCGCTGGACTCCCTGACCGGCGAACACGTCATGGACCTGCTGGTCGCCGCCGCCCGCGAGCAGGGCACGACCGTCATCCTCGTCACCCACGAGCCGCGCGTGGCCGCCTACGCCGACCGCGAGATCATCGTGCGCGACGGCACGGTCACCTCCTACGACCTCGCCCCGGTCCCGCCCGCGCCGGTTGCGTCGTGATCCGACTCGGTCTGCGCCTGGCCCTGCGCGGCGGCCGGGAGGCGGCCGTGCGCCTCGCCCTCATCGCCGGCGCCGTCGCCCTCGGCGCCGCCCTGCTGCTGGCCACCCTCGCCGGGATCAACGCCGTCGACACCCAGAACGCCCGCTACGCCTGGCTCGCGACCGGCACCGCGTCGAACGAGGCGACACTGCCGGCCGGCCGTGCGGCCGATCCGCTGTGGTGGCTGCTCAGCGTCGACGAGTTCCACGGCAGGCAGATCGGCCGGATCGACCTCGCCCCCACCGGCGCGCACCCACCGCTGCCCCCGGGCCTGACCCGCCTGCCCGGGCCGGGCCAGTTCTACGCCTCCCCGGCGCTGGCCACGCTGCTGCGCACCACCCCGCCCGCCGAACTCGCCGCCCGCTACCCGGGTCGGCAGATCGGCACCCTCGGCCCCGCGGCGCTGCCAGCCCCGGACTCGTTGATCCTCGTCGTCGGCCGCCGCGCCGACCAGCTCGCGCGGACACCGCAGGCCACCCAGGTCACCGCCATCGCCACCACACCGCCCAGCGGCTGCAGCGGGCAGTGCCTCGACGTCGGCATCAACGCGAACGGCATCGACCTCGTCCTGTCCGTCGTCACCGCCGCGCTGCTGTTCCCGGTCCTGATCTTCATCGGCACCGCGACGCGGCTGTCCGCGGCCCGCCGCGAACAGCGCTTCGCCGCGATGCGCCTGGTCGGCGCGACCCCGCGGCAGATCTCGGTGATCGCGGCGGTCGAGTCGAGCGTCGCCGCGGTCGGTGGCGTCGCCGCCGGGTTCGGGCTGTTCGCCCTGCTGCGCCCGGCGCTCGCGCCGATCCCCTTCACCGGGGAACGGTTCTACACCGCCGACCTGTCGTTGAACCTGGCCGACATCCTGCTGGTCGCGTTCGGCGTGCCGATCGCCGCCGCGGCGGCGGCCCGCCTGGCGCTGCGCCGGGTGACCCTCTCCCCGCTCGGCGTCACCCGGCAGGTGACCCCCCGCCCCCCACGGGCCTGGCGGATCCTGCCCCTGCTGGCCGGTCTGGGCGAACTCGTGTGGTTCGTCCACGCCGGCCAGCCCGCCAGCACCGCCGGTCAGGTCCAGGCCTACCTGTCCGGGATCCTGCTGACCATGATCGGGCTGATCGTCGTCGGGCCGTGGCTGATTCACGCCGGGGCCCGCCTGGCAGCCCGGCGCGCCCAGCGGCCCGCCGTGCTCATCGCCGGGCGTCGCCTCGCCGACAACCCGCAGGCGGGCTTCCGCGCCGTCGCCGGTCTCGCCCTGGCCCTGTTCGTCACCAGCGTCGCCGTCGGGATCATCACCACGATCAACGCCTACGGCACCACCGGCACGCGCGACCACGTCGCCGCGCGTGGCCCGGCGCAACGCCACACCCTCATCGACCGCTTCACCACCTACACCCCCGCAGGACCGCAGGACATCGCCTCGATCCCGGCCTCCCTGCTGCGCGATCTGCGCCGGGTCCCCGGCGTGCGCGGCGTGACCGTGATCCATCGGCCTCCCGGCGCGGGGCGCGTCGACCCGCTGATCGGCGTCGTCTCCTGCGCCGAGCTGTCCGGCACCCCGGCGCTCGGCCGCTGCGCGGCCGGCTCGGACACGGCCACCCTCAGCACCGACTTCGAGGCCAGGTTCGGCGACCACGCCGGGATGGTCCGGCCGGCGGCCCTGTCCCCCGACGGTCTGCGCCACCTTCCGGTCCAGTCCCTCGCCGTGGACACCGACGGGCCGGCGGCGGTCGAGCGGGCCCGCACCGTGCTCGACCTCGCCTACCCCTCCGCCTACCTGTCCGTCACCATCGCCGAGGACCTCGACCGCGGCAGGCGGCTGACCACCGCCTACCAGCAGTTGGCGAACGTCGTGATCCTCACCAGCCTGCCGATCGCCGGGTGCAGCCTGGCGGTCAGCGTGGTGGNCGGGCTCAACGACCGCAGACGACCCTTCAGCCTGCTACGGCTCGCCGGCGCCCCCCTCGGGATGCTGCGCCGCGTCATCCTGCTGGAAAGCGCGCTGCCGCTGCTGGTCCTCACCGTCGTGTCGATCGGCACCGGATTCCTCGCCGCCGGCCTGTTCCTACGCTCCCAGCTCCACGAGACGCTCCGGCCACCCGCGGGCGAGTACGATCTCATCGTCCTCGCCGGCCTGCTCGCCGCGCTCGCGGTCCTCGCCGCCACGTTCCCCCTGCTGCGCCGCATCACCGGACCCGAGGCCGCCCGCAGCGACTGACCGGCACCGCGCACGCCGTTTCGCCACGATGCCAGCCCCCTTCTGTCGTGCCAGAAGGGGGGGCGGTGGGCGTCGATCACTGCCGACGATCGACAACTTCGCGCCTGTGGGTATTGTTTTCGTTACTGTCGGGAGCGTCTGGTGCGGCNGCGCCGTCGACGTGCTCGGTGCCCCGCTGGTCCACCCCTCAGCCAGGGATGGTGCCGTTCGCGACTTCAAGCGCCACCTGAAGGCCGAGCGTCGCAAGCCGACCACGGTCAACAACCACCTNGCCGCGCTCGCCGACTTCTACGAGCGTCCTTCGCCGCGCACTCCACTTTCCTTCGGGGTGCATGAGGTGGGTGGTCAGACCTGGGTGGTCAGTGANGTGAAGGCGCGGGCGTAGTCGGTGACCGTCGCGCCGCCGGCCAGCACGACGCGGTTGTCGATGACGATGTAGGGCACGCCGGTCGCACCTCGGTCGAGTGCTTCTTCGCGGTCGCGTGCCACCTCGGCCTTGAAGCGGTTGCCGGACAGCACGTCCGACACGTCGTCGGCGTCCANGCCGCCGGCCACGGCCGNCCTGGTGAGCTCCGCGGGATCGAACGGGTTGATGGTTCCGCCGAAATAGCCTTGCTGGAGCTGGGCGAACCAGGACGCTTCCAGCCCGTGGGTCTTGGCGAGCTGCAGGACGCGCAGGACATCGTGTGTGTTGGAAGCAAGTCGGTCCGTCGTGAACGGCAGGCCCACGTCGTTCGCGAGGCCGGCGACCCGCCTCTCGGCAGCGATGGCGTCGTCGATGGTGCCGCCGTGCTTCTTCACGAAGATCTCCGGGATGGAGATCGTCGTGGTCCTGGAACCCGGGTCCAGCTCGAACGCGTGAAGTCTCAGGTCCAACGTGGCGTTCAGGTTCGCCTGCTCGAACCCGAGCTCCAGGCGACGACGCCCCACGTAGCCCCACGGGCATCCGAGGTCGGTCCACATGTCGGCGCGCACAGTTCTCATATCGCTCCCTGCCTATGTGGGGAACTTCCCCCACATAGGAAGCTACCACGAAGTGGGGAAGATCGTCCACTTAGGTTAGGATGGGCGCGTGACTACCGGCGGCAGCAGCCCGAGCAAGCCGTTGCGGGCCGACGCGGAACGCAACCGGTCCGCCATCCTGGCTGCCGCGGCGCGGCTGCTGGCCAAGAACGGCCTGTCGGTGTCACTGGACGACGTGGCCGCGGAGGCCGGAGTCGGAAGCGCGACCATCTACCGGCGCTTCAGCAGCAGAGACGAGCTCGCGTCGGACGTCCTCGGGCAACAGATGGCCGAGTACGTCGCCNGGACCGAAGCAGAACTGGCCCGATCCCAGGACGACCCGTGGGGGGCCCTGACGTCGTACACCCACTTCGTGGTGGAACGCCAGATCGCCGATCGCGCCTTCGCCGAGGTCCTCTCCTCGCCCGGGCTGGGCACCGCCGCGCTTCGAGAAGACCTCGATCGGACCTACCGAGACTTGCAGGCCATCGTTCAGAACGCACTGGACGCCAAGGTTGTGCGACCGGACATGCACTGCAGCGACCTGCTCATGCTCTTCCGTGCGGTCAACGGCCTCATCGCGGCTGACGCCGAAACGGCCACAGCGGCGTGGCCACGGCTCGTGGCCACCTTCCTCGCGGCCTGGCGGAGCGACGGTCCTCCGCTGCCGCCGGTGTCCGCGGTGTGGGATCGGACAGAGGCCTAACCCGGATCTTTCAGCGGCGGCCCTGCCTGATGCGAAGGTCGCGGTGCTGGCCGCGTCGCGGACATGCCGCGCCTCGAGTCCTGGTCTGCCTCGCCGGAGTACGCGGCGGCGACGAGACGACCCTCCTCAACCACGCCCTTCTCCAAGCATGCCGCCGCGGCGGCGGCTGACCCTCGTCCCACCCGGCCACGACCTGGTCGGGGATCCTCTGCAACCACGCGATCCCCGACCAGACGATCCCCGACCAGACGATCCGTTCCGATCCCGCTCAGAACCTGATACGCCTACCCGCCTCCACGACCTGTCTGCCGCGCGGCGGAGTGGTGACGTCTCGTAGCTCTGGTGGCAGGCTGATCGGCCATGGGCACGGGAAACCAGACCACCTCCCGCGAGCTACGGTGCGCCACCGACACATTGCAGGGTCAATGCCGTGCAGGGTCAATGCCGCCGCGGGGAAACGGCGAGCACGGCTACGACACCCGCATGATCAGAGGGCCACAGCCCGGAACGGGTCCGGTCGCGTAGCTTGTCGCCAATCACGGTCGCCCGCACCGCCTGGACCTGTTCGAGGCCGGGGTGCGCGGGACGCGTAGGTTGGTACAACACGTAGTCGATGCGCCGATCAAGGTCTGCGGGTACGGCATCGAGCTCGATCTGTGTGGCGGTGAAGCCGTTGTTCGGGCCGTGGATCGCCGCCCACGCGTCCGTATATCCGCCCTGGGTGAACTGGCCATGCGGGCCGGTGGAGTCACTCGGTCGCGAATTCAGATCGCCGAGCAGGACCACCGGGTGTTCCGCGGTGGCGAGTGCGGCATGAAGCTCTTTCGCCTGGTCGTTACGAACCTGCGCGTCGACGGGTTCCAGATGGGTGTTGACGACTCGTACCGTCCGGCCCCGAGCGGTCACGTCGACTGCCGACCAGCCGTCCGGGAGCGTGAACGGCCCAGCCGCGGTCGGGACAGTCAGTCGAGCCGCGTACTCGTGCGACTCGGAATGGCTGGCTCGCCACCTGCCGGGGATGCCGGTTCGCACCAGAATCGCATCGTGGTCGGTGAAGCTCACCTGTCTGGTGGCGCTGATCGGCAACTGGCCGGAGAAGTTGGTGTTCTCCGCGGCGACCGCATAGTCCAGGCCGTGTTTCTTGAGCGCCTTCAGCAGGATCGGCAGGTAATCGACAGTAGTATGCAGTGGACCACCGATCGGGCCCTCTTTCCACAGTGCGACCTCCTGCAGGCCGAGCACGTCGGGCTGCTNCCGGGCGAGCAGCTTCGCGATGGCCTGCGCCCGCGCCGGAAAGTCGGCCCACAGCACGTGCTTGTAGGCGGTCCTGGTCCGACGGACTAGCTCCTGCTGGTCCGGGGCGGTGGCAATCGGGGTGAGATCGGCGCCAAGATACAGGTTGTAGGTGTTGACCGTGAGTTGCTGGGTCGGCTCCGTTTCGGCCAGTGCTGGCATGGCAAAGGTAAAACTGGCTATCAGCACCGATGCCGATATCGTGAGGCGTCGCCGCATATAGGGTCTCATACGTCCTTCAACTTCCGAAAGATGATGCAAGAAACAAGAGATCTCGACAGGCCGCAAGGGCAAGGCATCCTTCCGACGCGGAAAATATCAAGTCCGCGCGAACCACTGAAGCGACGCGCCGCGGTGATCAGCGCAAAAAAATACTGCGCATGACCGGATGAGATGGTTTGCATGCGGCCCGGGCGGGCATTCCAGGAAAACGACCCGGGGATGACACCGGAAGTCGCTGGCACGCGAGCCAGGAAGNCGCACATATACGGAACCGGCCGAAGACATCACAGGTCCGGAGAACGGCGAAGCCGCGTTCTGAACTCCTGACCCTCCGACAGGATCAGGCCTGCGGTGCGGCGGGTCGCGGCGTGCGGTGCGCGGGATCGGGGTCAGGGAAGGCGCACGGCACGCCGCAACGGTCCGTCGCACCGTGCCCGGTGAGACGGACGGCGGGGGGCGGGGCCGGCGTGGTGGCACAGCCGGCCCCGGTGGTGGGCCGTCAGGCGTGGTCGCTCGTCAGGCGGCGGTGAACACGAGGGTGGCGTTGTGACCGCCGAAGCCGAACGCGTTGGCGACGGCGGCGTGGACGGTGTCGTGGCGGGCGGTGCCGGTGACCACGTCGAGTTTGATCGCCGGGTCGAGGCGGTCGAGGTTGCGCACGGGAGGGATCGCGCCGTCGCGCAGGGCGCAGATCGTCGCGATCGCGCCGATGGCGCCGGCGGCGCCGAGGGTGTGGCCGGTCATCGACTTCGTCGCGGTGACCGCCGGGTGGGTGCCGATGGTCTGGGCGATCGCCTCGGCCTCCAGCGGGTCGCCGACCGGGGTGGAGGTGGCGTGGGCGTGCACGAGGCCGATGTCGGTCGGCGCCAGGCCCGCCCGGGCCAGGGCGGTGCTGATGGCGCGGGACTGCCCGGCCGGGTCGGCGGTGACGATGTCGAGGGCGTCGGAGTTGACCGCGGCGCCGGCGGCGACGGCGTGCACCCGGGCGCCGCGGGCGGCGGCGAAGGACTGCCGTTCCAGCACGACGATGCCGGCGCCCTCGCCGAGGACGAAGCCGTCGCGGTCGGCGTCGAAGGGGCGGGAGGCGGCCGCGGGATCGTCGTGGCGGGTCGACAGGGCCCTCATCTGCGCGAACGCGGCGAGCGGGAGGTTGTCGATGGCGGCCTCGACGCCGCCGGCGACGACGACGTCGGCGAGGTCGTGCTGGATCATCTCCAGGCCGATGGCGATCGCCTCGGCGCCTGAGGCGCAGGCGCTGACCGGGGTGCGGGCGCCGGCACGGGCGCCGAGGTCGATGCTGACCCAGGCGGCCGGCCCGTTGGCCATCAGCATGATCACCGCGTGCGGGGACATCTTGCGGGCGTTGCCCGCCTCGACGATGCGGTGCTGGCCGAGGGTGGAGGCCACCCCACCGTAGCCGGTNCCGATGACGACGGCGAGGCGCTGCGGGTCGACCTCGGGGCGGCCGGCCTGCGCCCACGCCTCGCGGGCGGTGACGATCGCCATCTGCTCGCAGCGGTCGAGCCGGCGGCTTTCCTTACGGGGCAGGGAGGCCGCCGGGTCGACGGGCAGCGGGGCGGCGAGGCGCACGGGCAGGTCCGCCGCCCAGGCGTCCTCGAGGACGGTGACGCCGGAGCGGCCCGCGAGCAGCCCGCTCCACGTGGTGTCGAGGTCACCTCCGAGCGGGGTCATCGCGCCGATCCCCGTGACCACGATCTTCTCGTGCACCACCCTGTCTCCCCTTCGCTGTCGTGGTGGCGCGGGACGGCCATGTCACCGTCCCGCTACCGTTGTCCGGGGTTCACCTTCGCAGCCGCGCCGCGCCCGGCCCAGCTCTGACGGCGCCGAGGTCGGCGCCCTGTCCTTGTGGCTTTCCCACAAAGGACGACCGTGAGCACCGGCCTCACGCGTAGGCCTCGGTGGAGACCGGGCAGGTACGTGCCGGATCGCCTTCATCGTGGTCACCGATCCGCATCACCCGGTTGCGCATCCTGTGTCACGGTGTCGGTCATGACGTTGCTTGGGGACGCACTGGAAGCGATGGTCACGTGCGGCGAGCGGTGGACCTCCCTGCGGGCCGAGCTGCACTGGCGGGCCGACGGCGAGGCACGCTGCGCGGCGCAGACGGCGACCCAGACGNCACTCGGACAGCCCCCCGTGATCCACCCGCCCGGTGCCCCCGGGCCGACCAGGGCGGCCGGCGCGGTGGACCAGCGCAGCGGTTCCCTGCTGGCCACCCCGGACCTGCTGCGGATCGACTGGCACGACGACGACGCCGTGACCCTGGTGCACGGCGACCAGTGGCGTCGGCGTCGCGACGGTCGGGTGCAGGGTTCACGGCCCGCCGAGCCCGGTAATCGGCTGGTCGCCCTGTGGATCTCCGAGATTGTGCTGGTGCGGCCNTGGCAGGTCCTGTCCGCCCTGTCGCTGTCCGTCCGTGCCGTGCAGGACCGGCAGGGGCGGCGGGCGACCTGGCTGCGTGGGGTGCTGCGCGAGCCGGGTGCNCTGCGTCAGATCCACGGCCTTCCCGAGGGCGACGCCTACGACCTGGTCGTCGACGACGCCACCGGACTGCTCCTGGAGCTGACCGCCTGGTCCGGCGAGCGGGAGGTCGAGCGGGCCACCCTGCGCCACCCGCAGGTCGACGGGCCACTCGACACAGCCCGCTTCGACCTGGATACGGTCGGCACGGTTGACGCGTCCGAGTCGCCCNTCGGCCGGTCGCGGCCGCTGGCGACGTTGGCCGGCGAGGTGGACTTCACCCTGCTGTGTCCGCGCGACGAGGCCTACTTCGGCAGCGTCGATCCTGACGACGAGGACGGGATCGCGGTGATGGCGCACCCCGCCGGGGGACGCCCACTCGACCGTCGCCTGTGGTTCATCCAGTCCCGGGGAGCAAGAATGGCGGACCCGGCCGCGTGGGAGACGATCGTGTTGGCGGACGGCACCCCCGCACGCTGGTGGTCGCCGGCCGCCGACCCCGAGCAGGGCCATCTGCGGTTNGAACGGGCCGGCACCCAGGTGTGGATCCAGGGCCGCGGCCACCAGGACATCCACGATCTTGCCGCCGCCCTCGCACCGGTGCCGCCGGAGCGCCTCTAGGCTTCGGGTGTGTCGCGCACACCTCGTCCTGGTGATGGTGGTGCTTTATCGGGCCCGGAGACCGCCCGCGCGTTGCGGACGCGGCATCGCCGGGCCTGGGGGACGGTCGGCATCGGCGTGCTTCTGATGGTGGTGGCGTTCCCGGTGGGCCTGATCGGTGATGGGGGCCTGGCGATCGCGCCGTTCGCGTTCGGCGCGCTGGCGGTTGCCGGCGGACTGGTCGCGCTCGTCCACGTGGCGCGGATGCGGTTCCTCCTGGCGCGCAACCCGTGGACGGTGCGGCCGTGCAGGTTCGGATCGGTGGGTGGCGGCAACGGCCAGCCGACGCTGGTCCTGTGGCCACCGGAGCCGCCGAGTGACTCCGAACAGCTCGGGCCGGCCGCCGTCGAGCCGCGCGGGCCGTATGAAGCCGTCATGTCCGTGGTGTCGGTCGTCTGGCGATGGGGCGCGCTCGAAGCCTGCGATGGTGCGACGGTCTGGTTCGTGGGAAGCCGGCGCTGGGGCGGGGTGGTAGCCGCGCCCGNCACGATGGAACTGTTCTGGGTACGCCCCCTGCGCATCCCGCCGCTGCGGTGGTTCCTGGCACGCCGCGTTCTCGATGCGGGCGGTCAACGGAACCGGCGGTAGCGGATCATGCGGCTGTGCGACGGCTGCTGTTCTGGCGTTACCTGCCGATCTGGCAGAAGCCGATCACCCCAGAAGGCTGACGACCAGGCACGTTCATCCGTTGTCGCATCAGACGAGCCCGCAGGGTCGTTCAGGGCCTGCGGCCGTGGAAGGTGNGGCGCAGGTCGCTGACCCAGGCGTCGGGGTTTTCCCAGGGGATGAAGTGGCCGCCGTGGTCGTGGGCGTTGACGTTGACGTGGTTGAACCAGGCGGCCTGCGGGCCGGTCGTGAACGCCTGGACGCGCTCGTCCGCGGTGTGGATGCCGGGCGGGTTCTCGTAGGTGACGAAGGTGAGGCCGACCGGGGCCTGCACGACCGGGGTGCGGTCGTGGGCGGGGGCCCAGGGGTAGCGGTTGGCGTTGGCGTAGTACCGCATCGACGTGGCGATGGAGTTGTTCACCCAGTAGATCGTGGCGTGGGTGAGCAGGTCGTCCCTGGTGAAGACGGACTCGACGTCGCCGCCGTTGTCGCTCCAGGCGTTCCAGCGTTCCAGCAGCCAGGCGAGCAGTCCGGCGGGTGAGTCGGCGAGCCCGTGGGCCAGGGTGGCGCCGTCGAGCGTGTGCACGGCGAGGTGGGACGCCGAGCGGTGGTCCAGCTCGATGATCCGGGCGCGGACGTCGGCGGGCTGGTCGTCGGTGAGGGGCCGGTTGCGGGCGAGGTCCCAGGCGCGGGGGCCGGTGAAGAAGTCCAGCGGCAGCCCGGAGCCGATGTGGATGCCGTACAGCTCGTCGGCGTACTTGTGGCCGAGCTGGCTGGCGACGATCCCGCCGATGTCGCAGCCCCCGGCGGCGTACTTGTCGTAGCCCAGGGTCTCGGTCATCAGGGTGTGCCAGAGGTCGGCGACCTTCCAGAAGTTGACGTCCGGAAAGCCGGTGAGCGGGCCGGGGAAACCGAAGCCGGGCAGGGACGGCACGAGGACGTCGAACGCGTCGGCGGGGTCAGCGCCGAACGCGGCCGGGTCGGCGAGCGGGTCGATCACCTTCGACCAGTGCCAGAACGTCCACGGCCAGCCGTGGGTGAGGATCAACGGAATCGGGCGGGGGCCGCGGCCGGGTTTGCGCAGGAAGTGCACCGGGACACCGGCGACGCTCACCTGGTAGTGCTCGTAGGCGTTGATGGCGGCCTCGGCCTTGCGCCAGTCGTAGCCGTCCCGCCAGTAGGCGACAAGCTCACGCAGATAGCTGTCCGGGACGCCGTAGGACCAGTCCCCGTTCCCCTCGTCCAGCGGCGGACGGGTCAGGGTGAGACGGACGCGCAGGTCATCGAGGACCTCGTCGGACACATGAATCGGGGCGGGCTGGAGGGGGAAGGCGCCCAGGAGGGTCATGACGTGATTCTCCCGTGCGCGCCATCCAGGCTCGGGTGCGGGAGCACTGTGCCGGCAACCCGCTGGCATGGTGCTGCTCGCGCCGGTCACTTCCGTTCCAGTGCGGCGAGCCGCAACTCAAGCTGGTCAACCCGGTGCCGTAGCAGGGTGACCTGGGCTTCCAGGCTGACTTCCCGTTCCGCCCTGCGCTGAATGCGCGGTGACGCGGCGGCGCGCTCGATCACCGCGTCCAACTGGACCAGGCGCTGCGGCCCGTTCGGGCCGTCCACCAGCCGGGACTGGATCTCGCCATTGCGGTACCAGGACCGCAGGGCCGAGCGGGAAACGCCGGTCTCGGCTTCCGCCTTGGCCAACGTGACCCAGGGTTTCTCGTCCAGCTGCTCGAACAGCTCCAGCTCATTCTGCCAGCGCGCGAGCCGATCCTCCCAGTCCGACGGTGTCTCCATCACACCCTCCCTTCAGCAGGGTGACCATATCAGTAACAGTGTATTGACACGGTTGAGAGCATGGAGCCATGTCCTTTGAAAGGTTCANGGTGGAAGCCCGCAAGGTGGTCGTCACGGCTCNGGAGGAGGCAAGGCTGCTCAAGCACAACTACATCGGCACGGAGCACATCCTGTTGGGGCTGCTCGACGCGCCGGACAGCATGGCGGCGAAAGTTCTGCACCAGTTCGGGTACGACAAGGAGACGGNGCGGGTCGATATTGCCGCGGTGGTCAAGCCCGGCACGCAGGAGCTGAGCGGCCATATCCCCTTCGCGCCGCGCGCGAAGAAGACGCTGGACCTCGCCCTGCGCGAGGCGCAGCAGCTGCACCACAACCACATCGGTACGGAACACATCCTGCTTGCCCTGGTCAGGGAAGGTGAGGGCGTCGGCGCGACGGTGCTTGCCGAGCGGATCAATCCGATCAGCAGGATCCGTGCCGCGGTGCTGGCGTCGTCGGAGGGATCGCAGGACGTCGCGGCCAGCCGATGGCCGACCGGCACCTCTGCCACCGAGGACACCGTGTCCGCCGCCAGGGCGCTGGCCGGTGGCGCACCGGTCGGCAGCCATCACCTGCTTGAGGCGATGCTGNGGGCGGAGAACAGCATGGCGGCCACGGTGCTGCGCGAACTCGGGGTCGACCNGGACGCGGTCGCCGCCAAGATCGACGAACTGGATCCGGAGACGACCACGGACGCGAACCCGGAGGAGGCCGCCGCGCGCAAGATGGAAATCCGGCTGGTCGACGACGAGGTGCACCTGATCCTGCGGGACCCGACAACGGTCACGATCGCCAAGAAGGTCACCGAGCTGTCCCATGGCCCGATCCAGGGCGTCGGACCGGTGGCCGGCATGTTCGTCCCGCTCTGGCGCTCGACCAACCACCTGCTGCTGCAGATCCAGCGTGTNCTGGAACCGGAACCCGGCGAAGAGGACGGATCCGCCGCGAGCAACGTGGCCAAGGTNGTGCGCACGGTCCTCGCGCCCCGGCTCCGCCGGTGAACCGGCTGATCAGCAGGCCGGAGCCTGTTGTTCCACCGAGTAGCTGACCTGTACGAACAGGAAATCGGCCGCTCGTTTCCATATTTTATGACCTATTCCAGGGGGCGGTAGCGTCGGAATCATGGAGTGGAGTTTTCGGTCAGCCGAAGAGCTCGCGGCCGCGTTGCGTGCCGGTGACGTGACCTCGGCGGAGCTGACCGACGAGGCGATCGCCCGTATCGAGCGGGACGACAAGGTGATCAACGCGATCTGCGTGCCNGACTTCGACCGTGCGCGGGAGGCCGCGCGCGGCGCCGACCAGGCGCGCGCCCGCGGCGAGGACCGGCCGCTGCTCGGCATTCCGGTGACGGTCAAGGAGTCCTACAACATCGCCGGGCTGCCCACGACCTGGGGCATGCCGCAGCACGCGAACTACCTGCCGNCCGAGGACGCGGTACAGGTGTCGCGGCTCAAGGCCGCAGGCGCGGTGGTGCTCGGCAAGACCAACGTGCCGTTGGGGCTGCAGGATATCCAGAGCTTCAACGAGATCTACGGCACCACCAACAACCCGTGGGATCACGATCGCACGCCGGGCGGCTCCTCCGGTGGATCGGCGGCGGCCCTGGCGTCCGGGTTCGGCGCGCTGTCCATCGGCTCCGACCTCGCCGGTTCGCTGCGCACCCCCGCGCATTTCTGCGGCGTCTACGCGCACAAGCCGACACTCGGGCTGGCGGCGACCCGCGGCATGGTCGCGCCTGCCGCGCCGGCATTGCCGACCGACCTCGACCTCGCCGTCGTCGGTCCGATGGCGCGCACTGCCCGCGACCTCACCCTCCTGCTCGACGTCATGGCCGGACCGGACCCGCTGACGCTCGGCGTGGCGCACAACGTGGCGCTGCCGCCCGCGCGCCACGAGCGCCTCGCCGACTTCCGGGTCCTGGTCCTCGACGAGCACCCGCTCCTTGCGACCGGGTCCGCTGTGCGGGCGGGCGTGCACCGGGTGGCCGACGCGCTTGTCGGCGCAGGAGCCCGCGTCGAACGGCACACTGCGCTGCTGCCCGATCTGACCGAAGCCACGACGCTCTACACGCAGTTGCTGTTCTCGGGCTCCGTCGCGCGTTTTCCCGTCGAGGCGTACGAGCAGCTGCGGACCCGCGCCGCCGGGCTGAGCGCGCACGACCAGAGTCTCGACGCGGCGCGGCTGCGCGCCATGGTGTTCAGCCACCGCGACTGGATGGAGGCGAACAACCGTCGCGAGCTGCACCGCCACGGCTGGCGGCAGCTGTTCGCCGAGTTCGACGCCGTGGTGTGTCCGATCACGCCGACTCCCGCGTTCCCCCACGACCACAACCCCAATCCGCTGGAACGCCGGATCGACATCGACGGCGTCGAGTACCCGTACTTCGACCAGCTCGTCCTGGCCGGCCTGGCCACCATGCCGGGCCTGCCGGCCACCGCGATACCCGCGGGCCGGTCCCCCGCGGGCCTGCCGGTGGGAGTGCAGCTCATCGGCCCGATGTTCGAGGACCGCACCCCGCTGCGGCTGGCCGAACTGCTCGAGCAGAAGATCGGCGGCTTCCAGGCACCGACACCGGGCGGCCGAGCCCGGCCCGTCAGCCGGCCGGGGTGATCGGCTTGTGCCAGACCAGCAGGTAACGCCAGAACAGCAGCCGTCGCACCCGCACGCCGGGCAGCATGGCGGCGGCCTGGCGGGCAACCTCCCGAGTGGTCAGCGGCGGGTTCATGACCACGGGCATGCTTGCGTGCGCCGGGTCCTTCGCGAACCCGCTTCCGCGTCCCAGCAGCCTGGTCGCGAGGAACACCGCGCCCAGCAGACGATGTCCGAACGCCGCGACGATCTCGACGGGCAGTTCGTGACGCAGATCCGTCCGGGGCAGGGCGACGACGGCCAGGACCCCGCCGGGACGCAGGGCGGCCGCGAGCACCCCGAGCGCCTCCGGCAACGGCATGTGGTGCAGCGCGCTGATCGAGAAGATCGCGTCGTAGTCCTTGCCCGGCAGCGGGTCGGTCAGCACATCACCGAGAACGCAGTGCACATTGCGCGGGGTGGCTCGCCTCGCCTGCTCGATCATCTCGGCGGAGCGGTCGACGGCGTCGACCTGCTCACTGCGCCGGGCGAGCCGGGCCGCGAACGCTCCGGCGCCACAGCCGACATCCAGCACCCGCCGGCCCGGCTGCGGCAGCTGGCGCAGCAGCAGCCGCTGGTAGTAGGCGTTGTGACTCCAGTCGAGCATGGCCGTACGCTACCCAGCCGCACGCAGACGCTGATCTCCGCCCGGCTGCGACAGCGTCTGGGTGCCGAGGGCGGCGAGCAGCGCGAGACGTTCGGCGTCGGGCGAGCCCGGTTCGGCCGTGTAGACCAGGATGNGCAGGTCGCTGCCCGCGACGCTGAGCACGTCGCAGTCCAGCGTCACGGCGCCCACCTGCGGATGATCGATGGTCTTACGCCCCGCCTCCGGCCGGCTCACCGCGGCGGAGTCCCACAGCCGCGCGAACCGGTCACTGCGCCCGCGCAGCTCGGCGATCAGGCGACGCAGCCGCTGGTCCGCCGGATACCGGCGCGCCGCCGCCCGCAACGCGCAGACCTGCGAGACCTCGAGATCGTCCTGGGACTGCGCGGTGTGGCGCACGCGGCCGGGCGCGCCGAGGAAGGTGCGCCAGACCGCGTTGCGCTCGCTGCCGCGGCGCTGCCCCATCAACGCCGTGTACAGCGGGTTGGCCAGCAGCAGCGTCCACGCCGCGTCGCTGACCGCCACCGGGGTCCCGGTCAGCCGGTCCAGCAGCCGCTGCACCCCCGGGGTGATGTGGGCGGGCACCGTGCCCCGCCCCGGCGGCACGAGCCCGGCGATCCGGAACAGATGCTCACGCTCGGCCGCCGACNCGCGCAACGCCCGCCCCAACGCCTCGACGACCTGCTCCGACGGGTTGGTTGCCCGGCCCTGCTCCAGCCGGGTGACGTAGTCGACCGAGATCCCGGCCAGCAGGGCGAGTTCCTCGCGGCGCAGCCCGGGCGCACGCCGACGGCCGCCGACGGGCAGCCCGGCCGCCTGCGGGGAGACCCGGTCGCGCCAGCGCCGCACCGTGCGCCCGAACTCGCTGCGCCCGAGCTGCCAGTGTGCGGCCTCCCGGTGCTGGGACTCCGGGCGCGCCATGACGCCACTGTGCACCGCGTCACCGACGATGCCTCCGTGCAGGCCGCGGCAAGCGCCGTCGCCGCCGACGGAGGACTCGACGTACTGATCAACAACGCCGGCATCGCGCCGAGCGGTGACCCGGGAGCCGCGGACGTCACCGCTGAGGTGATGCACGCGGCGTTCGAGACGAACGTCGTCGGCGCGGTGCGCGTCCTCCACGCCTTTCTGCCCCTGCTGGCCCGGTCCGCCGCCCCGGTCGTGGTCAACGTCAGCAGTGGCCTGGCCTCGCTGACCGCGGCCACCACCCCGGGCACCGCCCGATACGCCTACCCGGGCGTCGCCTACCCCGCCTCGAAGGCCGCCCTCAACATGATCACCGTGCAGTATGCGAAGGCGTTCCCGACCATGCGGATCAACGCCGTGGAACCCGGCTTCACCCGGACCGACCTCAACGCCAACACCGGCACGCAGACCGTCGAACAGGGCGCCGAGATCATCGTCCGCATGGCGATGGTCGACCCCNACGGCCCCACCGGCGGCTACGTCGACGCCGACGGCACCCTGCCCTGGTGAGCGAGCCCCGGGCCGCCGCCTGATTGTTCCCATAGAGACGTGTTCAGTGCGCCGCGCGCACCGCCGAGACCAGTCCACCAGTGCCCTCGTCCTGCTGCGACGGGGTGAGCACCGGACGGCCATAGGCCTCGGCGCGCTCACGCAGGGTGAAGGTCTCCGCCTCCCAGCCGAGGCCGTCCAGCCAGCCGACCGGGTCCTGCGGCATCTCCGAGACCCACATCGACGCTGCCGACCCCGAAGCGGCGTCCCCCCGGAAGCGTTCGACCACACCGCGCGGGCCCAGTGTCAGGCCCATCCTGCTGCCTGCGGCGGACAGCGCGCCGACCCGTTCGAGCAGCGACTGCACCGCGTCCTCGGGCAAATAGATCAGCAGTCCCTCGGCGATCCACACCGTCGGCTGCGCCGGATCGTGCCCGGCCGCGGCCAGTGCGCCGGGCCAGTCCTCGCGCAGGTCGACCGGGACGGTGATCCGCGCGCAGCGCGCAACGGCCCGCTCCTGACGCAGCACCGAGGCCTTGAAGCTCAGCGGTTCAGCCGTGTCGACCTCGAACAGCCGGGTCCCCGCAGGCCAGTCCATCCGGAAGGCCCTGCTGTCCATCCCGGCTCCGAGCAGCACGACCTGCCGGACGCCGGACGCGACCGCCCGGTCCAGCAGGTCGTCCAGGAACTTCGTCCGGATGACGATCGAGAAGGCCACACCGAGCCAGCGGCGCCGCGCCGCCTCGTCCGCGCGCGGGGGCGGCGGCGTCTCGGGGCCTCTTCCGCCGGCCGTGGCGAAGGCCAGCGCCAGCGGGTCCCGGAACAGCGGCTGCTCGCATGCCGTCTCCATCGCCCTCACCCGGGCCACGCCCACGGCTGTGGCCCACACCCCGGACGGCTCGACCCGGCCCGCCGCATCAGTCATGCGTTGGCGCCGTCGGGGGCGTGGCTGCTGACGGCAGTCGATCGGCCGCGGCCGGCCCTGGACGTCCTCGGCTCGCCGGCCGCCGCCCGGTCGCGGGCGATGCCGCACGGGTCGTCGTGCGGGGGGGTGCACGGCTCGCACTCGGACTCGATCGTCACGTGGGTGATGGCGTACCGCTCGGCGAGCATCGCCTTGATCCCGTCGGACACCGCCCGCGCCTGCGCGAGGCTCGGATGGCCGTCCTGCACGCCGTCGAGATGGCCGAGCTCCAGGTGCACCGACGCGGCGAACACCCGGTCGGACAGGCTCCACACATGCAGGTCGTGCACGTCGAGGACATGGGTGTCGCGCAGGATGTCCGCGCGCACCGCGGCGACGTCCAAGCTCTCCGGCGTCGCCTCCAGCAGCACCCGCGACGCGCTGACCAGCAGCTTCACCCCCTGCCCGGCGATCAGCACGGCGATCAGCAGCGAGACCAGCGGGTCCAGCCAGTACCAGCCGCCGACCAGCCAGATCACCAGACCCGCCGCGGCGACCGCCACCGACACCGCCGCGTCCCCGGCCAGATGCAGCACGGCCGCGCGGGTGTTCAGATCGGCGTCGCGCTCGTGGACGACCAGGGCGCTCACCGCGTTGACGACCGCCGCGGCGAGCGCGACGCCGACGACCACCGGGCCGTCGACCGTCCCGTGCGCGCCGAGGCGGCGCAGCGACTCGACGGCCAGCAGTGCCGTCACCACCAGCACCGCCGCGGCGTTCGCCTGCGCGGCGAGCACCGGCCAGCGCACCCCGCCGAACGTGCGCCGCGCCGACGGCGGACGCTGCGACAACGTCAACGCCACCAGCGCGAGCAGCACCCCAGCCGTGTCGGTCAGGTTGTGTCCGGCATCGGCGAGCAGGCCGACGGACCCCGCGGCGAAGCCGGCCACCGCCTGCCCGACGACGATCGCGAGGTTCAGCCCGGCCGCCAGCCACAGCCGGCGCCGCTGGCGCGCGCCCCCCCGCCCCGCCGGCACCCCATGGCCGTGTCCATGGCCGTGCGCGTGACCGTGCCCTGCACCGGAGGTAGGGCCGGCGTCGCGCGCAGGACCGGCGCCATCGCCCTGACGGCCATCGCCATCATGAGGATGGTGGCCGTCGCCGTCACGGTGATCGTGCCCGCCGCGATGATCGTGCTCGTGCTCGTGCTCGTCGTGCTGGTCATGGCCGTCACGGTGTTCTTGACGGTCATGACGGTCATGACGGTCATGGCGGTCATGGCGGTCGGGACGGTCATCGTGGTCGTCACGGTGGTGGCCGTGGCCGCCGGGTACGCTCATGATCCGTGCCCGTCGGTCAGGGGTGCGGCCGCGCGTGCGCCCACCCCGGCCCCGACCGGCTCCCGCGACGTCGCGACGCCACCGGCGTCGGGGTGCACGTGCTCGGTGTCGACGTCGACGGCGAGGACGACGTCGAGCAGATCCCCCAGCGCGTGGCGGAGCTTGTCGTCGGCGAGCTCGTAGCGCTGGCGGCGACCCTCGGGGGTGGCGACGACCAGCCCGCAGGCGCGCAGGCAGGCGAGATGGTTGGACAGGTTCGTGCGGCCCACGCCGAGGATCTCGGCCAGCTCCGACGGGTAGGCCCCGCCGGAGCGCAGCACCAGCAGCAGCCGCGCCCGCGTCGGGTCCGACAGCGCGTGACCGAACCGGGCGAGGACCTCCGCGGGTGAGGCGAGCTTAACCATGTCCCAACGGTACAGCGGACGCTGACATCAGCCAATCCTGACCTGTTCCCCGCCGTGCCGCGGGCCACAGGTCCCCCGCCCCCGCCGGCCGTCCGCCTCGGCCCGTGAGGAACAGCGGAACGAACGGAGAGTCCAAGTCAGGGCTGGTACGGAGGCGCGACGCCCCAGCCCCAGTGCGGCACCGGGGCGTGCTCGAGCACGACTGCCCCCGGCTGGGAGTTGTGCTGAGCCAGCCGGGTGCCCCACTCGAGGTAGCCGACCAGCGCCGCCCTGAACTCCGGGTCGTCCGGCAGGTGGGCGTCGTCGGCGGCCCGGCTCATCGTGGACGCGAACCGGAACCGCTGCTCAGGGGTGATCCCCAGCTCCCGGTGGTGGGCCAGCATGGCCTCGTACCCGCCGAGCTGGTCGGTGTAGTCCGCCGGACCGCCGAACACCTCGATCCACCAGCGGCTCACATGGGCGCGGTGGCTCTCGCTCACGCCACCCGGGAAGAACGGACTGAGCAGGTCGTCGGCCTCCACCCGGTCGTAGAAGGCGTCGATGAGCCGCCGGAGAGCGGTCGGTCCGCCGGCCCATTCCAGCAGCGACGGCACCGCGGCCGCGTCACCCTCGGTCGTTGTCAAGTCTCAGATCCTCCCGCTCGGATAATCGGCGACGCTGATTACAGCATTACACAACACCATCAGTGCGGCTGCCGCGTCGCCCGGCGGCGGTGCGTGACGGTGAGTCGAGGCGTCGGTGGGCCAAGTGCCTCACCGACGCCGGGCGCAGAGCCGTCTCCCCTGCTGGTGTGGACCTACGCGAGCCCTACGGCCGCGCTGACTCACCTCGAACTCCGCATCTCCCTCTCAAGGAGGGCCCGGAAGGCGCGCGGGGGCCGACCGGTGAGACGGTGGACGGTGTCGGTGACGCGGTCCTCCGCCCCTCCGGCGATGGCACGGTCCAGGTCGGCCAGCATTGNNGCGAACTCCACCGGGACCTCCGCCGTGAGGCGATCGCGCATCTGTCTGTAGGACAGACGGCGGTGGACGACGGGCCGAATGATGCCCTCGTCGCGGATGCTGCGAGCGTGCGCGTGCGTGCCGGTGAAGTTCTGCATGAACCACGAGGGCCGCAGTCTGGAGCAGATCCCCGGCCTGACCGACAGCGGCTTCACCGCCCACGCCCTGCTCGCCCCCATACGAGCCGACCTCGTCGAGCACCTGGCCGGCGAAGAGCGCATTCCGCGGGAAAGTATGCGGGCACAGTTGGCGAACTTCGTCACCAGAGTCCTGGCTTCCGGTCCACTGCAAGGGTTGACCGCCGAGGAGTGATCGAGGATCGGGCGAGTCCTTGATCAGCGGGGGCCTCTCGCAGACGACCACCGTGCTCCGCCGCAGGGCGCTCGGCGAGTCCGTCGAGCAGATCCAGCCCGACCTGATCATCTCCACCGGCAAACGCAGCAGGACGCCGGCGCCGGNCCGGCCGAACGGCAGCCCGACGAGCGCACCGACCCCGACCAGCACGCTACAGCCGGCGTCGGGGGCACCCTGAGTCGAGACACTCGCGATGTCTGACTCCGCCTTCCTTCTTCCTCGCCCTTCCGGGAGGGTTCCGCGTCCGGTTTGTTCCCTCTGGAAAGGCAAGGAAGTGGCACGACGAGGGCGGCGGGAGGCTGCCCGGCGTCNGGGTCAGGCGTCGAACAGGGCGCTGACCGACTCGCCGTTGTGGATGCGACGGATCGCCTCGGCCAGNGGCGGCGCGACCGTGAGCACCTCCAGCTTCGGCACCCGGTCGTCCAGCGGGATCGGCACCGTGTTCGTGCACACGATCTCCACGACGTCCGGCTGGTCGGAGATCCGCTTGAGCGCCCCGGCGGAGAACAGCCCGTGCGTGCACGCCACCCGCACCGAGCGCACGTCGAGCTCCCGCAGCCGCTCGAGCAGTTCCAGCACCGTGCTGCCCTTGGCGATCTCGTCGTCGAGGACGATGACGTCACGGCCGGCCACATCCCCGATGACCGTCGAGATGCTCACCCGGTCGTCGGCGAAACGCTGCTTGGCCCCGGCCGCGACCCGCACCCCGAGCATCCGCGCGAACGCCGCCGCCTCCTTNGCGTTACCGAGGTCCGGCGACACCACCGTCGTGTTCGACAGGTCGTGGCGGCGGAAGTGCTTGGCGAGCTCCCGCAGCGCGTGCAGATGGTCCACCGGGACGCTGAAGAAGCCGTGCACCTGCGGCGAGTGCAACGTCATCGCCAGCACCCGGCTCGCCCCGGCGGCCACGAGCAGGTCCGCGACGAGCCGCCCGCCGATCGAGATCCGCGGCGCGTCCTTCTTGTCGGAGCGGGCATAGGCGTAGTGCGGCAGGACCACCGTCGTGCGCGCCGCCGACGCCCCGCGCGCCGCGTCCAGCATCAGCAACAGCTCGACGAGGTTCTCCTGCACCGGGGCGACCAGCGGCTGGATGAGGAAGACGTCGCGCTCCCGGCAGTTCGCCGGCAGCTGCACCTCCAGGCAGTCGTTCGCGAACCGCTGGACCCGCACCCGGTGCAGCGGCACGTCGAGGTGCGCGCAGATCTCCTCGGCGAGGATGGGGTGGGCACTGCCGCTGAAGACGGCGATGTCTCGCACGAACCGCTCCCTGTTCTCTTTTCCCTGGCCGGCCGGCGTCGGTCGTCGCCGGCCTGGCGCCGCCGGCATGGCCGGCGCCCGGTCGATCGTTCCGGATGCTACCGATCGCGGCGCGCAGACGGCGGGCTCGGGCGGGGGCTCAGGCGGCGCGCAGGGCGTCGCGCAGCGCCACCCGCGTCCCCGAACGCTTCACCGCGTTGCCGTACACCCGCCCGGCCAGCCAGACCAGCACCGCGATCCACGCCAGGGTCAACGCCAGCGCGACCAGCACCTGCCAGACCGCCACACTGCCGATCCCGATCACCATCGGCATCAGGATCGGCGCGAACAGCGGGACGATCGCCAGGGCCAGGATCAGGCCGCTGTCCGGGGACGACGGCAGCACCGAGAAGCCCAGCACGTACGGGATGAGGATCATGGCGATCATCGGGGCGGTCACCCCGCCGGCGTCCTCCTGGCGTGACACCAGCGCCCCGGCGGCGGCGAACATCAGCGCATACATCGCGAAGCCGACCAGGTACCACAGCAACGCCAGCGCCACCGACCCCACGGCGACCCCCGCCGGGATACCGAGCTCCCCGGTGGCCAGCCCCAGCCCGACCCCGACCGCGCCGATCAGCACGAGCTGGCCGAGGGCCACCACGCCGATCCCCAGCACCTTGCCCGCCATGAGCTGCCACGGGCGGATGACGGCCAGCAGCAGCTCCACCACCCGGCTCGTCTTCTCCTCGATCACACTCTGCGCCACCACCGGGCCGAAGATCAGCAGCGAGATGTAGATCAGACCACCGGCGAGCAGCCCGAGCACCAGCCGCGCGGAGTCCCGCTCGGGCTGCGGGCGCAGCGCGGTGACGGCGACCCCCGCCGTCGCGACCGCCTGGCCCACCGTCGCCGGATCACCACCGAGGGCGGAGATCTGCCCCTCCAACGCCGCCTGACGGGCCGCGACGGTCAGCACGGACGTCAGCGAATCCCCCAGCTCGGAGTCCACCACCACCCGGTAGCCGCCGCCCGTCCCCGCGGCCCCGCCCGCCGGCGGCGCCGCCAGCACGAGGGCGTCGACGTCCCCGTCGAGCACCGCCTGCCGCCCGGCCGTGGCGTCGGCATAGGTGCGCACCTCGACGTCGACGCCGAGCGAACGCGCCGCCGCCCCGATCGCCGCCGCCTGCGTGCCGTCCGCCGCCGTCACCGCGACCCGCCGCACGGACGGACCGCCGCCGACGGCGCTGGTCACCAGGACGCTCGCGGCGATCGCGACGACGAACAGCGCCGTGGTGATCTGGAACGCCCGCGACCGCACCCGCGTGCCGACCTCCCGGCCGGCGACCAGGCGCAGCACCCGCCACGACCCCAGCTCGCCGTCCGCCTCATCCATCGCCGGCTCCACCGCCGCCATGACCGCCGCCATCGCCGGCGCCGACCACATCGCGGAACAGCTCCGCCAGCGACGGCCGGCGGGGATGGAACTCGCGCACCGGACCGCTCGCCAGCGCCGCGCGCAGCACCGCCTGGTCGTCGGCCCCCGGCTCGAGCTCGAGCACCGTGCGCGACCCGTCCCGCCCGCGCACCCGCACCCCGACCAGACCGTCCGCCCAGTCCGCCGGCGCGTCCGGGGCGTCCACGACGAGCCGCCCGCCACCGCCGGCCCGCAGCTCGTCGACCGGCCCGCAGGCGACCAGCCGGCCCGCCCGCACGATCCCGACTCGATCACACAGCCGCTCGACGAGGTCGAGCTGATGGCTGGAGAACACCACCGGCACCCCGGCGGCGCGCCGCTCCCGCAGCACCTCGCTNATCACGTCGACCGCGACCGGGTCCAAGCCGGAGAACGGCTCGTCGAGCACCAGCGCGACCGGATCGTGCACGAGCGCCGCGGCGAGCTGGACCCGCTGCTGGTTGCCGAGGCTGAGCTTCTGCACCTCGTCGTCGCGCCGCGCGGCGACGCCGAGCCGCTCGGTCCACCGTGCCACCGCCCGGCGCGCCGCCGCCGGCCCCAGGCCGTGGAGCTGGGCGAGGTAGTGCAACTGCTCAGCGACCTTCATCTTCGGGTACAGCCCGCGCTCCTCGGGCATGTAGCCGATCCGCCGACGGGTGCGCAGGGTCAGCGGCGCACCGTCGTAGCGGACCTGGCCGGCGTCGGCGGTGACCACCCCGAGGATGATCCGCATCGCCGTCGTCTTGCCGGCGCCGTTGCTGCCGACGAACCCGAACAGCTCGCCGGCCCGTACCTCGAACGACATCGCGTCCAGCGCCACGACGTCGCCGTAGCGCTTGGACACGGCGTCGACCTCCAGCCCCCCGTCGCCCATTCCCACCGCCTTCCTGCGCGATCCCGCGACCGCTTCGCGCCCCTGCACCAGGGACCGTTCGGACGAACATCCTCCCAGCAGCTCGGTTAGCGTGTTCGCGCCCACTTCGACCGCAGAATCGCACACCGCGCCAGCGGGTCGGGCGGCCGACTGCGGTCTGTCGGCGGCGCGGTTCCGGTGCCGACGGGTGGCGATGCCCAGCAGGAGGAAGCCGGCGAGACACAGGATGCAGCCAGCCGCGGTGCAGGTGCGAGTCTCGGCGGAAGTGGCGCCGGCCAGGCGCGGAATCGTGTTGAGGGGCGCCGCGCAGTAGAACAACAGCAGGACCCAGCCGCGCGTGCGTATCGGCGCCAACCATGTACGCAGGCGGCGGGGCACCCGGTTGGCGGCCAGGACCAGTCCCGCGGGCAGCACCGTGAGGGAGAACAGGGCCAGGCCGATCCACTGCCACATCATGATGCGGGGACTCCTCTGCTGAGGCGCCGTGCTCGTGCTGCCGTTCGCGAGCGGCAACGACGATTACCCGTGATTGCGGGCTTGTCGCCCTATCCTGAGGCATGGACACCGTGCCCCCGGGTGGCTACAAGTGGATCGTCGGGTTCTCGACGGTCAACCTCGTGGTGGCAACCGTGGGGTCCGCGGCCGTCCGCCGACGGTTCGGTGACACCGCAGCGCAGACCTTCCAGCGTCGCGCCGGCACAGTGGTCAGCGGCCTGTTCATCGTGTGGGCGGCAGTCTTCTGGGGCCTCTTCCCCTATGGCCTCTTCGGCGCGGGGCTGTTCCTGGTGTCGTTCCTCGTCGAGTGCTACTGCCGTCGGCGGGCACGCGCGGGGAGACCGCCGACCACGGACACGCGCTCACAGACACGCCGTGACGATCCGACTGCAGACCAATCGCGCTCGACAGCGGATTGACGCCAGAGCCCCTCGGATGTCCTGCTGACCACTCCCCCGGCCGGTATCGGGCACCGTCAGCTCGACGGGACGAGCAGTCCCGCCATGGCGAGCTCGACGAGCCGGCCGGCCTGGTCGGCGGACATCTGCTCGGCGACCCAGGCGGCGGCGTTCATGAGGGCGAAGATGTCGGCGCCCGTCGCCTCGCGCCGCAGCGCGCCGGCCTCGCGCGCCCGCGCGATGAGCCGGTCACCGATGTCGGTCATCTCGACGCACGCCTGGTGCAGCTCGGAGGCCTCGTCGTCGACGCCCTCGGCAAGCACGGCGGCGAGCCCCTGGTAGGCAGCGGCGTGCGCGATGACGGCGTGCACCCAGGCGGTGAGCGCCGCGGCGGCGCCGGGCTCGTCGAGCAGATCCGCCCCGCGTGCGAACAGGGCGTCGTTGCGCTGGTGCAGCAGCGCGCCGAGCAGCGCGCGGCGGTTGGGAAAGTGTGCGTAGAGCGTGCCGATCGCGACCCCGGCGCGGCGGGCGATGCCCTCCAGCGAGGCGTTCGTGCCCTGGGCGCGAAACACTGCGTCGGCCTCGGCCAGCAGCCGCTCGCGGTTGCGCCGCGCGTCGGCGCNCGGCCGCCGCCCGGACTCGGTCATTCACCCTCCATGGGCATCCATCCTCGGACGAACATCCGTCCTCGACAAACCTGAGGTTGCCTCGGAATACTGTTCCTGAGGCATCCTCAGATTAGCGGACGAGACCTTCGGGAGACACGGATGATCCTGGTAACCGGTGCCACCGGCTCCATCGGACGACCCCTCGTGCGCCGGCTGCAGCGCGCCGGGGCAGCAGTGCGGGCGCTGGTCCGCGACGAGGCGAAGGGCCGCGCGCTGGGCTGCGAGTTCGTCGTCGGCGACTTCGACGACCCCGCGTCGATCGTCGCCGCCCTGGCCGGGGTCGACCGCCTGTTCCTCAACGGCGCGGGGGCGCAGCCGGCCGACGGGGAGCAGCCGATGGTCCGCCAGCAGAAGACGATCATCGACGCGGCGGTCGCCGCCGGCGTCGAGCGGGTGGTGAAGGTGTCGGTCTGGCACGCCCAGGAGGGCGAACGGCTCGCCGGGGGCGCCCACTGGCAGATCGAGCAGTACCTGAAGGCGTCGGGGCTGGGCTGGTCGATCCTGCAGCCGAACGGCTTCATGCAGAACTTCATCACCGGACAGGGGTCCTTCACCGCCGACGGAAACCTGGTCGGCGCGTACGGCGACGCCGCGGTCTCCTACATCGACTGCGCGGACATCGCCGCCTGCGCCGCCGCGCTGCTGACCGACCGGCCCGGCGACGGCGAGACCTTCCTGCTGTCCGGGCCGCAGGCCCTGACCCACGCGCAGATCGCCGAGAAACTCTCCGCCGCGCTGGGGCGAACCGTGCGCTACGTGAACCTGACGGTCGAGGAACTGGCCGCCGCGCTGAGGGCCCAGGGGCTGCCGCCCCGGTTCACCGAGGACGTCGCCGTCCTGACGCAGGGGCTGGCCAGCGGCACCGCGGCGCCGACGACCACGGCGGTGCGCGACCTCACCGGCCGCGCGCCCCGCACCTTCGACGAGTTCCTGGTCGCCCACCACGAGGCGCTGGCCGCCCTCGCCCCGGTGCTCCCCCGTTGATCGACACGTCGCAGGTAGCGGGACGCCGTCAACACTGTTGATTATCGGTCGGGGCGGCCTGCGGCCCTCACGCGGGTGCCGAGACGCGGTCGGCCACGAGGATGCGGCCGTTGCGCAGCGAGCGGCGGTGCTGGACCGGGGTGCCGAGATCCTGCGCGAGGGNGAGCAGGGAGTCGTCCCGGGTGACCGCGAAGCCGTGGACGCCGACGGCGCGGCGCAGGGCGGCCGGCGTCCACACCGAGCGGTTCGGCTCGCGGGTCATCGGATTCGCCTGCCGGGACAGGGCGCTGAGCAGGCGCGCCGCCCCCCGGCCGAGCGGCGCCGAGGGTGCCGGGGTGTGGTAGTGCACGATCAGGCGGCTGCCCGCGGCGGAGCGGTCGCCGACGATCCGCAGCGTCCGGGTGACCTCGCCGCGGGTGAGGTAGGGCACGACGCCCTCCCAGATCCAGATCGTCGGGACCGACCGGCGGTGGCCGGCGGCGGCCAGCGCCGCGGCGAGGTCGTCCCGGCTGAAGTCCACGGGCACGAAATGCGGCGACGCGCCCGCCGGCGCCAGCTCGCCGGCGCGGTCCCGCTTGTCGCGCTGCGACGCCGGATGGTCGACCTCGAACACCGGCGTGGCGGCGAGTTCCGCCATCCGCCACGCCCGCCCGTCCAGCCCCGCCCCCAGGATGACGACCTGCGCCGCGGCAACGGGCACGCCGGCCCCGACCTCGACCTCGACGTCGGGGCCGGGGCCGGCGTCAGGGTCAGGGCCGACGCCGACGCCGGCGCCTGGGCCCGCGGGGGCTTCGCCGGTGGCGGGTAACGCCTGGCGGACGGCCTCGTCGATCGCGACGGTGCGCGGCGCCATCACCTCGGCGCAGGCGCGCACCATCTCGAAGGTCAGCCGCGGCCCCCAGCCCGCCGGCGCGTCCTCGGATCGCACCTCGTCGACGATGCCCCGCTCGGCGGGAAGCAGGAACGCCCTCGCCGTCGGATCGTCGAACCGGCCCGGGGCGAGCCGCCCGTGGGCGACAGCCCGTCCCTGGCAGACCATCACGGCCGTGCGGCTGGCACCGCCCGTTCCGCCCATCGGCCGATGACCTCTCCCCCGCGGCCGTCCTGCGGCAGAGCCCCGTGCCCTCATCGCCCGCCTCCCTCACCCTCCCCCGCCGGCCGCGGCCCGCCCCGCCGGGCGCCCCGCGTCGACGACGCCGGAGTTCCGGCCCTCATCGTCGCAGCCCACACGTCCCGGCGGCCCGGCCAGGGTCCCTTCACACCGCGTCGGGCGGCCTGTCCCGCTCGCCGCCCGCCGCGGGCCCGCGGTCGCCGGGCTGCGGATGGCGGGCGTAGTCGCCGCCGGCGAGCACGGTGATCCCGGCAGCCACGGCGAGGGCGATGACGGCGATCCGCCCGGCGGTGTCGTCGAAGATCCCACCGATGGCGTCGAAGATCTTCACGACCACTCTGGCGGTGACCGCGGCCATGACGGCACGGCCGAGGATCCGCACCACGATCGCGGCGGTCGAGCGGCCCCCGCCCGTCATGTCCCGCTCCGGCCAGGACGCGCCGCGCGCGCCGCCGCCCCGGCCCGCCACGGCACCCGCCGCCCCGCGATCATCGGATCCACTGGACCATCCACTGTCCTCATCCCCACGTGCCCCGCCGGTCCGGCCGGCGTCCGGTTGCCCCGTCACCGGTGTCGGCGTGCCGCGGTCGTGCCCGCGATGTGCCGCGGCACGGCGGCGGTGCTTCGCCGCCGGCGGGCGGGATATCGGCGGCGGAAGCGGGCAGAGAGCCGGAGGTCAACGTCATCCGTGGGGACGTCCGCCGCGGCGGGAACCGGTCGCGGCGGACGGCGAGCCCGCAACGGCGAAGGTATGGGGGTGGCATGCCCGGCAACGACAGCGGCGGGTTGGGGACGATCCGCACGGCGATCCCGGCCCGACTCGACCGGCTTCCCTGGGCCCGGTTCCACTGGATGATCGTCATCGGGTTGGGGACGGTGTGGATCCTCGACGGCCTCGAGGTGACGATGGTGGGCGCGGTGGGTTCACGCCTCACCGAATCGGGCAGCGGAATCTCGCTGTCCGCCTCCGACATCGGCACCGCGGCCGCGATCTACGTGCTCGGAAGCTGCCTGGGTGCATTGTTCTTCGGTCAGCTCACCGACCGTTTCGGCCGGAAGAAACTGTTCCTGCTGACCCTCGGCGTCTACATCGTGGCGACGANGGCGACGGCGTTCTCGTGGGCGCCGTGGTTCTTCTTCCTGACCCGGTTCTTCACCGGCGCCGGAATCGGCGGTGAATACGCGGCCATCAACTCGGCGGTCGACGAGCTGATCCCGGCACGGGTACGGGGCCGGGTCGACCTGCTCATTAACGGCTCCTACTGGCTGGGCTCCGCGGCGGGCTCGGCACTGACCGTTTTCTTCCTGTCCGAGCGCATCTTCCCGACCGATGTCGGCTGGCGCCTCAGCTTCGGCCTCGGCGCGGTGCTCGGGCTGGTCATCCTCGTCGTGCGCCGGCACGTGCCGGAAAGCCCGCGCTGGCTGTTCATCCACGGCCACGCCGACGACGCCGAACGGATCGTCGGCGACGTCGAACAGACCGTCGAGGCCGAGACGGGCATTCGGCTGGCCGCCCCGGACAGGCAGATCACCGTCCGCCAGCGCACGGTCATCCCGCTGCGGACGATCGCCTCGACGGCGTTTCGCACCTACCCCCGCCGCGCGGTGCTGGGACTGGCGCTGTTCGTCGGGCAGGCCTTCCTGTACAACGCGTTCACCTTCGACCTGGGCACGATGCTGACGACGTTCTACGGGGTCAGCTCGTCGGCGGTGCCGGTGTTCCTCGTCGTCTACGCCCTGGGTAACTGCGCCGGCCCGCTGCTGCTCGGNCGGCTGTTCGACACCGTCGGGCGCAAGCCGATGATCGCGTCCACCTATCTGGCCGCCGCCGCGCTGGCCGTGCTGCTCGCCGTGCTGTTCGACGGCGGCGCGCTGACCGCGTGGACGTTCCTGCTGCTGGTGGCGGCCACGTTCTTCTTCGCCTCGGCGGGGGCGAGCTCGGCGTACCTNACGGTCAGTGAGATCTTCCCGATGGAGACCCGGGCACTGGCGATCGCGTTCTTCTACGCCGTGGGTACCGCGGTCGGCGGTATCACCGGCCCGCTGCTGTTCGGCCACCTCATCGACACCGGCCGCACCGGGCCGGTGATGGTCGGCTTCCTCGTCGGCGCGGCGGTGATGGCCGTCGGCGGTGTCGCCGAGCTGCTGTTCGGCGTGGACGCGGCCGGCCGTTCGCTGGAGGACATCGCCGCCCCCCTCACCGCTACTGAGGACGGCGACGAGCCGTATCCCGACGAGCCGACCCGCACGTCCGGCCCAGACCGGTCGGCCGCCGCCGTCGAAGGCGGCTGACGGTCAGGGGCAGCCGCGATCCGGCTGCCCCTGACCAGCTACCCGATGTTCACCCACGGGCTCGCAGGCGCGCCGCCGGCCGGACGGCGCGTGACGGCCCGGTGGCGGATCTAGCGGGCCCGCGGACCCGCGTCGCGCTGGACCGGTACCCGCACGCCGCCGGGCGGCGCCGCCCGGCGGAGCTCGGTGAGCTCCGCCAGCCACAACTGGGCGAGACGCTCGTGGTTCGGCACACTGTCGCTGGCTGCGAACGTGATCCCGATGCGGTCCCCGAGGCCGAACAGCGCGACGGACAGGTGCTGGCGTCCGACNAGCAGCGGCCCGGTGCCGATCAGGTCGGTGACGGCGCGTCCCGCGACGGCCAGCGGCCCGCGGATCGTGCGGGCGTTGGTCGCCACCATGGCCAGCTCCCGGGTGCGCCCCCCGAAGCTCGCCGCGTAGGACAGCATGCGGGGGGTGGCCCGCGCCGCCACGGCGGGAAAGTGGTGATGCTCCACCACGCCCATCCCGCCGTCCTTGAGCCGGCGGGTCACCTTGGCGATGCGGGCCAGCCGCCGGGCCGGGTCCGGTTCGCCACACGGCAGCGGGACCCGCACTCCCGAGGTGTAGTTCGACAGCACGTTCTGGTCGGCGGCGATGCGGATGCTGACGGGCATCAGCGCGTGGACGGGCCGGGAGTCGTCCCGCCACTCCGGAAACGACCACGCCCGCACCGCGCCGGCCAGGGCGGCCAGGTAGACGTCGTTGACCGAGGCGTCGTGGCGGCGGGCGACGTCCCGCATCGGCCCGAGCTCGGTGGTGATCCAGGTATGCCGCGCCGGGCCCACCGGCTGGCCGCCCCAGGCGTCGAGAACGCGCGTCGGCGACAGGCAGCTCAGCCCCCGGCTGACGAAGCGCAGGTAGTCGCCGGCCTGCGGGCGGGGGATCGACGCGGNCAGCCCCAGGTCGGGCTCGTCCTCGCCGCCGAACAGCAGGTGCAGCGACCGGTAGAGGGCCGCGCCGTCCTGGGCGATGTGGCTGGTCCGGTAGACGACCACGGCGCCCGCGCTCCCGCGCTCGCACAGCAGATAGAGCATCCACGGCTGGGCGCTGGTGTCGACGGGGCGCCTGGCGATCCCGTCGATCGCGGCGCGGATGCGCCGGTCACCGATCGCGTCGCCGCCGATCAGACCGGCGACCTCGGCCGCGCTCGGCAGCTCCACGGCGACGACGCGCTCGTCGACCCTCATCTCCGGGTCGCAGACCCAGTGGGTCTCGTGCACCGTGGAGCGGCGGTCGGCCGGGCGGACCGTGACCGTCTCCAGCCGGTCGGTGAGCATCCGCGCCCGCGGCGCACGCAGCCGTTCGGCGACGTGCGCCCGCAGGTCCGCCAGCTCCACCGGTCCGTCGAGGAACAGCACCGCGCCGACGTCCTGGTATTCACCGGGATTGAGCCGGTGGAAGGCGAGATAGGCGCGGTCCCCCGCGGTCAGCNGGCGGGCGAATGCCCGGTTGTAGCCGGTCTTCGAGACCGTGTCGAGGAGGGTCATCAGGCGCGCCCCCAGCCCGTCGCCGGGCATTGGGTGCAGGCCTTGACAACGCGATCAATAATGTTAGCAGATCGACGCACGGATGCGTCGTGGATACCTGTACCCATGTACCTGTTNATCCGCGGGCCGTTCAGCCCATCCAGCCTTGTGTCGTACGTCTCCACACGGATGGGCAGGACGGGCGAGAACGATCCCGCCGGAGGGCACGAGCAGCAAGGGAAATGCAGGTGAGGGCGGGTCCGGCACGCTACCGACGCCCGGCCGGGACATCAACACGAATGGGCTACGGTGCTACCGCGACCGGGGTTACACGAATTCCCTCGATATTCGCGTGATAATTGCCGGAGTGCCGATCGGGGGACACCCGGGGACAAGGGATTTGGCCTTCGTGGAGGTGTGCGGCTCCCCGGCGCGCCCATCGTCGGGGCACGGCCGGCCCGGTCGCTCGCCGTGCGGACCCGGCGTCGACGAGAGGTGCCGGTAACGCGGCGGGGCCGAGGTCTTCGCCCAGATCGGGACGGTCGATCTGGGCCAGGCGGCGCGGGTCCTGCTGCAGGTCCAGACCCACATGCTCCAGGGCATGATCGACGGTCTTGGCGGGTCGTCCCGGCTCTGACCTGCGCGTCACCGACGTTGCGGGGTCCGAGGCGACCGGCGTGGTTGCAGGGCGTCGCCGGGATATGCTTTTATTCACCAAAATTGTTGAGAAAGCCGCGGGCGCGGCTGGAGAGAGGACCCGATGAGGACGATTGTGATCACGGGCGGAACCGACGGCATCGGCCGGGCGCTCGCGGACGTCCACCTCCACCGTGGCGACGCGGTCCTCATCGTGGGCCAGAGCGCCGAGAAGGGGGAACGGTTCCTCGACTCCGCGCGCGAGCTCGGCGCCGGCGATNGGGCCCACTTCGTGCGGGCGGATCTGAGTCTGATCGGCGAGAACATCCGGCTGTTCGAGGAGGTCGCCAGGGTCCTTCCCACGGTCGACGTCCTGGTGCTGGGTGCGCGCTACCACCGGTCGGTGCGCACCGAGACACCCGAGGGTCTGGAGAGCAACTTCGCGCTGTTCTACCTGAGCCGTTTCCTGCTCAGCCACGGGCTGGCACCGTCGCTGGAACGCGCCGCGACACCGATCGTTCTCAACGTGGCGGGGCCGGGGGGAACGAGCCCGATCCAGTGGGNCGACCTGCAACTGCGCCGGCACTACGTCGGGACCGGGGCGCTGGGCCACGGCGGTCGGCTCAACGACCTGCTCGGCGCCGGGTTCGCCGCCGTGCACCCGGACAGCCGGATCAGGTACATCCTGTTCCACCCCGGCGTCGTGTCGACCAGCTTCTCCGGGGAGTACGACCAGGCCACCGCCGCGCAGGTCGCCGGGCTGAAGGTGACCGGCAAGACGGTGGCACAGAGCATCGGCCAGATCCTGCCCTGCCTGGACCGGCCGCCGGCCGAGCGCCTGAGCGCCTTCACGGAGGGCAGGCGCATCGACGTGGACACCCCGTACTTCGACCGCGACGAGGCGGCCCGGCTCCACGAGATCACCGAGAAGCTGCTCAGGGNCTGATCCGCCCGGGTCCGCTGAGGGGTGTGACCGAACGCCGGGTGAGGCGGGAATGGGGNGTGTGCCCGGGGNCGTTACGCTGCCCTTGTGAGCGAACATTTCGACGTGGTGGTTCTGGGTGCGGGTCCGGGCGGGTACGTGGCCGCGATCCGTGCCGCCCAGCTCGGTCTGACCACGGCAGTGGTGGAGGAGCGGTACTGGGGCGGGGTCTGCCTGAACGTGGGCTGCATCCCGTCGAAGGCGCTGCTGCGCAACGCCGAGCTCGTGCACACCCTCACCCACGAGGCCAAGACGTTCGGCATCTCCGTCGACGGCTCGATCACGGTCAACTACGGGGCGGCGTTCCAACGCAGCCGGAAGGTCGCGGACGGCCGGGTCAAGGGCGTCCACTTCCTGATGAAGAAGAACAACATCACCGAGTACTCCGGGCGCGGCACGTTCGTCGACGACCACACCCTGTCCGTCGCCGGTGCGGACGGCTCGACCAGCACGGTGACGTTCGACCACTGCATCATCGCCGCCGGTGCCACGCCGCGNCTGCTGCCGGGCACCTCGCTGTCCGAGCGGGTGGTCACCTACGAGCAGCAGATCCTCAGCTCCGAACTGCCGCGCAGCATCGTCATCGCGGGCGCCGGGGCGATCGGCGTCGAGTTCGCCTACGTGCTGCGCAACTACGGCGTCGACGTCACGATCGTCGAGTTCCTCGACCGCATGGTGCCGCTGGAGGACGCCGAGGTCTCCGTCGAGCTCGCCCGCCACTACAAGAAGGCCGGCATCACGGTGCTGACCTCCACCCGCGTCGACACCATCGACGACTCCGGTGACACCGTCAAGGTCACCGTGACGGGCAAGGACGGCGTGTCGCAGGTGCTGGAGGCGGAGAAGGTGCTCCAGGCGATCGGCTTCGGGCCGAACATCACCGGCTACGGGCTGGAGAACACCGGCGTGGCGCTGACCGAGCGCGGCGCCATCGACGTCGACNGCTACTGCCGCACCAACGTCCCGCACATCTTNGCCATCGGCGACGTCACGGCCAAGCTCATGCTCGCCCACGCCGCCGAGGCCATGGGCATCATCGCCGCGGAGACGATCGGCGACGCCGAGACCTACCCGCTGGACTACGTGATGATCCCGCGGGCGACGTACTGCCAGCCGCAGGTCGCCAGCTTCGGCTACACCGAGGCGCAGGCCCGGGAGAAGGGCTTCGACGTGCAGGTCGCGAAGTTCCCGTTCTCGGCGAACGGCAAGGCGCACGGCCTCGGCGAGACCGCCGGCTTCGTGAAGATCCTCAGCGACGCCAAGTACGGCGAGCTGCTCGGCGCGCACCTGATCGGCCCCGACGTCACCGAACTGCTGCCGGAGCTGACCCTCGCGCAGCGCTGGGATCTCTCCGTCGCCGAGCTCGCCCGCAACGTGCACGCCCACCCGACGCTGGGCGAGTCCGTCAAGGAGGCGATCCACGGCCTCGCCGGCCACATGATCAACTTCTGAGCTGTGGTGGCTCGGCGGGTGCGCCGAGCCGCTGCGTTCCGATGACCTTGAGAAGTTGCAGCGCCCGGTGGGTGGGAGTCCCGGGTGCCGCGCTGTACAGGATGATCCACTGGTCTCGCTCGGGATCGTGCAGCGCGTCGCAGTCGAGATCGAGCCAGCCGACGTCGGGATGGTTCAGCCGCTTGCGCGTCGAGCGCCGGACCCGCACCTCGTGTTCGTTCCACAGCCGGCCGAAGTCATCGCTGGCGTCGAGGAGCCGACGCACAAGATCGCGAATGCCCGCGTCGTGGGGATAGCGTGCGGCGGCGGCGCGCAGATCCGCGACGGACTCGCGGGCGAACTGCTCCGCGCTGGTTGCGTCGTGACGTTGCCGGGCACCCGGACGGGTGCGGATGTAGTACTCGACGGACATCCCGGCGAGCTGGGCGACCTCCTGCCGGCGCAGCCCGGGCGTGCGGCGACGGTAGCCGGCTTCCAGGCCGACGTCGTCGGGCTGTAGCCGGGCTCGGCGATGGCGCAGGAACGCGGCCAGCTCGCCGCGGTCCACTTTTTCCATGGAATCAGCGTGTCCTACCGCCGGCATCGGCACCATGGGATGGCCGGTACCACCCTCGACGAGGCTCTCCCGCGGCCCCGCTCCCAGGCGGCACGGTACAGGCATGACCTCGACCACGACCAAGAAGGTCGTTCTGATCACTGGGGCGAACAAGGGCATCGGCTTCGCCTCGGCGACGTCGTTCGCCCGCGACGGGCACACCGTGTTGCTGGGCGCCCGCAACCCGCGCCTCGGTGGACCGGCCGCCGCGGCCCTCGCCCAGCGCGGACTGGACGTCACCTTCGTCCACCTCGACGTCACCGACGAGTCGACGATCGCGCAGGCCGCGGCGTTCATCGACGCTGAGTACGGTCACCTGGACGTCCTGGTCAACAACGCCGGTATCACCCGTGACCGGAGGCGTCCGCCGTCGGAACTTCCCGTCACTGCGTTGCGGGAGATCTACGACACGAACGTCTTCGGCGTCGTCGCCGTCACCAACGCCATGATCCCGCTGCTGCGCAGGTCCCGCAGCGGATTCGTCGGCAACGTCTCCAGCGGGCTCGGCACGGTCGCGTTCCTGGCCAGCCCCGACCCGGCGCTGGAAAGCTACGCCCAGCTGCTCGGCTACAACTCCTCCAAGGCCGCGCTGAACGCGATCACTCTTGTCTACGCGCGGCATCTGCGCGCCGACGGCATCACCGTCAACGCCCTGTCACCAGGCTTCTGCGCCACCGACCTCAACGGCCACACCGGCCACGACACCGCCGAGGAAGGCGGCGCTCGCATCGCGGCACAGGTACTCACCCGCCACGAGGACGGCTCAGGGGTGTTCCTGAGCGAGAACGGCGGCACCTATCCCTGGTGACCGCTATCCCTGGTGACCGCGCAGGACTGGTCGCCGTCAGGCGGGGGCACCCTGGTGCCNCCATGCCTGCGCGGTGTGCCGCGTCAACACGCCGGCCGCGAGGGCGCGCAACTGCTCGACCTCGGCGGCGGCCAACCCGGCGAACAGCTCGGGCTCCGCCTCGTCGAGCAGCGTCTCGGCCTGGTTCAGCAGGCGCTGGCCGGCCTGGGTGATGGTGAGGATCTGGCGGCGCCGGTCGCGCGGGTCGCGGTCGCGGCGGATGAGCTCGGCCGTCTGCAGCCGGTCGAGGAAGGACACCAGGTCGCCGCTGTCGAGGTCGAGACGGGCGGCGACGTCGCGCTGGATGGCCGGGCCGAACTCGTCCAGGCAGCACAGGATCGCGTGCTGGTGCTGGTTGAGGCCGAGGGTCGCCAACCGCTCGGCACAGTGCATCCGGGACAGGGCGGCGAGCCGGGCGAGCACGAAACTCGTGCGGTGACGCAGCGCGGCGGGCAGCAGAGCGTCGGACACCGTCATGATCCCCATCCTAGCCGTCGGCCGCTGGCACCCCTATTCATTGGCGATGCCAGCGATTGGTATAACCAGCAGTATGCCTTGCAAGAGAGATCCCGACGGCCGGCTGCTGCTACCGGTGGTGCTGGCCGCCTACGTCCTGTACGGCTTCGACGCCAACGTGGTGAACGTCGCCATCCCCGACCTGCAACGCCGGCTCGGCGCCGGACCCGCGGCGCTCGAGCTCGTCGTCGGCGGCTACGTGTTCACCTACGCGGCGGGAGTCGTCACCGGCGGGCGGCTCGGTGACCTGTTCGGCCACCGCCGCCTGTTCCTCGCCGGGGTGACCGGCTTCGCCGCGGCCTCACTGCTGTGCGGGCTCGCGCAGGGACCCGTCGAGCTGGTGGCGGCCCGCATGGCGCAGGGCCTGACCGCGGCGGCGATGGTCCCCCAGATCCTGGCCCTGGTGACCGCGTCGTTCACCGACGCCGAGCGCTCCCGCGCGTTGGCCTGGTACGGGGTGGCCGGCGCGGTCAGCGGGATCGGCGGGCAGGTGCTCGGCGGGCTGCTGCTCGACGCCGACGTGTTCGGCCTGGGTTGGCGGGCCGTCTTCCTCGCCACCGCGGCGGTCGGCGTCGCCGTCGCCGCGGTGGCGAGATGGGTGCTGCCCCGCGCCGAGCGGCGGACCGCCGCCGGGCTGGAGCTGGATGTTCCCGGGGCGGTAGGGATCTCCGGCGGGCTCGGGCTCGCGCTGCTGCCGCTGGTGATCGGGCACGAGACCGGCTGGCCGGTGTGGGGCTGGCTGCTGCTGGCCGCCGCCGTCCCCACGATGGCGGCCGCAGTGCGCTGGGAGCGGTCCGTGGCGCGCGGCGGCGGGCAGCCCCTCGTCGATCCCGCCCTGTTCCACACCGCGACGTTCGCCACCGGTCTCGCGGTGAACGCCGCGTTCATGGCGTCGTTCAGCAGCTGCCTGTTCGTGCTGAGCCTGCTGTTGCAGGCGGGACTCGGGCTCGGTCCGCTGGCGGCCGGGCTGGCGTTCGCGCCGATGGGCCTGCTGGCGATCGGCAGCTCGTTCCTGGGGCGCCGCCTGGTCGCCCGCCTCGGCCCGGCGGTGCTGCTGGCGGGCTGCGCCGTGACCGCCCTGAGCTTCCTGACCCTGGCGGTGGCCCTGCACACCCATCCCGGCGGCCTGTCCCCCGCCTGGCTCGTCGCCGGGATCGCCGGGATCGGGGCCGGCAACGGGCTGATCCTGCCCTCGCTCGTCGGCGCGCCGCTGGCCGGCGTCCCCCGCGAGCGGTCCGGGGTCGCCGCCGGGGTCCTGACCACCACCCAGCAGTTCGCCAGCGTCACCGGTGTCGCCGTCCTCGGCGCGGTGTTCTTCTCCCGGCTGGGCATCCATCCCGACCGCGGCGCGCACATCCGCGCCGCCGAGTCCGCGTTCTGGCTCGGCCTTGTCCTGGTCGTGGTGATGACCGCCCTGATGGCCCGCCTCNCCTGGCTCGATCCCGCCCGGCGCCACGGCCGGCCGACGGCTGCTCCCACAGCATGTGAGGAACGCGCACCAACCCCCGTGATCACGACTGCAGACGCGCCCTAGCGGGCCCCGGCGCCCGTCGGTCGGCGCGGGCGGAAGAGGACGCTGGGGGTGTCCGCGCCGGGGCGGACGTGGAACGCCGCCCGGACGGGTTGGCCGATCCTCGCCTCCCCCGGCGCGACCCCGTCGAGCCGGCCGGGCAGCCGGACCCCCTCGTCCAGGCTGACCAGCGCGAGGACGTACGGCGGGCGGCCGGCGAACGCGGGCACGCTGGGATGGCGGATGACGAGGTAGCTCTCGACGACGCCGGTGCCGGCCGACGGTGCGAAGTCCGTCGACCCCGCGCAGTGCCGGCAGCGTTCCGGGCGCGGTGGCAGCCAGCTTCGGCAGTCCAGGCACCGGGACAGCACGAACCGGTCCTCACGCAGCGCGGCCCACAACGGCCCGATGCCGTCGTCGTCCTCGGGTGGTGGCCCGGACGCTGCCGCGGAGTCCACCCCGCCCGCAGTGTCCCCGCCCGCAGTGTCCCCATCCGCCATGTTCTCCGCGCCCGCCGCGAGATCCGCCGCAGCCGGCGCCCGCTCGGTCGCCGCCTCCCCCGCACCGTCCGCCACCGCCGGTGCCACCGCCACCGCCACCGCGGCTGCCGGTGCCGTCCCGGTCGCCGCATCCCTGGAACTGTCTGCCGCCGCCGGCAGAATCACGGTCTGCGCGTCCTCGCCGAGGTCCGCCCCGGCCGCAGGATCGGCGGTCCCCGCAGCGGCGACGCCCTGCGCACCCGGGGGGTCTGCCGCCACCCGGCGTCCGGTCGGGTCCGCTGCGGGCGGTGATTCCGCGCTCGGTGATTCCGTTCCCGATTCCTCGCGGGTGTCGGAGGTCGTGGGGGACGGGGCGGTTGCAGGGGACGGGGCGGTCGTGGGGGACGGGGCGGTCGTGGGCGTGGCCGAGGGGATCACCCTGACCGACGGGATCCTGGTGGACGGGTGGATGGCGGGCGGGGAGCCGGCCGCCGACGGGTCCGGCGGGCGGGCGACCGGGCGAAGGACGCGCACGTGGGGTTGACCGCTGATCATCTGCTCCGCACCGCCGTTCTCACGATCCCCTCCGACTACCGCCGGCGCCGTCGGGGCCCGTCCCCGCCGGTGACGAGCGTCACCGCCCCTGCCGGCGGCCGGCGCCCGACGACGCCCACCACACCATGGTGGTTCATCCGATGGAGCTACGCCTCAGACACGGACTCCCCGTACGAATCGGTCGGGGAGGGATGCGGGCATACCGCGACGGACCCGCGCCGGTGACGGGCGGGCCGACCCGGTCGAACGCCTATCCTGGATCACAGTTCTTGGATCACGGTGGGTCACCGACGTCGCCGACGTCACCGGGCGCCAGGCACCGGGCGCCAGGCACCGGGCGCCAGGCACCGACATCGGCCGGGATCGCGCCGGGAGCACGGTCCGGGTCGCGCCGCGAAGGGAGATGCCGGGTGGTGATGGTGGCGATCGTGAGCCCCGGCGCGATGGGCTCGGCGCTGGGGCGCGGCTACGTCGAGGGCGGCGCCCGGGTGGTGGCCTGTGTGGCGGGCCGCTCGGAGCGGACCCGCGCGCTCGCGGATGGCCTGGACCTCGTCGACTCCCTCGACGCGGCGGTCGGGGCGGCGGACATCGTCCTGTCGGTGGTGCCGCCGGGCGAGGCCGTTGCGGTGGCCGGCGCCATCCGTCAGTCGGCCGCCGCGTCGGGAGCGACCCCGCTGGTCGCCGACCTCAACGCGGTCTCCCCCGCCACGCTCGCGCGGGTGGGGCAGGCCCTGGGCGGCCTGGACCTCGTCGACGGGTCGATCTCCGGCCCGCCGCCCCAGGCGGCGTCCGGGCGAGCCCGCACCCGGCTGTACCTGAGCGGGCCGCGAGCCGGTGAGATCGCCGCGCTGGCCCATTCCCGGCTCGAATCGCGCGTCCTGGCGGGTCCGGTGGGCACCGCGAGCGCGCTGAAGATGAGCACGGCGAGTGTCTACAAGGGGCTCGCCGCCCTCTTCCTGCAGGCGACCGCGGCGGCGCAGCAGGCCGGGGTGCTCGACGTGATGCTCGACGACCTGGGGCCGACATTCCCCGCCCAGGTCGACGGGCTCGGATCGTGGCTCGCGTTGTCGGCGAGCAAGGCGGACCGCTACGTCGCCGAGATGCGCGAGATCGCCGCGACCCAGGCCGCCGCGGGCCTGCCGCCGGAGCTGTTCGAGGCGATGGCCGTGGTGTGGGAGCGGGTCGCCCGGTCCCCGCTCGGTGCACTCACCCCGGAACAGGCCGCCGGCGTGGCGGACGCGGCCGCGGTGATCCGCGCCTTCGGCCTGCCCGCCGCCGGGCATCCGCCCGGGGCCTGAGACCGAGACCGGCAGGCCACCCCACCCCCGCCCCGCGCCGCGTCCACGGGGCGGCGGTCAGCCGGTACCGACCACGCGGGCGAGCTCGGCGGCGATCTCGTGCGGGTCGCGGCCCTCGGTGTCCACGACCTGCCCGACGCGGCGGTAGGCGTCGTCGCGGGCGGCGAACATCTCGTTCAGGGTGGTCAGCAGGTCCTCGCCGAGCCAGGGCCGGCCCTGGCCGCGGCCGACCCGCCGGGCCAGGGTCGCCGGGGTCGCCCGCAGGTAGACGACGCGGCCGGCGTCGGCGATGCGGCCGAGGTCGTCGGGGTTGTCGGCGACGCTGGCCGCGATCCCGGCGACATACGGCGCCGGGGTATCGAGCAGAGCGTGAAGCTGCCGCGACTCCTGGTCGTGCAGGGNTGCGCGGCCCAGGTCGGCCAGGGCGGGCGCGTCGAGTCCGGTTCGCTGCTGGAGCAGGGCGTCGTTGTCGAGGTAGGGCCGGCCGAGCCGATCCGCGAGCGCCCGGCCCACCGTCGACTTGCCCGAGCCCATCAGCCCGACGAGGAAGATCCGCCCGGCGCCACCGGTGGCGGCCCGTCCGACAGCCGGCACAGGCCGGGATGTTGACGACATCTGACCCGTGTACCCGCCGCCTGGAGCAGGTGAACACGGCACGAGAGCATCGACCGTGCGTAGCAGCCGAGGCCGGGCGTTACCGGCGAGACGCGGCCAGGAAGACCGTAAAAGGGTGATCGGCGAGTCCTTGTTGTTCGTTCTTCCGCCTTTAAATTCCGTCACAGGCACCCGTCCGGGACGCTTCCGATTGTGGCGTCAGATGCCCGGAGCTGGGCGCAGACATTCTAATTCCACGTCGGTTTGGCGCTGGCCGGACGGGCTGGGGTAGCGTCCCTTCCGCGCCCTCAGCGCGTTCGGATAATGACCGGAAGGGATCATAAAATGGCCCAGCAGGACCAGCAGCAGCAGCGCCAGCAGGTGGAGCAGCAGCTGCGCCAGAACTGGCGGCAGATCCGCTACCGCATCCTTGACCAGTTCGGTCAGGTCAGCACGGCGGACCTCGATGCCGCGACCGACATCGAGGACCTCGTCGCGCGCATTGCGGACAAGACGCACCACAGCGAGCGCTACGTCGAGAACCGCCTGCGTGAGCTGGCGGGCGTCGGTGGCGGCCAGGGCGGGCTCGGCGGCTCCGGCGAGCGTTTCGGCGGCGGCCAGCAGGGCGGCCAGGGGAACCTGGGGAACCAGGGCCAGCAGGGCCAGCAGGGCCAGCCGTTCGGCGCCCAGCAGTAGCCTCGTAGCTCAGGCCGGCCAATCCCGGCGCGCCATTGGTTAGTCGGTGCGTCGCCCAGCTTTCCTTCGCTACTCGGCGCGCGTTCTCAGCGCGCGNCGAGTAGCGATCTGAGCTCCAGCAGGTCGTCGATCAGCTTGACCGTGTCGGCGTTGCGAGGAAGCTGGCGTAGTTCTTCGAGCATCGCGTCGGTTTGCTCCATGCTGGGAATATCGTTGATTGACGCGACTATCGTCACGATTTCGGCCTCGGGAACACCGCCTGTCTGCATACCTCAGAGTCACACACGAGGGTTCACTCAAAATTAACTCAGGCTTCCTCCGCGTTAATTCTGGCGCCGGTCTCGGCACGGAGAGTGAGAGTCCACCCCTCATGTCACCATCCGTGTCGAACGACTGACCCCGCCAGCCGCGCGTGATCGGCGTCGGGAAGCCAGTCGCGGCCGGGTGCGTACTCGAGCCAGCGACGGCGGGCGGCGGTCTCGGCGAAGGCGCGCTGCAGGTCGCGGCCCGCGGCGCACGGTTCGCCCCGCCACAGCAGCGACCACGCGTACAGCGGCGTCGGGTCCACCAGCGGCACCCCTCGCAGGCCGGCGTCGGCGGGCAGCACCATCTCGGCGGGCAGCACGCAGACGTAGCGCGGGTCCGTGCGCGGACGCTCCAGCAACGGTTCCAGGCCGAGGTTGGCCGCGGCCGCCTCGGCCGCAATCCCGAACCTGCCGGCGAAGCGGCGCAGGAAATCCAGCCGGTCGAGGGGCGCCGGGCACCACAGCACGCTGCCGCGCAGGTCCGCGGGACGCACCCGCCCGCCGCCGGCCAGCGGATGGGCGGGGTGGAGGACCACGTCGAGTGGCTCCAGGCGGACGAGCCGGTGCGCGAACGACGGTGCGAGGCCCCCGCCAGCACCCGCGTGCTCGCGGGGGGTGTGATCGGTGAGGGCGTGATCGGTGATCGCGTGCACGCGACCGAAGCCGAGGTCGATCGATCCGCGGGTCAGCGCGTCGACGGCCGTGGGCAGGTCGCGGCTGGCGCCGAGTTCCATGGCGAGCGTCGGGGCGTCGTCGAGGACGGCCCGCAGGGTGCGCATCGGGCCGTAGAGGTGGCCCCACACGTCGACGCGCAGCGGACGGAGTTCCGTTCTGGCCGCGGCGACAGCACGGTCCCCGGCCCGCAGCGCCGCCCGGGCCGGCTCCAGGAACCGCCGTCCCGCGTCGGTCAGCTCCACCGCGTGCCCGGACCGGTGGAACAGCGCGACGCCGAGAGCGTCCTCCAGCCGGGCGATCCGTTTGGACAGCGCCTGCTGGGTGAGGAACAGTCGCCGGGCGGCCCGGCCGAAGTGCAGCTCCTCGGCCGCTGCCACGAAAGCCCGCGCCTGGCCCAGGTCGAGATCCACGGTCACCACCATGGCCGACCACCCTCGGTTGTCAAGGCGGACGGACGGCTGTTGGCCGGCGACGGNGACCGGGCGGCAGGCTGGCTGGCACGTCCGCGACAACGCCGTTCTCACCCGGNAGGAACGTTGACCACGAATCCCGCCAGCCCCGCGACCGGAGGCCCCGCATCCGCCGGACCGGCGAGCGACGACGCGCGGGCGGTGGTGGTCCGCTACGTGGAGGCCGTCCGCGACGGCGACGCCGCGGTGATCCGCGACAGCTTCGCCGCCGACGCCGTCTGGCACTATCCGGGCAGTCTGCCGATCTCGGGTGAGTGGCGGGGACGCGCCCGCATCGTCGACGACTTCCTCGGCGGGATGGGCAGGCGGCTGCAGAGCGGCGCGCCGCTGCTCGTCGAGCTGACCGGCATCCTCGCCGAGGGCCCGCGGGTCGTCGCCACCTGGACCTCCCGGGGCACCGCCGCCAGCGGCGCACCGTACGACAACCAGTGCCTCGGCATCTTCGAGGTCCGCGACGGTCGCATCGTCTCCGTCCGGGAGTACACCGACACCGACCACGTGGCCCGCGTCCTGTTCGCCTGACCGCCGGACGCCGCGACCGTCCCACCCGAGCACGGCCACCCACCCGAGCACGGCCACCCACCCGAGGACGGCCACCCACCCGAGGACGGCCACTCGGCCGGGTCGCGAGGCTCAGCCGAAGGCGCCCTGGGCGCGGTAGTCGTCGACGGTGGCGGCGTCGAGGCCGAGGCCGCGCAGCACCTCGGCGGTGTCGGCGCCGAGTTCGGGAGCGCGGGTGCGGGCGCGGGCGGGTTCGCCGTCGAACTGGTAGGGCGGGACGACCACCCGGAACGGCGTGCCGTTCTCGGCGGTCAGCTCGGAGAGGTACCCGTTCTCCCGGACCTGGACATGATCGTGGACCTCGGCGGGGGTCAGTGCGGGCGCCCACACCCCGGAGAACCCGGCCAGGGTTTCGCGCCACTCGTCGAGGGTGCGCTCGGCGAAGATGCCGTCGAGCACCTCGACGCAGGCACGGTTGTGGGTGAAGCGGGCGGCGGCGTCGAGGAACCGCGGGTCGGCGACGAGCTCGGGACGGTCGAGGACCAGGCACAGTTCGTCCCAGAACCGGTCGGCCTGCAGGCAGACCAGGTTGATCCAGCGGCCGTCCTTGGTCCGGTAGTAGTTGACGATCGGGTTTCCCGGGGCGCGGCGGTCGGCCCGCGGCACCTCGCCGGTGAACGGCGCGGCGGCGATGTCCGCACCCAGCGCCCACATGCCGGTGTTGAGCAGCGAGACGTCGACGACGGCGGTCTCGCCCGTCCGCTCCCGGCGGTAGAGGGCCATCGCGACGGCGCCGGCGATGGTGTTGCTGCCCTGCAGGTCGTAGAAGGCCGCCGGCTGGGCGACCGGCTCGTCGTCGGCGGCGCCGGTGAGCTTGTGCAGGGTCCCCGAGCTCGACCAGGCCGCCGCCGAGTCGTACCCGCCGGTGTTGACCATCGGGCCGCGGCTACCCCAGCCACTGCCGCGCACGTAGACCAGGCGGGGGTTCACCGCCCGCAGGTCGTCGACGTCGATGCCGAGGCGGGTGCGTAACGCCGGCAGGTAGCTGGTGAGGAACACGTCGGCGTCGGCGACGAGGCGCAGCAGCAGCTCACGGCCGGCCGAGGTGGTCAGGTCGAGGGTGACGCTGCGCTTGCCGTGGTTGGGGATCTCCAGGAACGGGTTGGGACCGCTGTCGTCCTGGTTGAGCAGGTTGCGCAGCAGGCGCTGCGGGTCGCCGGTGGGCGGCTCGACCTTGACGACGTCGGCGCCGAGGTCGGCGAGGATCGCGCCCGCGGCGGGCACGAACGTCCAACCGGCGATCTCGACGACGCTCACGCCCTCGAACGGTCTGCTCATCGTCCGCTCCTCCTCGCTGCACACCCGCTGCCTGAACCCCCAGGCCGTGAACCTAGTATGAACAGTAATCCATGTCAGCCAGATCACTCTTCTGACGGCGCGCAANCACCCGGCCACGAGTGCTGCTGGTGGTGGTGTCGCGAGGTGTTCGACTTCAAGATCAAGATCTTGGCGTACTGCACCGTCAACAGTGTTGATTATCTTGTACCAGCACCAGCCCCGAGTCCGACGCCTGGTGTTCCGCGGAACCNCACCATGCCGCCCGGGCACGGCGCCCTACTCGGCGACGAGGCGTTCGATGTCCGCCGGCTGCCACGCCCCGACGGCACCGGGCCGGGTGGCGAGATACCCGGCGATCCGGCCGGGCGGCCAGCCGTGCGCCTCGCGCAGGCCGGCGGCGAGCATGGCCAGGTAGCCGGCCGACGGCACGGTGGGACGCACGTCGGCCAGCGACCACGGCGCGGTGAACGTCAGAACGGGGACGCCGGCGCGGTGGCCGACGAGCACCAGCGTCTCGTAGCGGCCTGGACCCACCCGGGCCCGGCCGGTGCGCAGCACGGCGGCCAGGTCGAGGTCGACGTCGGGGGCGCGGTGCATCTCCTGGGCGGCGACGTCGGCGAACTGGCCGGCGGTGAGCAGGTAGGCCCGGCCGGCGACCTCCCCGGGGGCCGCCGGGTCGTAGAAGGCGATGCCGCCCGTCCAGATCCGCGACTCCAGCGCGAAGTACAGGGTGCCGGGCAGCATGACCGGAACCGCCAACCGCGGCGGGCGGGGATCACGGCAGCCGGGATGGCGGTGGTCGCTGCCCGGCGGGCGACCGCCGGCGAGGTAGTACGTCAGCCGGGCCCTGCGCATGTTCGAGCCGTAGCTTGCATACCAGACCAGCTCGGGCCCGGCCGATCGAGCCTGATCCGCTCGCCCGGCGGGCGCCGGTCCGCTCACCGGGCCGTCTTGCGCCCCGCCCGGGCACCGACCGCGGCGCCGTCGCCAGCGGTCCACCTCCCGCGGGCGTCCCCCCGCCGGGGCCGGCCGCGCGCACCCGGTACGCGACAACGCTTTCGCACCGTCACAGTATGCGGATCCTGTAGGTAGAAATCAGCCGGTTATGACAATTGTCAGGCACGGACGGCGACCGCACCCACGGTGGTAGGTCGGCCGGCGGAACGGACTGGCGGCCGGCCCCCCGCTCGCCCGACGCGAGGTCGACCAGGGCGTCGGCGCGTCGACGGCGGGCAGCGCCGCGCCTCAGCGCCGGCCGGGTGACGACAGGGGTGTGACCGGTCCGTTCACGACGATTCCGGCCACCGGTACCGGGTACGCCCAACGGGTGCCGCGATCCGCGTCGCTCGACGGAGGGAGGACCGCCGGACCCGCCCTGGACGTGACCGACTGTCTGTTGGAACGTCTCGACATCGGCCTGTTGGCCACCACGGCGTCCGACGGCGTGATCAGCGACGTCAACGACACCGCGAGCCGGATCCTCGGCCGCGACCGGGCCGCGCTGATCGGCTCCCGGCTGGGGGACCACCTGCTGCCCGGCGACGCCGCCCGGCTGCGGGACTACCACCACCGGCAGCTCGCCCACCTCCCACCGGACCCGGCCCACTCTGCGGTGCGCGGCCGGGCCGCGGGCGAGGCGCCGGAGCCGCCGCTGGCGGTGCGCCTGGTCCGCCCGGGCGGCTCGCTGGTGCCGGTGCTGATCGTCGCCACGGCGGTGCCCGGGGACGACGGGCCGCAGGTCGTCAGCCGGGTGCAGGACGTCACCGAGCAGGAGCAGGCGAACCGGTATCTGCGGCTCGTGCTGGACCACAGCCCGGTGTCGATGCTGCTGATCGACCAGTCGGGTCGCTCGGTGTTCGGGTTGGGCGCGCACACGGCCGAGGAGGCCGCGGGCCTCGCCGCCGCCGAGTCGGCGTCGGTGTTCGACGTGTTCGCCGATCATCCGCAGCCGATGGCCCTGCTGCGCCGGGGTCTCGCCGGTGAGCCCGGCGCGCGGATCGTCGGCGCGTTCGGCCGCTACCTCGATCTGCACGTGATGCCGATCCGCGACCCCATGGGCCAGGTCAGCCTGGTCGCGGCCATCACGATCGACATCACCGAGCGGGAAAGCGCCCGCGCCGCGCAGGCCCACCTCGCCGACCTCGCCCGCGAGGCCCTGGTCACCCTCGAGCCGGCCGTGCTGTGGCGCCGGGCGACGGCGGTGCTCGCCGAACATCTGGGGGCGACGGCGACCCTGCACGAGGTCGACGGGGATACCGGCGCGCTGGGCCTGGTGGCCACCGACGGTCCGTCGGTGTCGCGGACCGTGGCCGCCGCGATCGCCCAGCAGGCCCTGCGCGGACCCGCGGGGTCACGGTCGGCGACCGCCGGCGGCGAGGTGGACCCGCGCCAGGACGGCTGGTTCGTCCTCGCCGAGCCGATAGGTCTGCGCGGCGAACCTTCGGCGGTCCTCGCCGTCCAGCGGCCCCCGGGCGCCGCCGGGCCCCCGTACACCTCCCCCGGGACCGTCCTGCCGGCGGGGGTCGGGGCCTTCAACGACTCCGAACGCAGCTTCGTGGCGGCGGTGGCCGGCGTGCTCGGTGCGGCCGCGGCCCGCTTCGCCGCCGAGCGGGAGATCCGCTACCGCTCGCAGCACGATCTGCTCACCGGCCTGCCCAACCGGGCATCGCTGCTGGAGCGGCTGCGCAGCAGCCTGGCGGAGGACCACCGGGCGGGGGACGGCGAGGGCCGGGCGGGCGCGGGGCGCACCGGCATCGTGTTCGTCGACCTGGACAGCTTCAAGGCGGTCAACGACACCTACGGGCATCTGGCCGGCGACGCGCTCCTGCGCACGGTCGCCCGCCGGCTGCGTGCCGCGGTGCGACCGTGCGACGTCGTCGCCCGCCTCGCCGGCGACGAGTTCGCCGTGCTCTGCACGCGGATCGAGTCGGCCGACACCGTGGAGCGGGTCGCCGCGCGGGTCCTGGCCTCCCTCGCCGAGCCGGTGGCGATCGACGGCAGCACCAGCACCAGCACCATCACCATCACCGCCAGCGCCGGCGTGGCGGTCTCCGGGCCCGGCCTCACCGACCCCGACCGCCTGCTCAACGCCTCGGACATCGCGATGTACGCCGCCAAGCGCGCCGGCGCCGGGCGCTGCGTCGTCCACCAGGACTGGATGCGCCTGAGCGCGGGTCCGGCGCCCCCGTCCCTCGCACCTCCCGGGCCGCCCCCAGGGTAGGACGACGCCAGGACGGACCACGCGAGGACGGACCACGCCGGGACGGACGACGCCGGGACGGGTCAGGAAGGACGTGCGCCGATGTGCCGACTGTTCGGGCTGACCGGGGCCCCGCGACGGACCCGGGCCACGTTCTGGCTGCTCGACGCCCCGGACAGCCTCGACGAGCAGAGCCACCGCAACCCGGACGGCACGGGTCTGGGCTACTTCGACGCCGACGGCCGGGCGGAGCTGTTCCGCCAGCCGATCGCCGCCTGGGAGGACCGCCAGTTCGCCGCGCGGGCGCGCCAGGCACAGTCGACGACGTTCGTCGCCCACGTCCGGCACGCCTCCACCGGCGGGCTCGCGCCGCGCAACACCCACCCGTTCCGCCAGGACGGCCGGCTGTTCGCGCACAACGGGGTGATCGAGGGCCTCGACGTGCTGCAGGAGCATCTCGGTGCCGCCATGGCGCAGGTCGCCGGTGACACCGACTCCGAACGGCTCTTCGCCCTGATCACCCGGGAGATCCAGATCGCCGGCGGTGACGTCGCCGGCGGGATCACCGCCGCGGTGCGTTGGGTGGCCGCCACCCTGCCGGTCTACAGCATCAATCTGATCCTGATCGCGCCCGGGGACCTGTGGGCGCTGCGCTACCCGGACACCAACCGCCTGTACCTGCTGCGGCGACCCGGCGGCGGCCAGCCGCTGGACCACAGCGACGCCACAGGGGCGACGCGGGTCCACGCGGCGGAGCTGGCCAACGCGCCCGCCGTCGTCGTCGCCAGCGAGCCCATGGACGATCATCCCGGCTGGCGCTCGCTGCGCTCGGGTGAGCTCGTCCACGTCGACGCCGGCGGGCAGGTGCACTCCGTCACCATCCTGCCCGATCCCCCGGCGCACCCGCTCACCCTCGCNGACCTTCGCCCCGAGGCGGCGACCTCGCAGCAGCCCCACTGACCCGCCGCCCGGCCCGCACGCCCGATGAGATAGTGCTCTTCGNTGACCTAGTGCACTATGATGCCCGTCACGGATGCCGGGTTCATCGTGGACGAGGGAGAACGGCGTGACACAGACCACCTCCGACGGCGGACAGGCCGGGCCGGCCGACCAGGGACCCCTGGCGGGGCTGCGCGTCGTCGACCTGTCGGGCAGCCTGCCCGGGGCGCTGGCGACGCTGTTCCTCGCCGACGCCGGGGCCGACGTCGTGCTGGTCGAGCCGCCCGGCGGCAGCGCGCTGCGCCGGCGGGTCGACTGGCCGGTCCTCGGCCGCGGCCGACGCAGCGTCGTGGTGGACCTGCGCGCCGACGGCGGCCGCGACGAGCTCGACGCCCTGCTCGCCGACGCCGACGTCCTGGTCACCACGTACCGGCCGGAGACGCTCGCGGCGCTGCGGCTGACCGCCGCCGACCTCGCGGCGGCCCACCCGCGGCTGGTCAGCGCGTCGATCACCGGCTTCGGGCCGGCCGGGCCGTGGCGCGACCTGCCCGGCTACGAGGGCCTGGTGCTGGCGAAGCTCGGCGTCTTCCACGTCAAGGAGGCGATCACGGCGCGGCGCGGGCCGGCGTACGTGTCGGTGCCGTTCGCCTCCTGGGGCGCGGCGCACACCGCCGTGCACGGCATCCTCGCCGCGCTGCTCGAACGCGACGCCAGCGGGCTGGGCCAGCAGGTCGCCGCCGACCTCGCCCGCGGTGTCGGCGCCCTGGACACCTGGAACTTCTACACCGAGATCGTCGGCATCCGCTGGCCCGAGGCGTTCACCGTCGTCAACGCGTTCAACGCCGCCGGGGAGGTCCAGGGGCCGCTGGTGTACCCGCTGCTGACCGCGCCGACGAAGGACGGCACCTGGCTGCAGTTCGCGCAGGTCGAGCCGCGGCTGTTCGTCGCGCTGATGCGGGAGTTAGGCCTGGGGGACGTGTTCACCGACCCGAAGTGGGCCGGCATCCCCGCCCTGCCGACGCAGGAACTGCGCACCGAGCTGTGGGAGCTGATGATCGAACGGGTCGGGCAGCGGACCCTCGCCGAATGGGAGGAGGTGTTCGCCGCCAACGGCGACATCTCCGCCGAACCGTTCCGCCGCGGCGCCGACGCGCTGGCCCACCCGCAGCTCGTCCACGAGGGCCGCCGCGTCACCGTCACCGACCCCGAGCTCGGCCCGGTCGTGCAGCCCTCCACCCTCGTCCAGGCCGACGGCCGCCCGCTGCGCGAGCTCGCGCCCGCACCCCGCCTCGGCCAGTCGGCCGCCCCGACCGCGCCCGCCGCCCCGACCGCGCCGCCGGCGGGCGGCGCGGCCGGGCACCCGCTCGCCGGGATCATCGTGCTGGACTTCGGGCTGATGTTCGCCGGGCCGTTCGCCGCGACCCTGCTCGCCGACCTCGGCGCCCGCGTCATCAAGATCGAGACACTGGACGGCGACACCATCCGCCAGGTCGCCGGCTTCCCCGAGTCCGGCGGCGCCAAGGTCATGCAGGGCAAGGAGAGCCTGTGCGTCGACCTGGCCACCGACGAGGGCCGCGCGATCGTCCACGACCTCGCGAGGCGGGCCGACGTGGTGCTGCAGGCGTTCCGGGCGGGCGCCGCCGAACGCGCCGGCGTCGACGCCGCGACGCTGCGCGCCCTCAACCCCGACCTCGTCTACGTCAACGCCCCCGGCTACGGCACCGACGGCCCCTACGGCCGCCGCCCGGCCTATGCCCCGGCGATCGGCGCGGCCAGCGGGCTGGCGCTGACCGACGCCCCCGGCGTGCAGAGCGCGGTGACCACGGTGGCGCAGAAGAAGATCGGCGCGGTGCGCTGCTTCGCCGCCACGGCCGCCGTGCCGGTGCAGGCCGACGGCATCGCCGCCCTCGGCGCCGCCTCGGCGATCCTGCTGGGCCTCGTCGCCCGCAGCCGGGGCCGAGCCACGGGCACGCTGACGACGACGATGCTCGCGACCGCGACGCACGCCATCCTCGACCAGGTCGTGGACTACCCCGGCAGGCCGGCGCCGCGGGAGGTCGACGACGATGCCTGGGGGCTGTCCGCCCTCTACCGGATCTACCCGGCCGCGCACGGCTGGGTGTTCCTCGCCGCCCCCGCGGACAAGGAGTGGCCGTGCCTGGCCGCGGCGCTCGCCGCCCACACCGACCTCGACGCCGACCCGAGGTTCGCGACCGCGCCGGGCCGGGCCGAGCACGACGCCGCCCTCGCCGACGTGCTGGCCAAGACGTTCGGCACCCGGCCGGCCGCCGACTGGGAACGCGACCTCACCGCCGCCGGTGTCGGCTGCGTCGAGGTCGCCGGACGCTCCCAGCAGACGATCATCCAGGTGGAGCCAGCCGCGGCGGACGAGTACTGCGTGACGGTGCACAGCGACGTGTTCGACGAGCACCTGCGCCCCGGTCCCGCCACCCGCTTCTCCCGCTCCACCACGAGCCCGAAGGGCTTCACGTACGCCGGTGCGCACACCGACGCCCTCCTCACCGAACTCGGCTACGGCGCGGCCGCCATCGCCGACCTGCGCGAGCGCGGCATCGTCGGCGGCTGACCGGCACGGCCGCACCCACCGGACGGCCGCACCCACCGGACGGTCGCACCCACCGGACGGTCGCGCCGCCGGACGGTCGCGCCACCGGACGGGCCGGCCGCGCTAGCGGGGCAGGGGCGTCGGGTCGGAGCCGGCGGCCGGCACGTCGCGGCGCCCCGGGCCGGCGGCGGGTGGCGGGACCGTGACGAGGGCGGGGACCGCCTCCGGGCGTCCCTGCCCGGCCTCGGCGCCGCGGCGGGCGCGGATCCGCCCGCGCAGCCGACGCAGCGCGCGGGTCAGGGCCCGACCGACCACCTCGGCGAGCACCAGCAGCACGACCGCGACGATGCCGTCGGCCCAGAAGTGGTTCGCGGTGACGACGACGACGAGGGTCGTCACGATCGGATGCAGGACGATCAGCCACCGCCACCGGCTCGGGCTGATCCGGATGACCTCGTAGGCGATGAGGAACGCCCAGCCCACGTGCACCGAGGGCAGCGCCGAGAGCTGCGCGGCGACGCCGCTGCCGAACTCGCCGTACACCGACTGGCCGAGCAGCACCGCCTCGTCGACGAAGCCGACGGAGGTCAGCATCCGCGGCGGCGCCACCGGCAGGAACATGTGGAACAGCAGCGACGAGCCGGTGAACAGCACGATCGTCGTGCGCACCGGCGGGTAGGCGCGGCGGTGGCGGGCGAACAGCCACACCAGGAACAGGTTCATCGCCGGGAAGTGCACCCAGGAGTAGAAGTCGTTCGCCGCCCGCAGCAGGGTCTCGTGGCGCAGCATGAACCGTTCGAGCGTGACCTCGCTCGGCAGGTGCAGCCACTGCTCGGCCCGCCAGATCCATTCGGCGTGTTCGATCCCGCCGGCGACCCTGGTCACCCCGAGGATGCGGGCGATCTGCCAGAGCGTGAANAGGCCGAGGATGATGNCGNCCTCCCGGGACGCGGCGGCGATCAGCTCGATGCCGCGCCGCGGCCACCACCGGTGCACCACCCGGGCCACCACGGCCAGCGCCAGCAGCGCCCCGGCCCCGACCGCGGCCTGCTGCCACAGCGGCATCGCGCGCTCCCGTCTCCATCCCCGACATCGTGGTGTGCGGCGTACGCCGCAGATGGTGTGCGCCGTGCGCCGCGGCCAGGCCGGTCGGCGATGCGGACGCCCCGGCCGTCACGTTACGACCCGTTCGCGCCGGATGCCGTCACCGGCCCGCCGGCACCCGTAAAACCCACCGGCGCCGACGGCGGGCGCCCGCCACCCCTTGTGACGCAAACGTCAGATCATCTAGGGTCGTCTCACGTTGACCGGGATGGACTGATACGGGAGGTCTGGGATGGCGGACGTCGGCATCGTGCTCGTGCACGGCGGTCAGCACGCCGGGGACTGCTGGGAACCCACCGTCGCCGAGATCGGCTTACAGGCGCCGGGTACGCCGGTCCTCGCCGTCGACCTGCCCGGCCGGCGCTCGGCGCCCGCCGACCTGGCCACGGTCACCGTCGACGACTGGGTGACGAGCACGATCGCGCAGATCGACGCCGCCGGCATCGGCGAGTTCATCATCGTCGGCCATTCGATGGCCGGCCTGACCGTGCCCGGCGTCGTCGCGCGGCTGGGTCCCACGCGCGTGCGCCGGATGATCCTGCTGGGCGCGGCCGTGCCGCCACAGGGCCGCTCGATCGTCGACACGGTACCCGGCATCCTGGGCTGGGTCGCCCGCCGCAAGGCCGCGACCGGCCGTCCCGCCGCGCCGATGCCGCGGCTGCTGGCGCGCTACTCGTTCTGCAACGNCATGACCCGCGAGCAGCGGGCGTTCAACCTGTCCCGGCTCTACGGCGAGTCCACTGGGGTGACGATCGAGCCCACCGACCGCACCGACCTCGACCGCTCCGTCCCCCGCACCTGGCTGCTGACCCTGCGCGACCGCGCCCAGACGCCTGCCACCCAGCGCCGCTCCATCGAGGCGTTGGGCGGCGTCGACGAGATCGTCGACCTCGACACCGGCCACAACGCCATGATCAGCCACCCCGCCGAACTGGCCCGCCTCCTGCTCGACCGCGCCGGCCACGCCCTCCCCCACCCCACCGCCTGACCAGCCTCGCGCCCGGGGAGCGCTATCTCGTCGCCTCCGGCTGACAACGCGGTCAGGGCAGAAGGCGCCGCCCNACGGCGCCTCCCACCGCCGAGCAGCGGGGCCGGCCACGGCTCCGGACCTACTCCGTCGATCCAGGTGCCGCGGAACCGCGTCACGCTGCCAGCGTTTGGCCTTCAGCTCAGGGATCATGGTGATTCCGCGAAGACCCCTGCCGCTCCGGACTCGGCTGTTGCCCGATATCCGCCTCGTTGATCAAGGTGTTCCGCGGAACCGTGTCGCGGTCCCCGCGCCTACGCGGCTGGTGGTCTCTCTCCCACGCATCCACCCCGAACACCGACCCGTCGCCGCCACGCTCCGCGATCGCCGCCACCGCCACGAGCACGTGACACGGTCATTCAGATTCCGCGGAACCGGGTCCCGAGGTACGCGGCCGGCCAGGCCGGCCATCGGGCCGGACTGCGCCGTCGACATCGACAGCGCAGAAAACGGGTCGCCCCGGCGCCGGTGGGACGTTAGCTTCCTCGGCATGATCGACGACGATCCCACGGACCTCGTGCATCGCAGCTATGACGCGATCTCCTATCACTACCGGCGAGAGGCCGACGTCAGCCTTCCCGGGGAGCCCGACGGTCGACCAGGGCGGCGAGCCACGCGGGGGTGACATGGGCGAGGCTCGGCACGACAGCGTCGGCGGGGACGTCGGGGGGCTGCGGCGTCGANGGGACGAGCACGGTCACGCAACCGGCGGCCAGGCCCGCCGTCGCGCCCGAGGCGCTGTCCTCCAGCACGACGCAGCGCGCTGGCGGCACGGCGAGCAGGCGGCTGGCCCGCAGGTACGGCTCGGGATCCGGCTTGCCGCGCACCACCTCGTCTCCGGCGACCGACACCTGGAAGCGGGCGGCGCCGACCGCGCCGAGCACGTGGTCCATGAGCACCCGGGCCGACGACGACACCAGCGCCAGTGGCACCCGGTGCACCGCGAGCGCGCCGAGCAGCTCGACGGCGCCGGGCCGCGCCACGATCGCCCCCGGCGCGGCGAACAGCTCGACGATGCGGCCCATGACGAACCGCGCCGCCTCGGCGAAGCGCGATCCGTCCACCCCGAGCAGCGACAGCATGAGGTGCAGCGCCGTGTCCGGGCCGCGGCCCATGAGCGCCGCCTTGATCTCGGGGGTGAACACGCCGCCGAGGTGGGCGGCGAGGTCCTCCTGCGCCCGCGTCCACAGCCGCTCGGTGTCGACGAGCAGGCCGTCCATGTCGAACAGCACCGCCGCCGGCGCCCTCCCCTCACGTAGCCCCGCTACGGCAGACGTCATCGGTCGAGCCTGGCACATCCGCGACCCCCGCAGGCCTCGATCACGCCCCCGGCGTGGCCGGCGGAGGTCCCGGCGGGCGCGGCCGGCGCACGGCCCGCCGGGGGTGCGGTCTCAGCGCGGGCCGCCGGGGGTCAGCAACCAGCGGACGACGGCCGCCGTGCCGGCGCGGTTGGAGCCAAGGTGGTCGACGCCCGCGCCGAGGTCGACGATCGGGGCGTCGACGCCGTGCCCGCGCAGCGCCGCGCGGCAGTGCTCGCTGTTCGCCCGGGGCACCTGGGTGTCCGCGCCGCCGACGTAGAGCCGCACCGGCGCGGGCAGCGACCGGGGCAGCGACCGGGGGCCCGGTGGCGTGGAGCAGGTCGCGTCGGCCACCGCCAGCGCCGCCGCGAGCCGGCCCCGCGGATGGTGGACCAGCTCGGCGCCGCGCGGGGTGAGCAGGGCGTCGATGCTCGCCGGCAGGCCGGCGACGAACTGCTGGCCGGAGTGCTCGCCATCGAACAGCGCCTCGACCGACGGGTCGCGGAAGACTTCGGCGGGCGTGTCGTAGAGGTGGTGCAGCCGGTTGAACGCGACGAGCAGGTAGGCGGTGTAGCCGACGCCGTAGGGCCATTCGACCCGACCGTCCAGCAACGCCGGCAGCTCCACCGAGCGAAAGTCGTAGGCGCCGCTGACCGGCGCGAGCGCGCCGAGGCGCAGCGACGGGTCGGCGCCGGCCTGCAGCGCCGCGCCGAGGCCGGTCGCCGCCGAGGCGCCCTGCGAGAACCCCGTCACCAGGACCCGCGGGTCGACCGTGCGCCCCTGGGTGGCGACGAACGTCCGGGTGGCGCGCAGCAGGTCGAGCGACGCCGACACCTCGGACGGCACGTCCATCCACGGGTGCGGGCCCGGCCCGACGCCGAGGCCGAGGTAGTCGGGGGCGGCCGCGGCGAAGCCGGCCGCCGCGTAGGTGAGCGCCGGGGCCTGCCCCCAACCGTCGGCGGCCAGGTCCGTCGCCGTCGACGGGGCGTCGGCGCGGGCGATCTCGGTGCCGTGGGTGTAGGAGACGACGCGCAGCCGGCGGTCGCCGGTGGCGGGCAGGGCCAGCAGGCCGCTGGCGGTGGTCGCCCGCCCGCGCGGGTCGATCGTGCGGTAGACCAGCCGGTAGGTGACCACGCCCGCGCGCACGACCGCCGGGTCCGCGTCGAAGCCGCTCGCGGTCAGCACCGCCCGCACCTGCGCCGCGGACAGGACCCGCAACCGCTCGGACGAGATCACCCCGCCGCGGTCCACATGTCCCGCGGTCGAGAGCGGCGATGTCGCGACGACGGTAGAGGCGACGACAGCGGCAGACGCGATGGACCCGGCAGGCACGGTGGCGGGAGCTGCGGTGGCGGGAGCTGCGGTGGCGGGAGCTGCGGCGCTGCCGAGGGCGCCGGCGGCCGTCAGCGCGAGGACGGCGAGCGCGGCGGCCGCCCGCCGCCTCGGGAAGCGGCCTGGCGGGATGGTCGTTTCGTCGCGGAAACGTCTGTCATGAGGACGTACGGTCATGTCGATCACGCTAGAGAGCCCGGCGCCCCGCCCCCATCCGGCCAGCGGCCGAACCCGTCGGGGGACTGCCCCCGTCCGTTTCCTGGGGATGTCCTCACGTCTCGTCGGGGTCCGGTTGGCCGTCGCCGTGCCACTGCCCGGCGGCCGGCCGCCGGCGAGGTCGGTTCTGCGGTGCGTTGCGCACGGTCTGGGCCGGTGAAACGTACGCACCGCACCGCAATGCGGTCGGCGTGCGCGGTCGGCACGGCGGAACTGTCCGGCGGGGGGCGGCGGCGCCCCCCGCCGGACCGAGGCGGCCCGCGCGACGGCCGGGGCCGGGCCGTCGCGCGGAGCCGTCAGAGGGTCGGGCCGAGCGCCTTGCCGCACAGGTTGTCCTGCGCGACGGTGAAGGCGCTGCCCGACGGGTTGACCTGCATCAGCGCGAAGCAGGTCGGCTGGCGACCTCGGGTCGCGCCGACGTTGGTCGGTTGGATGAGGCCGCTGGCGTCGTAGTGGGTCAGGGTGCGCATCCCGGCGAGGAAGGACTGCCGGGTGGGGCAGGGTCCCGCGGCCTGCAACCCGCGCAGGAGCAGGTCGGTGTCGATGTAGCCGATCAGGCCGAACTCCTGCTCGGGGTCGTCGGTCTGCGGCGAGTAGCGCGCCATCACGTCGAGGTAGTGCGCGATCGGGGCGCCCCCGGCCTCGAACGGCCGGTAGAACACCGGGACCAGCACCCCGGCCAGGTCGGGGCCGTGGTGGCGCAGCAGGCTGTGGTCGTAGCCGGTCATCGACAGCACCACCTTCGGGCTCCCCCCGGCCTCGCGGATCGCGCGCAGCACCGGCGGCAGGGCCGGGGGGGTGAGCATGGTGACGATGGTGTCCGCGCCGGAGTCGACGATCTGGCGGGCGACGTCGGTCACGCTGTCCGCGTCGGGGGTGTAGGCGTGGCTGCCGACGACCTGCACGCCGAGGGCCTGCAGGCTCTGCCCGACCCGCAGGGTCGCGCCGGAGACCCCCGCGGACATCGCGCTGTACAGCAGGAAGGCGGACGTGCCGCCGCGGTCGTGGACGAAGCGGCCGTAGGTGTCGATCGGCGCGCCGAGGGTGTTGGAGAACGAGAACATGTTCCCGTATCGCGTCCAGACGTCCTCGGCGGCGAGGCCCACCGTGGGGATCCCCCGATCAGCGAGGTACTTCGCGCTGCCGGTGGCGGCGACGGTGAACTCCAGCAGGCCGAACACGCCGCGCTGGTCGATCAGCTCCCGGGCGCCGTTGCTGTTCCCCTCGACGGTGCCGGCGTCGTCGCGCCATTCGTAGACGACTTTCCGTCCCTGTATCCCGCCGGCGGCGTTGACCTCGCCGAGGCGGGCGTCGACGCCGGCCCGCAGCGCCGGAAACGCGCCGGCGAGCAGGCCCGAGTCGGGGTAGAGCAGGCCGACTCGAACCTCGTCGGGCGTCACCCCCGGCGCCGCCCTGCCCCCGGTGCAGGACGCCGCCGAGGAGGTTGCCCCGGAGCATCCGGTCCCGACGACCAGACCCAGCAGGATCGTCGACATTCCCAGCTTCGCCGGCAGGCTCAGCTTCGCCGGCAGGCTCAGTTTCGCCGGCAGGATCAGTTTCACGGCACAGCGGCGCATTCGAAGGTGACCCCCATGCTGACGCGGNGCACCGCCACCACAAACGGCTCCGCAAAACGGTTCGGAATCATTCAGCCAGAATGGTCGCTGCGGTCGGGCGGCATTGGCGCGGCATCATCGGCAGTGCGCTCCGCCGCCGGGGGGCCGTCCGATCCGGACCGGAGAAGACGCCCACCGAACGCGTTGACCTGTCCAGACTGCCCGGCACGTCTCGGTCGGGCCGCCACCGGCCGGAACCGAATGCGGTTTCCGGTCGGTGAAACGACAGTACTAAGCCATCCAGCACCAGGGGTCACATTGCGATGACGACACGGCATGGCACGATGGTGCACGGTACCGGGCCCCCAAAGCAATATGCAAGAGAAACGCGGTTCGGGGTGCAACAAGAAGTTGCACCCCGAACCGCGTCACCGGTAATCAGTTTCCAGTTTGTATCCGGAGGGTTTCTCTACCCGTCCGGTCGACCGTGGACGGTCAGACTTTCTGGTCGATCGCGAAGCCGGCCGGGATGAGGATGTCCTCGGGCGACAGTTCGTGNACCGACGCATGGCCGAGCCCCAGCAGCGTCTCGCTCACGCCCTGCCGGAGGATCTCCAGCACGTTCGTCACCCCGCGCTCGCCGCCGGCGGCCATGCCGAACAGGGCGGCCCGGCCGATCAGCACCGCGCGGGCGCCGAGCGCGAGCGCCTTGACGACGTCGCTGCCACGGCGGATCCCACCGTCGAGCAGCACCTCCACCTGGTCACCCACCGCGTCGACGACGCCGGGCAGGCAGCGGATCGACGCCGGGGTGGAGTCGAGGTTGTTGCCGCCGTGGTTGGACACCGAGATCGCGCTCGCGCCGACGTCCACCGCGTGGCGGGCGTCGTCCGGCCGGGTGATCCCCTTGATCATGAAGGGGCCGCCCCACTGCTCGCGCAGCCAGGCCAGGTCCGACCAGGTCGGCGGGGGCGTGCCGATCCACTGGCCGTAGGCGCCGAAGAAGGTCGGCGGCGTCGCCTCCCGCGGACCGAGGTTCGGCACGCCGAGGTCGGGCAGCGACCGGCTGCGCAGCCAGCGGGCGAGGTACCCCGGGCGCACGGCGACCTGCGGGGCGTAGCGCGCCATCGCCTTGAGGTCCAGCTTCTCCGGGATGAACGGGCTGCCCCAGTCCCGCCGCGAGTCGAACACCCAGTCCAGCGTCACGATCAGGCCCTTGGCGCCCGCCGCCCGGGCCCGCTCGGCGCGGGCGAGGATCTCCTCGCGCGCCCCCACCCAGTAGGTCTGGAACAGCAGCTTGTCGTTGACCGCGCCGACCTCCTCCACCGGCTTGGAGGCGAACGAGGACAGGCTCATCGCCGTGCCCGCGCCGGCGGCGGCCCGGGCGACGGCGACCTCGCCGTCGGGATGCACCGCCTGCACCCCGGTCGGCGAGATGAGCACCGGGAAGCTGATCTGCTGCCCCATCACCGTCGTCGACAGGTCGCGGGTCGCCGGCAGGTCGGCGACCCGGGGCCGGATCTTCAGCTCACCGAACGCGTCGACGTTGTCGTTCATCGTCACGCCGGCCTCGGTCCCGGCGACGAGCGCCTGGTACACCCCCCGCGGCAGCCGCTTACGCGCCCTGCGCTGGGCCTCGGCGACCGTTTCGAACCATGTTCTTGTGCTGGCCATCGCACTCCCACCTCGTCGTGTCCGCCCGCCACCGACCGACGATCGACGGGCCCGGATGCCTCGCCCGGCCGGGCACCGGCCGCACGTGACAGAACATCGGCCGGCAGGGTCGGGCACGATTTGGCACCGAGTGCCACTATAGCGATGCCGGTGACGGTACGCACCGGTCGCCGGGGCGGATAATCCGAGGTGTGCGCCGGCCGTTCGCCCACGAGTTCGTCCTGGTCCTGGCGCCCGGCGGCGACGAGCGCGCGCCCGGCGCGGCGATCACGGCGGCACTGTGCGGGCGCTGGGAGCATCCGCCGCCCTGCCCGCAGGCCACCTGCCCGGCGAGCCCGCCGCCGCTGCGATACCGCGCACGCGGTGGCGGCTCGTGACAAGCCGGCCCTGCGAGGTCCGCCCGGACGAGGCCGAGCGTGCCCGCCGCCTCACCGCCGGCTGACCGCCGCGGACCCGGCGGCCGAGGGCGCCCGGTTCCGCGGAACACCATGATCATCGAGAGTCGCACTCGGGCCGAGCGTTCCCGCGTCCAACCGATCACGCACAGATGTGAAGATCGGTCCGCGGCAGTCCGGCCGCGTGGCGGTCAGCAGATGCTGGAGGTTGATCCCCGTTCGCCCGGCCCAAACCGTCATCACCCTCCGCGCCCTGAGCGACCGCGCCCTGAGCGACCGAGACCTGAGCGACCGAGACCTGAGCGACCGAGACCTGAGTGGTCCGTCGCCGGGGTCCGATCGGGCGACGGGGCGGGGTCACCTCGGCGCTCGATGTGCCACGGGCCACCAGATCCTTCGCATCTGAAGACAGGGACAGCGGACGGACACCTGGCGTCACGAGAGCGATGCGGAACCACTCGCCTGGAGGCGTCTGGAGGGCCCCGTATCAGTGTGGCGAGCACGAGACCGCGCCACGCGCCCGAGCCCCGACGCGACTCGACGATCAAGGTGTTCCGCGGAACCGTGTGGACGGCGAGCCGCGAGGGCGGTCAGGCGGAGGCGTGGCGGCGGGCCTGGCGGAACAGGTCGACGACGGCGTCGACGGATCCGACCTCGGTCCAGGTGCGGGCGGCGCCGAACGAGGCGTTCCAGAAGCCGGCGGGCAGGTTCGGCGGCGGCAGCGGCGGGCCGACGTAGGCGTAGGGCGCCGCGACCGCCTCGTCCCCCGGCGACACCCCGTAGTTGATCTTCCCGGCGCGGATCGCGACGTCGAAATGCTCCGGCCACAGCGTGGGCGGGCTCGGCGCGTCGGCGGGGATCTCGGCCGACCAGCGGCGCAGCGCCGCGTCGCCCAGGGCGTACCAGTCGGCGAGGCGGCGGGCGGCGGAGGGGTCGATGTCCAGCGGCTCGTCGGGGNGGCAGGGGGNGCTCAGCCGGTAGACCGCCGCCGGGCCGCCCGGGTCGATGCCGGCCAGGCGCGCCGCCTCGCGCAGCGTCGTCAGCGGACCCCGCGCCGTCTCGGTGTCCCCGTCGCGCACGACCAGGTCGGTGCCGACCACGGCCACGGTGCGCCCGCCGGGGCCGAACGGGGGCGTGGCGAACCCGCCGGGGGTGACGGCCAGACCGAGGTGGCCGCTCGCCCGGTGGCGCGCCGCCGCGAGGACGTGCTCGGCGACGGCGTGCAGCGCGCGGCGGGTCCGGGCGAGGCCGTCGACGCCGGCGCCGGGATCGGGCGACGGCGGGGGCCCTGGTTCGGTGCTCATGCCGCCGACCCTCTCGCGCGTCGGCGTCGGGCGCCAGGCCGGTCCTGGCCCGGCCCCCCGGTGACTTGCATTTCGTTAGCCACTATCGTTTCGTACGCCCACCGTTGCAGCCGCAACGGTGTCCCGGCCTGACCGCCCCTGGAGGTCCCGTGACCGCCCCCTCGTCCGAGCTCGCACCGCTGCCGCTCGTCCCCGGAACCTGGACGCTCGACACGGCGCACTCCGCCATCAGCTTCCAGATCCGCCACCTCGGCGTCACCAACGTCCGCGGCCGCTTCGACACGTTCTCGGCGACCCTCGCCGTCGGCGAGACGCTCCAGTCGGTCGCCGTCGAGGCCTCGATCGACCTGGCCTCGATCAACACCAACCAGGCCGACCGGGACGCGCACCTGCGTTCCACCGACTTCTTCGACCTGGCCGCGCACCCGGCGATGACCTTCGTGTCGAGCTCCATCTCCGGCAGCGGCGAGGAGTACGAGCTGACCGGCGACCTGAGCATCAACGGCGTGACCAAGCCGGTGACGTTCGCGGTGGAGTTCTACGGCGTCGACACCCACCCGGCCGACGGCCGCGTCCGCTCCGGGTTCTCGGCGACCGGCGAGATCAAGCGCAGCGACTACGGCATCAACTTCAACATGCCGCTCGGCGCCGGCAAGCTCGCCCTGGCCGACAAGGTGAAGATCGAGCTCGACCTGCAGTTCATCGCCCCCTGACCCTCCGCACAACCTCACCGCATACACGCTCTGGCGCCGGGGAGGCCGGGACGTCCCGGCTCGCCCCGGCGTTCGCGCGCCGGTGTCGCGCCGTCCCCCGTCACACCGTCCCCGTCACACCGTCTGCCGCGCGCAGGCATTCCGCGACCAGGCGTCGTGGCGTTCAGTCGCAGCCGGAGGCCGCCGCCCGCGGGTCGGCGGGGACGAGATGCTCCTGCGCCCACAGCTCCAGGGCGTGCAGCGCCGGGCGCAGCGCCTCGCCGCAGGAGGTCAGCCGGTAGCGGGTGGCCAGCGGCGGCCCGCCGAGGACCTCCCGCTCGACCAGCCCGGCCTGGGACAGCTCGGCCAGGCGCCCGGACAGCATCCGCTCGCTCACCCCGGGCACCAGCTTCGCGATCTCGGNAAAGCGGGCCGGGCCGGCCAGCAGCGTGCCGATAATCAATCCGCTCCACCGCTTGCCCAGCAGGGCGAAGACGGGGGTGAGCGCCTGGCAGCTCACCCCGTCCGGCGGCATCGGGACCATGCGGTCATGCTAACGAGCCCGGCCCCGACGACCACCCGTTCGGTTGATCCCCGTCAACGCGCGACCCCGGCAGCCGGCGCGACCGCGGTAGCCGGGTCGAAGCCGGCGAGCGGGTCCTCCTGGCAGGCGCTGACCGGGGGCAGGGCCGGGGACAGCACGCTCGGTGCGCGGCCGATCGTCACCGGCACCGGACCGCTGCCGCGGCGCTTTGATGCCGTGGCGATCGAGCGGGAGTGGTCGACCGACGGCTTCGGCGGGGCGGTGTCGCCGCGGGCGAGCAGCGCGTCGACGCCGTGGCCGACCACGCACTCCGGGTCGGGGCCGTCGAGCGGCAGGCCGGTGAAGAACTTCGCCGCCATGCAACCGCCCTGGCAGGCGTCGAAGTGCCCGCAGGACGCGCACGCCCCGGCGGACTGCGGCTCGCGCAGCGCCGCGAACAGCTCCGAGGTCCGCCACACCCCGGTGAAGCCGCCGGTGTCGCGCACGTTGCCGGCGAGGAACTCGTCGTGGATGGCGAACGGGCAGGCGTAGACGTCGCCGACCGGGTCGATCAGGCAGACCACCCGGCCGGCACCGCACAGGTTCAGCCCCGGCAGCGCCTGGCCGTAGGCGGACAGGTGGAAGAAGGAGTCGCCGGTCAGCACGTTCTCNCCGGCGGCGACGAGCCAGTCGTAGAGCTCGCGCTGCTGGGCGGCGGTCGGGTGCAGCTCGTCCCACACGTCGGCGCCGCGCCCGGACGGACGCAGCCGGGTCAGCCGGAGCTGGGCGCCGTAGCGGTCCGCCAGCGCGGCGAAGGCGTCGAGCTGGCCGACGTTCTGGCGGGTGACGACGACGGACAGCTTGAACCCGCGGAAACCCGCCTCGGCCAGGTTCGCCATCGCGCGCACCGCGGTGTCGTACGAGCCGGGGCCGCGCACCGCGTCGTTGACCTCGGCGGTCGCGCCGTCGAGGGAGATCTGCACGTCGACGTAGTCGCTGGCGGCGAGCCGGGTGGCGACCTCGGGAGTGATCCGCACACCGTTGGTGGAGAACTTCACGCCGACGTGGTGGGCGGTGGCGTAGTCGACCAGCTCCCAGAAGTCGGCGCGCACGGTCGGTTCACCGCCGCCGATGTTGACGTAGAAGACCTGCATGCGCTCCAGCTCGTCGATGACCGCGCGGCACTCGGCGGTCGTCAGCTCGCGGGGGTCGCGCCGTCCGGAGCTGGACAGGCAGTGCCGGCAGGCCAGGTTGCAGGCGTAGGTGAGCTCCCACGTCAGACAGATGGGGGCGGCAAGTCCGCGGGCGAAGTGGTCGACGAGACGCGCCGGGGCGGCGGTGGTCACGGGGTGCTCCCCTCGACGATCATGGAGGACGCGGCGAGGGTCGCCAGCGCCCGCTGGTAGCGGCCGAGATCCGCGGTGGGCAGCCCGACGGCGGCCGCCGCGGCCCGCGCGCTGGTATGCGCCGGCAGGGCCTCCACCAGCGCGAGCAGCCCCGGCTCCTTGAGGAACGACAGCTTGCGGGTGCCGAAGTGGTAGAGCAGCGCCCCGAACGACTCCGGCCGCACGGACACCTGGGGATGCAGGCGCCAGGCCCGGTCCAGGTCGAACGCGGCGGCGGCCGGCGAGAGGCCGGCCGCGCCGCGCTCATCCGTCACGTCGGCGCTCAGTAGACGCCGCACATGCCGTCGATGGAGACCTCCTCGACGAGCAGGTCCGCCACGACCGGCTCCGCGGGCGCCTCGACGGCCTGGTCGACCTGCACTGACTCCTCCATGAGCACTCCTCATCGTGAGAGCTGACCGGGTCCGGAACCGGTGTCGCATGGTCCCGCCGCGGAGACGACTGTAATGGCACCGAGTGCCAAAGGGAAGATGTCGGAGCGGAACGGGCAGGTCAGGCAGGTCAGGTAGGTCGGGTAGGTCAGGTAGGTCAGGTAGGTCGGGTAGGTCAGGTGGGTCGGGTAGCTGGGGCCGGTCGGGCAGGTGGGGGGCCGGTCAGGGCAACGGGACCGTCAGGCCGGCGGGGGCGACGCGGGGCGCCGGCCGAGGGCCGGGGCGACGGTGTGCGCCACGTCGCGCAGAATCTGCTCTTGACTTCCTCCCCCTCGTACACGAGGGGGATTCCCGGTGGCGGTCATGCCACCTTCCCGGGTGGTTGACGCTTCACCGTCCCCGGCAACCCGGAGATCTCCACGTCCATGGACGACAGTCCAGCCGCCCTGATGTTCGGACTTGCGTTGGTGGTATCCGCGTTCCCCGACCAGCCACACGACGTGCACAGGAATGTTTCCTGGTCGGGGCGGGACACCCGGTCGACGACCCCACAGACGTGACAGCGCTGCGACGTGTACGGCGCCGGGACCTGAACGCGGCGGACGGGCCAACCCCGCATAGCAGCGTTTCCACGCGGTCTGATGCCGCTTCAACACCTGCTGGCCTGCCTGCACGGGCAGCGCGGAAAGCCACGCGAAGCCTTCCGGTGGATTCCTCCGCGCTTCCCTCATCTNCCGATCGACCTCGGCCATGGCGAGCATGGGACGGCGATGCTCCCGGCACGTCGTGTGCCATGCGTGCAGTAGATTCCACCACCCCCGCGCCGCATGACCCTGCCCGTCCAGTTTCCCTGCCCGTCCAGTTTCCCTGCCTGACCCGAATCCGGGTACAGACGGGCGACATGAACCGACCGGGGCACGGCTGTAATTCCACCCGAATACACGGCGATTCACCTCCCGGCTGAAGGCGGAAGCCCTCTCACCGCGAAGCCTGGCAGAGACAGCCACGGGCCCCGGAGGCCTGTCAACGGCTCGAACGTCGCACAGTCCGCCGCCGCGGGCCGCGGCCCGTCCTGGCCTGCGGCGCGGCTTGTTACCGTCGCTGCCTACCAGGCAGCGTCGCCGCGCATCGGGCGAGGACGACCCCGAACTACGACGACCCCGAACTACGACGACGACGATGAGGTGGGCGGATGAGCCGGCAACACACCAGCGCCGATGCGCGGATGCCGGCCCGAACGGCCCGTGAGGTGGTCGAGGCGAAGGAACAGGCGATGCTGGCCGCCTCCCGGGCCATCGTCGAGCTCTTCATCGAGCGCGGCACGAACGCCTTCACCATCCGCGAGCTCGCCTCGCACGCGGGCGTCTCGGAGCGTTCCTTCTACCGTTACTTCCCGCGCAAGGAGGACGTCGTGCGGCCCTTCCTGGCAGCGGGAGCCGAGCGGATCGCCGCCGAGCTGGCCGGGCGGCCGCCCGACGAACCGCTACCGACCTCGCTGGTGCGCGTCTGGGCCGGTTCCTGGGCGGCCACCCACGTGGAACAGCTTCGGAAGCTGTACCGGATTCTGCGGGAGTCGGAGGGCTTCCGGGCCCAGTGGTTTCAGATCATGGCCGACAGCGAGCGGTTGTGGGCGGGTGCCATCGCGGCGCGGCTGGGCATCGACCCGCGCTCCCACCAGGCCGCGCTGGCCGGTGCGGTGGTCTCGGCCGCCGCGCGGCTGTCGACGGTGGAGTACGGCGAGGCGGGCGATGGCGAGGCGGGCGATGGCGAGGCGGGCGGCGGCGAGGCGGGCGGCGGCGAGGCGGGCGGCGGCGAGGCGCCCGCCGAGTTGTTCGCCGCCGCCCTGGCGATGCTGGGGCCCACCCTGTTCACCGCCCCCGACCCGCGACCGCGCTGAGAGCACTGGGCGGCCGGGCGGTCAGGCCGCCACGGCCCGCTCGCCCCGCAGGACGGCCTTCGCCGCGGCGCCGGTCGCCACGGGACGACCGACGTCGGCGGCGAGCGCGGTCGCGGCCTCGACAGTCTCGCGGTTGGTCATGGCGTTGAGGGCGGCCATGTCCTCGATGCCGACCCGGAGATGACCGCCGCGTTCCAGGGCGTAGCGGGCCAGCTCGGAGTCGAGCAGCACGCCGCCCTGGATGCTGACGACCCACGGCAGTGCGCATCCGTCCATCATCGACAGGTACATGTCGAGGGACTGCCGGGTGGGGGGCAGTCCGAACCCGGCGGTGGGCGCGCCGTTGATCAGGTACCGGCCGCCGAAGTACAGCTTGATGACGGAGCCGGCCGGGAACATGCCCCTGGCCGCGTAGGCGAGGGTCCAGCGCAGGTTGCTCGGGTCGTAGATGCCGATGCTCAGCGCGGCGCCGGTGCGGCGGGCGAACGCGACGACCTCGTGCGCGGACGCGTAGTCGGCCCCGGCCTGCCGGTGGCGCGACGGCAGGCCGTCGTCGTCGAGCACGGCGAACTGCGTCAGCCCCGGGTCCAGCGCCGCCATGGTGAGCAGGCCGGCGTCGGCCAGCGGCTGGAGATGGGCGTTCTTCTCCGCCATGACCTTCTCGCCGCGCAGGTAGTCGTTGTAGAGGAAGGCGTCCGGGTAGGTGTCGAGCACCTCGCGCTGAATGCGCAGGACCTGGGCGACGGCCTCGTCGCGGGCCAGGCGGAAGTTGTGGTGATGGTGGATGATGCCGGCCCCGGCGGCCAGGGACTCCCGAGCCTGGGCGATNAGTTCCTCGGTGGTCTGAAGCTGTCGCCCGTCGCGCAGCGGGGAGATTGCCGCCTCGATGACGACCGGATCCGGACGGGGTACAGGACTCATGGCTGCACTCCTTCGGTTCGCGAAGGATGGTGACGCTAGCAGCGTCTGGCAGTTTCTGCCATACCCGGCTCGCCGCGGCCGACCGCCGGCACGGCCGGTCGGCTCAGGCGCCGTGCCGGCGCCCGCGGGCGGCGAAGCTGCGCAGGGCGCGCAGGAAGTCGATCTCGCGGAACGCGGGCCAGTAGGCCTCGCAGAAGTACAGCTCCGAGTAGGCGCTCTGCCAGAGCAGGAAGTTCGACATCCGCTGCTCGCCGGAGGTCCGGATCACCAGGTCCGGGTCGGGCTGCCCGGCGGTGTAGAGGTGGCGGGCGATGTCGTCCATGGTCAGCGAGGCGGCGGCGTCGGCGAGGGAGTCACCGGCCTCGGCGCGTTCGTACAGGTGCTCACGCAGCGCCTCGATGACCTCCTGCCGCCCGCCGTAGCCGACGGCGAGGGTGACGTGGAAGCCGGTCGTGCAGGCACGGGTCGTCTCGACCGCGTCCTTGAGCACTCGCGCGGTGCTGTCGGGCAGCGCGTCGAGCATGCCCGCGAGGTGGACCTGCCAGCGGGCGTCGGGCCGGGCGAGCCGGTCACTGACCACCTGCTCGATGACCTGCATGAGGAAGGCGACCTCGGCGTCGCCGCGGCGCTGCAGGTTCTCGGTCGAGCAGACGAACACGGTGACGTGGCGGATGCCGACGGCCTCGCACCAGGACAGCACGTCCTCGGCATGCTCGGCGCCGTAGCGGTGGCCCAGGCTGGGGTTGGCCAGGCCCATCTCGCGGGCCCAGCGGCGGTTGCCGTCCATGACCAGCCCGACGTGGGCCGGCAGCGGGCCGGCCATGACCTGCCGGCGCAGCCGCCGGGTGTAGAGCGCGTAGAGAAGAGGACCCGGTGTCATCGTTACCTTCCCCTACAGCCGACGCCCGCGCTCGGCACGGGTCGACTCCCGGCTGGTACCGACCGGGATGGTGACGATACCCGTCCAAGGTGACCATCGTTTGGGGCGGGCCCGTGACCTGGGGGTGATCAGCCCTGCGTGCCGGTCAGCCCCGCGTCCCGGGCGCCGCCGGGAGGAACCTGCGTACGACGTCGTCCACCACCGCGGCGAAGGGCCGGTCCAGCCGCCCGCGCGCCCGCATCTCCAGGTAGCGCACGACGACGGCGTGGATCGCGAGGGCGTCCCACTCCGGCTCCGCGGCGGGCAGGCTGCCGTCGGTGCGCCCGGCGGCGAGGACCTCCGCGAGGATGCCCCGGTGCTCGGCGTAGATGTCCTCCAGGGCCTCGGCGATGCCGACGACGAGACCGACCTCCGGGGTCATGAACGTCCGCCCGTCCCGGCTGGCGCGTTCGTCCCAGCCGATCGCGAGCAGCTCCTCGATCCATGCCACGACGGCGNCCCGGGCGTCGCCGGCCTGGCGCACCACCGCGCGCAGGCTGTCGCGCACCCCGGCGGCGGCCTCCCGCTGCATGGTCAGGATCAGCGCGTCCTTGGACGGGAAGTGCCGGTAGAAGGTGCGCCTGTTCACCCCGGCGCCGCGCAGGATGTCCTCCAGCGGCGTCGTCGCGCGCCCCTCCCGGCCGATCAGCCGGTGCGCGGCGCGGATGATCGCCCGACGCTCCCGCTCGGCGCGGTCCGGGTCGTCGGCGGCAAGCCGCAGCGACGTCTCAGCCACTGGGGCCCATCCCGCCGACACACCCCTTCGCGCTCGTCCCGACCGGGTGCCCGCGTCGGCCAACGCACGACGGCACCGACGGTTCGGCGGCGCTGCGGCGCTCCGGGTGGATGATACGGGAGCACCGGACTCGCTGATCGCCGGCCAGGCGCGCCCGAGCGCGTGCCTTACCAGCCCGCGTGTGGGGGCGACCCGCGTGTGGGGGCGACCCGCGTGTGTGAGCAACCCGCGTGTGGGGGCGACCCGCGTGTGTGAGCAACCTCTGACGCGTCCGTCACAGTTGCGCGGCCGGCACTCCATACACTGGATCGACCATGGGCGACTCAACCTCCGCGGAGATCGTCGACGAGGGCACGGCCCCCGACGGCGATCCCCGGATCCCGCAGGTCGAGCCGGCCGGCGTCGAGACCGCGGCCGGCCGGTTGGGCTGGCGCGCGGCGCGCACCCGCAACGCGATCCTCGACGCCTCCAAGAAGCTCTTCCTGGAACGCGGGTACGCCGGCACCCGCATCAACAACATCACCGACGCCTGCGGCATCTCCCGCGCCGGCTTCTACACCTACTTCCGCGACAAGCGGGAAATCTTCGACACCCTGGGCCAGGCCACCTTTCAGGAACTCCTCCAGGTCATCGCCGAGTGGGAGACCATCCCGCGGCCCTGCACCCAGGCCGACGTCGTGGCCTGGGTGTGGAAGTACTTCGCGTTCATGGACCAGCACGGCGCGTTCATTCTCTCGGCGCAGTCCGGCCCGGCCGACGAGAGCGTCGGCGCGGCGAGCAACAAGATGCAGATGCGGGTGGCCTGGCTGCTCGGGGTGCACCTGCGGGGTCGCCAGCGCACCCCCACCGACGCACCCGAGGCGCTGGGCCTGGCGGTGCAGTCGATGATGGACCGCACCTGGTACCACTGCCACGCCCAGCACCTGCCGGTCGACGACGCCGACGTCGTCACCACCATCGGCGGGTTCATCACCGCGGTGCTCGAGGCCTGAGCCCCGCGGGCGCCGTCACACCCCTGGCTGCACCACCGGCGGCCCGGCGGGCACCGACGGGACGGTGGCGACGAGATCGCCGTACTTCTCCCGGGCCGCGGCGAGGCGACGGCCGAGGAACTCCTCGGGCCACGCCGGGTCGTCGGCCTCGTAGTGCCGCAGGAGCTGGNGGGCGAGGTTGACCTTGTGCGCCTCGGTGGGCCCGTCGGCGAGGCCGAGGGCGAGTCCCGTGGTGAACATGTCGACNAGGGGAAGCTGCTCGGTGATGCCGAGCCCGCCGTGGACCTGGATCGCCCGCAGCACGATGGACTGGATGACCTTCGGGGTGAGCACCTTCAGGGCCGCGATGTCGGTACGGGCGGCGTGCTCCCCCTGGGTGTCGATGAGCCAGGCGGCGTGCAGCACGGCGAGCCGGAACGGCATCAGCTCGGTGTAGGAGTCGGCGATGAACCCCTGCACGAACTGCTTGTCGGCCAGCGAGCTGCCCTGGGTGAACCGGCTGCGGGCCCGCTGTCCCATCATGTCGATGGCCCGCTGGGCGACGCCGATGGCGCGCATGGCGTGGTGCAGCCGGCCGCCGGCCAGCCGGGACTGGGCCACCTCGAAGCCGCGCCCCTCGTGGCCGAGCAGCGCGTCCGCCGGCACCCGCACCCCCTCGTAGCGGACGAGGGAGTGGCCCGGCTCGTGGTGGTGCGCGCCGAACACGTGGTGGCTGTCCTCGATCACCACGCCCGGGGTGTCGCGCGGGACGAGGAACGTCGACGCACCGTGGTGCACGGGGACGTCGGGATTGGTGATCGCGACGATGATGAGGAACGAGGCCACCGCGGCGTTGGACGACCAGTACTTGCGGCCGTCGATCACCCACTCGTCGCCCTCGCGTCGCGCCCGGGTGGTGAACACCCGCGGGTCGGCGCCCCCCTGCGGCTCCGTCATGGAGAAACAGGAGAAGATCTCACCGGCCAGCAGGGGCGCCAGGTAGCGCTCCTTCTGCTCCGGGGTGCCGAACCGGGCGATGATCTCGGCGTTGCCGGTGTCGGGCGCCTGGGTGCCGAAGACGATCGGCCCCCAGTCCGTGCGGCCAAGGATCTCGTTGAGCAGGGTCAGCTTCACCGCGCCGAANCCCTGCCCGCCGAGCTCCGGGCCCAGATGCGGGGCCCACAAGCCCTCGTCGCGCACCCGCTGCTTGAGCGGGTCGACGATCGCGCGTCGCTCGTCGTCGAGGGGCAGGTACTCGCAGCCCGGGAACAGCACGTCGAGCGGTGCCACTTCCTCGCGCACGAACGCCCGGACCCAGTCGAGCTTGGCCTCGAACTCGGCATCGGTCGAGAAGTCCCATGCCATGGCTTTTCCTCCCAGCACTCGGGCCGGTGTCGGCTCAGGATCGGTGTCGACTCAGGGGATGGTGTCGGCTCAGGGGATGCCGCCGTCGACCCGCAGGGTCGCGGCGGAGGTGTAGCTGGACGCATCCGAGATCAGGTACAGCGCGGAACCGACGATCTCGCGCGGGTCACCGGCGCGCTGCAGCGCGTGTGACCTGGCCGCCTCGGNGACGGCGTCGAGGTCCCAGTGCTTGCTGACGTCGGTGTAGAACGGGCCGGACATGAGAGTGTTGACGCGCACGTGCGGGCCGAGGCCGAGCGCGAGGCCCTCGGTGAGCGCGTTGAGGCCGGCCTTGGCCGCGGCGTACGGCAGGATCGCCGGCGTCGGGCGGATNGAGCCGGTGGAGCTGACGTTGACGATGGAACCGCGGCCCGCGGCCACCATCCGTTCGCCGACGAGCACCGACAGTCGGAAGGGACCCTTGAGGTTCAGGTTGACGACCGCGTCGAACAGCTTCTCGTTGACGTCACCGAGGGTGTCGTACAACGGCGACATCCCGGCGTTGTTGATCAGTGCGTCGACCTTGCCGAACCGCTCGTAGGCGGCGTCGACGAGGCCGGGCAGCTCGTCCCAGCGTCCGACGTGCACCGCGTACGGCAGGGCCGTGCGGCCGGTCTCGGCCTCGATCTCGGCGGCGGTGGCCGTGCAGGAGTCGAGGTCGCGGCTGGCGATGACAACGTCGGCGCCGCAGCGCGCCGCGCCGAAGGCCATCTCCCGGCCGAGCCCGCGGCTGCCGCCGGTGATGAGCACGACGCGGTCGGTCAGGTCGAACAGGGTGTCCGCGTATCCCATGGTCAGCCTCTCCGGGCCGGCAGCGAGCGGGCGAGGTCGGCGGCGGTGGCCAGCAGCTGCAGCACCAGCGGCCCGAACGTCTCGACCTTGGGGTCGACCGTCCCGCCGCTGCTGAAGGCCGCGTAGCTCTTCTCCAGCACCACGCCGAGCTTCCAGTTGGCCAGCACCAGGTAGTAGTCGATGTCCGCGGTCGAGCGTCCGCTCACCCGCTCGTAGTGTTCCAGCAGTTCGGCCCGGCGCGGCATGCCGGAGACGTCGAGGTAGAAGCCCTCGGTGCGCGGTTGCTCCCCGTCCCAGCCGAGCAGCGCCCAGCCGAGGTCGAGCAGCGGGTCGCCGACCGTCGTCATCTCCCAGTCGATGATGGCGGCGAGCCGGGCCGGGGCGCCGTGCTGGAACATCACGTTGGCGAACTGGTAGTCGCCGTGCATGATCCCGGGTTCGAAGGTGGCCGGCCGGTTCGCCCGCAGCCAGTCCGCCGCGGAGTCGAGGCCGGGCAGCTCGCGGAAGCGGTAGGCGCCGAGGAACGTCAGCCAGCGGTCGACCTGGCGTTCGTGGAAGTTCTCCGGGCGGCCGAACCCCTCCAGCCCGCGGGCCCGCCAGTCGACCCGGGACAGCTTCGCGATGCCGTCGACGAGCTCGAACGCCAGCCCGCGACGGGCGGCCGGGTCGGTGTCGAACGGGGCCGGCCAGGTCGCGGTCGGGCTCCAGCCGTCGATGGCGCGCATGACGTAGAACGGCATTCCCAGCACCTCGCCGGTGGGGTCACCGGCGACGAGCTCGGCGTGGGGCACGTCGGTTCCGCGCAGCGCGCGCAGCAGTCGCAGCTCCCTGCGCAGCCCGTCGACGCGGGACGCGCTCGCGGCCGCCGGGGGCATCCGCAGCACCGTGCGCTCGCCGCCGCGGGTCAGCGAGTACAGCTCGTTCTGNGAACCACCGGTGAGCCGCTCGACGACGGGCAGCTCGCCCGCCCCGGGCACCTGCTCGGCGTCGAGCCAGCGGGCCAGCCGGGCGACATCGAGCGCCACGCCCTGTGCCGCCGCACCCGCGCTCACCGCGGGCACCGGCTCAGTGCGGCAGGCTGGCGCGGGTTGGCGGGCTGGATCGGGTTCCCCATCCGGACCTCCTCGTCGACGGGAGCGGGACGTTGGGCAGAATAGCATTCTGTCCATCTCAGAACCAGATTCTGCGACATGGCCGGATCCGGCCCCGCTTCGCCCGCCACGCACGGCACACTGGCATCCATGGAGTCGACCCGACTGGAGTGGGACGCAGCGCCCGCGTCCGTACGCGCCGCAGTCGATCGAGCACTGCNCCGCCACCAGCGCGACGCCCTCGACGAGCTCGAGCAGATCCTCGACGCCGCCCTGCGGGTGGCGGTCCGGGTCGCCCCGGCGGAGCCGCGGGTGAGCGACATCGTCGCCGAAGCCGGCACCTCCAACCAGACCTTCTACCGCTACTTCGCGGGCAAGAGCGAACTGCTGCACGCCGTGATGGAGCGCGGCGTCCTGCGGGTCCGTTCCTACCTGGGCCACCAGATGGCCAAGGAGACCAGCCCCGCCGATCAGGTCGCCGCCTGGGTCCAGGGGCTGCTCAGTCAGCTCACCAGCCCCGAGGTCGCCACGCAGAGCATCGCGATCAGCCGGCTCACGCTGGGCTCGGGCGGCCCCGAACCGGGGCGGTCGACCCTCGACAACCAGCTCGGCGACCTGCTGGTCACGCCCCTGGCCGCGGCCGGACGCCCTCACCCGGAGCTGGACGCACGGGCCATCCTGGACGTGGTCCTCGGCGCGCTCGAGCGCCACGTCGCCACCGGCACGGGGCCCGACGCCNTGGAACGCGACCATCTCGTCACGTTCTGCACGGCCGTCGCCGGGCCGGCCTGACCCCGCCCACTCAGCGGGGCGGGCCGCCGGCGGACAGGGGTGTGCGAGCGCCGAGCAGACCACCGACGAGCAGGAGCGCGAGCGAGCGATGGACGTCGTCGCGGTCGAGGACCGGATGGCGCTGCCAGGCGTGGTAGGGAAACTCCCCCAGCAGGACCCACAGCACGATGGCGGCCGCCGACGGGTCCAGCGATCGTCCCGGCGCCCACCGCGCCAGCAGCCGCGCGGTGACCGCGTCGAGGTGGGTCCGAAGCTGACGGCTCAGCCGCTGCAGCGGGGCGGTCGGCAGCACCTCGGTCGTCCACACGTGCAGGGTGGGGCCGCGCCGTCGCAGCACGTCCAACCAGCGGTCGATCCAGGCCAGGATGTCGCTCTCGTCCTCGGCGCGCAGCAGGTCGTCGAGGTGGGTGCAGATGTCGACCGCCGCCTGGTGGGCCAGCGTCGCGAAGATCGCGTACCGGTCCTCCCAGTACTGGTAGAACGTGCCGTGGGCGACGCCGGCCTCGGCGGTGATGTCGTCGACGCTCGTACCGGCCAGCCCGCCTCGCTCGAACGCCTGATTGGCGGCGGCGAGAATGCGCCGGATCGTCGGTTCGGCCCGCCGGGTGACCCGCCGACGAAGGCCGAGCGGGGCCGTCTCGCGCCAGGCGCCGAGCGGGTCCGCGCGATCCGTGCTGCTGTCCAGGAGAAGGTCCGGCCAGGGCGGCGGGTCGCCGTCGGCGCCCACGGCGCCCACGGCGCCGGCCTCCCGCGGGAACAGCGAGGAGTGGATGATCGTCGCAAGCGTGGCGTGCACGGACGATTCGGGCGGCAGGACGCCGGGGCGGCGTGGATCGAGCACGACGTGCGTCCACTGCATGAGACTGATGATCGCGATCGCGAGGACGCGGGTGTCCACCGGACCGGTGCCGGCGAGCGCCAGCCGAGGCCGCATCTCCTCCGCGAGCACGTGCAGGTACTGCTCGGAGGGATCTTCTGGCATCAGGGCGTCGTCCGCGACCAGCGGCCAGGCGGCGAAGACGGGCGAGTGCCGGCGCAGGACGTCGTCGAGGCCCTCGAGCCAGGCGCGGAACTCCGTCAGCCCGGCCGGTCCGGGCTCGATGACCCGCTGGCCGCGGAAGTGGCGGACGAGGTCCCGGCCGAGCTGCTCGTAGAAGAGGGCGAACAACTCGATCTTGCTCTGGAAGTACTGGTAGAAGGCGGTGTCCGAGCGGCCCGTGGCCTCTGTGATCGCCAGGATGCTGGTGCCGTGGTAGCCGCGCCGGGCGAACAGTCCGCGGGCCGCCGCCACGATCTCCGCACAGGNCCGCTCGCCTTCCGGACCGATCACGGGACTGACCGGATACGGATCCCGCCGCCGCGATGGCAGGAGCGGCTCACGCTCGGGTTCGACCACCACCCGGCGCCCCCTCACNCATTCCCACTCCTCCACCGGCCCCGACAGGGCATTCCCGCAGGCAAGTGTAGGACGCCGCTCAGACGCGGGCCTCGATACCGCCCTCCCGCCAACCGTTCAGGCCGGATTCGTGACGGTATCGGGGCGGCGTCGTCGCCTCCGGCCAGCCTGCGGCGCCGGCTGCCGGGCCTGCGTTGCCCGCCGGAGGAGTCCCGCACTAGTGTCTAACCAATTAGCCTTTGGTTTCGGCAATGCGTCAATGCGGCAGGGCGGCGGGCGTCCGTCGCGTGGGAGGCGACATGACAGCGCGGGTGGTCCGATGACGCTGCGGGTGGGCATCGTGGGGGTCGGCTGGGGGGCGATCGTTCAGGCTCCGGCCTACCGGGCGGCTCAGGGGTACGAGCCGGTGGCGCTGTGCGCGCGGACGCCGGAGCGGCTCGGGAAGGTCGCCGCCCGGCTGGGCATCGACGACACCTCGACCGACTGGCGCTCGTTCGTACGCCGCGACGACCTTGATCTGATCTCGGTCGCGACCCCGACCGCGCTGCACCACGAGATCACCCTCGCCGCGCTGGATGCGGGCAAGGCCGTGCTGTGCGAGAAGCCCCTGGCCGCCGATCCGGCGCAGGCCAGGGAGATGGTCGCCGCGGCGCAGGCGTCGGGCCGGCCGACCGGCTGCTGCTTCGAGAACCGCTGGAACCCGGAGTGGCTGGCGATCACCGACAAGGTGCGGGCCGGGCTGCTCGGCACCCCGCACGTGGCCCGGGTCAGCCGCAGCGCCTCCTACTGGCATCCGAGCCGGCCCCTGCAGGCCGCCTGGATGTACGACCGCGCCCAGGGCGGCGGCTACCTCGCCGGCATGCTCGTCCACGACCTGGACTTCGTCTGCTCGCTGTTGGGGCCGCCGGTGGCGGTGTGTGCCGACGTGCGCAGCTCGGTGCCGACGCGGGCGCTGCCCGACGGCGGGGAACTGGCCGTGACCGCGGACGACACCTCCGCGGTGCTGCTGCGGCTCGCCTCCGGCGCGATCGCGATCCTGAGCGTCTCCACGATCGGCGCGAACGTCGACCACTTCCGCCTCGAGCTGCTGGGCGGGGAGGGCACCATCGTCGCCGACGGCAGCCTGCGCCACACCACCTACCAGGCGGGTCCGGCGAGCGAGAAGGGGCTGGCGCCACTGGCCCCGATCGAGCGCGAGCCCGCCGCCCCGCAGCACCTGCCCGAGGGCCTGGCCGGGCACGGCAGCCGGGCGATGGCGCTGATGCTCGAGGACTGGCTGCCCGCCTTCGACGGCCAGCCCACCCCGGTCCCCACGTTCACCGACGGGCTGCTGAGCCTGGAGATCATCGACGCGGCGCACCGGTCGTCCGAGGGCGCCGGCTGGGTTCCCATCGAACTCTGACGATCGACGGGCGTGCCGATCGACGGACGTGAGGTGGAGCTCCGCCGACACGTGGGATTGCCGACGCGGGGGGTCACAGCCCCCTGCGAGGACCGCAGAAAGGACGGTGTACGCATGACCGACGCAGGGACCAACCCCGCCGCCGTCCCGCAACGCGAGGACGAGGACGACCAGGATCTGCTCACCTACAGCGAGGTGGCGGTACGCCTCGCCGAGGAGATCGAAGCGCAGAACACCCTGGTCACCGAGTTGGAGGGCGCCGAGCCGGTGGACGCCGAGCGTGTCGGGCGCGAGCGTGCCCGGCTCGCGGCGTTGCGCGACGCCCTGGAGCGCAACTCGCGGCGGCCGATCAACGACGAGAACTTCGAACGTTTCTTCGGCTACCGCGGCACACCCCGCTACGAGAGCTGAGTCCGCGCCACCGCCGCCCGCCACCGCCGCTCGGCGGGCCGCTGGCCGGCGGGTGAGCGCGGCACCAGGCGTGGGCGGTCGGCGGCCGGCGTGCCCGACCGCCGGGCCGGCGGCCCGCGCCTGATCGTTCCCGCCGTCCCGAGTACCACCCCGAACCCCGGCGTCCCACGGCGCCGGGGCATGTCCTTTTCCTTCACCGTTCCCCGGCTGCCTGCACCGTTGTCCAGCCACCTCCATGGTACACCAATTGTCCATTTTGCCCCTTTCCCTCTTGTCCCCTCCCTTCCCTGACCGCTTCCACGGGGGTTCACGATGCGTCGCCGTTCCTTATCGTTATCCAGCGCTGCCGCCGTGCTGGCGTTAGTCGCCGCGGGGGCGAGCGCGTGCTCGTCCCCGACCGCGTCGTCGGCGGGACCCTGTGACAGCCCGGGCGTGACCTCATCGGAGGTCAGGCTCGGGCTTCTTTATCCCGACTCCGGGCCGACGGCGGCCTCGATGGCCGCCACCCGCGCCGGGGTCGACGCCCGCATCGGCCAGGCGAACGCCGCCGGCGGCATCCACGGACGCAAGATCGTCTACGACTGGCGGGACGACCAGGGCGACCCCTCGGCCAACGGCGTCGCCGCCCGGGACCTGGTCGAGCAACGAGGAGTCTTCGGCATCCTGGAGTACTCCCTGGCCACCGACGGCAGCGCCCAGTACCTGGCCGAGCACGGCGTCCCGGTCGGCGGGCTGGCCACCGGCGACGTCTGGGCGAAGTACCGCACCATGTTCTCGTTCTCCTCCACCACCGGCGCCGCGACCGACACCTACGGCACGTTCCTGCGCTCGCAGGGCGGGACGAAGGCGATCCTGCTGCGGACCGCGCTGTCGGCCGGGGTCGGCAACACCAGCGCCAAGATGACCCAGAGCGCCCAGGCCGCCGGCATCCCGGTCGTCGGCGAGATCGCCTACACCGCGAACGCGGACAGCCCGGCGTCCGTCGCCCGGCGCATCGCCGACAGCNGCGCCGACACCCTGCTCACCGTCATCAACGCCCCCGACCTGCCCGCGGTCCTGACCGCCGTGCGNGCCGCCGGGGTGAACCTGCGCGTGATCCTGTCGGTCAGCGGCTACGACACCCAGCTCCTGCACGACTCCGGCGGCGCGCTGGCCGGCGTGACCATCCCGGTGTTCTACCNCCCCTTCGAGGCCGNCGGCCCGGCAATCGCGAACTACCGCACGGCGATGTNGCGCTACGCCCCGCAGGTCCCCAACNCGCAGCAGGAACTGGCGATGATCGCCTACATCGACACCGACCTGTTCCTGCGCGGGCTGACCGAGGCCGGTCCCTGCCCGACCCGCGAGGGTTTCGTCAACGCCCTGAACGCGGTGCACAACTACGACGCCGGCGGGCTGATCCAGCCGATGGACCTGGCCCACNACCGGGGCAAGCAGACCACCTGCTGGTCGTTCGTGCAGGCGAACCGCACCGGTGACGCCTTCAGCGTCGTCCGCGAGAACCTCTGCGGCCACGAGCTGCCCGCCACCACCGGCTCCTGACCGACCCACCCCGCTCGCGCCCGCCCGTCCGCCCGCGCCCTCGCCCGGACACTCCGGGCGAGGGCCCGCTACGGCGACAGGCTGCCGGCGGCAGCGGCGTCGTGGCGGGCGCGCAGGGCGGGGCGGGTGAGCTTGCCGGCGGCGTTGAGCGGCAGCGCGTCCACGACGTACCAGTAGGCGGGCACCTTGAACCCGGCCAGCCGGTCGCGGACGAACTGGCGCAGCTCGTCGGCGGGCGGCGGGCGGTCGGGGTCGGCGGGGACGACGAACGCGGCCAGCGTCTCCCCCAGCCGGGCGTCGGGCACCCCGACGATCCCGACGTCGGCGACCCCGGGATGTTCGACGAGCGTGTGCTCGATCTCCAGCGGGTACACGTTCTCCCCGCCGCGCACGATCATGTCGTTGCGCCGACCGACGAGGTGCAGGTAGCCGTCGTCGTCGAGGAAGCCGAGGTCGCCGCTGTGCAGCCAGCCGTCGGCGGCGTGCACGCTCAGGTGCGCCGCGGCGGCGAGCACCTCGCCGACCCCGGCGTCGTCCGGGTCGTCGATGCGCAGCCGCAGCCCGGGGACGGGCCGCCCGACGGTGGCGAGCAGGTCGGGGGCGCCGGCCGCGGCCCGGTCGTGGTCGGCCGGGGTCAGGCAGGTCAGCGGGCTGCCCTCGGTCTGGCCGAACAGGTTGACCAGACGCACCCCGGGCAGCACGGTCTGCACCCGGCGCAGGGTCTCCGGGCTGATCGGCGACGCACCGTAGATCAGGGTGCGCAGCCCCACCGCGTCGAGCGTCCCCTCGGCCAGCAGCATCTCGATCATCGTCGGGACGAGCTGGCAGTGCGTGGCGCCCTGCTCCCGCAGGCCGGCCCACCACTCGTGGCTGAAGCGCGCCGTCGGCAGCACGGTCGCGCCGACGGTCACCGCGACGAGGGTGTTGCCGAGCCCGCCGATGTGGTGCAGCGGCGAGCCGGTGGCGTAGCGACTGTCCGGGCCGAGGTCGAGCAGGCCGGACAGCAGCTCGGTGCGCGCGGCGAGCACCTCCTGGGTGACCGGCACCCGCTTGGCCGCCCCGGTGGTGCCCGAGGTGTGCAGGTACAGCGCGACCGGTCCGCGCGGCACCGGCGGGGCCGCGCCGGACGCCCGCATCGCCGGCACGGGTATCACCCGCGCCCCGGCCAGCGCCGCGGCCTCGGCCGCGACGGCGGCCCAGGCCGGTTCGGTGAGCAGGACGCCGGCGCCGCTGGCGCGCACCGGGCCGGCGAGTTCGGTGGCGGTCAGCCGGGGCCCGAGCGGGGCCACCGGCCGGTCGGCCGCCGCCCCGCCGAGCAGCAGCGCCAGCGCGTCGGGATTGCTGGTGAGCAGCGCCGGCACCGGCGTGTCCGCCGCGACACCGAGCCCGATGAGGAACTCGGCGGCGTAGGTCGCCCGCCCGACGAGCTCGGCGCCGCTGACCGGACCGCCGGCGTCGAGCACCGCCGGGCGGGCACTGCCCGCGTGCACCGCGAAGACGCGCTCCAGCCAGCCCCCGCCGACCCCGACCTCGACCCCGACGGCCACGCTGGCACCGGCGGCGCCGCCCACGCCCGCCCCGGCGCCGATGCCGGCGTCCGGGTCAGGCACCGACGTAGCCGACGGTCTTGGCCTCGGTGTAGGAGGCGAAGCCCTCCAGGCCGCCCTGCCGGCCCAGGCCGCTCTGCTTGAAGCCCCCGTAGGGGCCGTCGGAGCCGTAGAACATCCCGCCGTTGACGTTGATGCTGCCGGTGCGGATGCGCCGGGCGACGCCCAGCCCCCGCTCGACCGACGCCGAGTACACCCCGCCGGACAGGCCGTACGGGCTGTCGTTGGCGATGCGGACCGCGTCGTCCTCGCCGTCGAACGGGATCGCGCACACCACCGGCCCGAAGATCTCCTCCCGGGCGACGGTCATCGTGTTGTCCACGTCGGCGAGCAGCGTCGGCTGCACGTAGTACCCGCGCGGGAGGTGCTCGGGCCGCCCGCCGCCGACGACGACCCGGGCCCCCTGCGCCCGGCCGGCCTCGATGTAGCCGAGGACCCGTTCGCGCTGGCGGGCGTTGATGAGCGGGCCGGCGAGGTTCGCGGGATCGGTCGGGTCGCCGTAGGGCAGGGCGCCGATCACCCCGGCGAGGATCTCCACGCCCTCGGCGTAGCGCTCGCGCGGCAGCAGCACCCGGGTGAGCAGCGCGCAGCCCTGCCCGGANTGCAGGCAGGCGCCGAACCCGGCCAGCGGCAGCACCGCGGCGAGGTCGGCGTCGTCGAGAACGATCATCGCCGACTTGCCGCCGAGTTCGAGCAGGGTGCGCTTCATCGTCGCCGCGGACTTCTCCACGACGAGGCGGCCCACCCCCGTCGACCCGGTGAACGACACCATGTCGACCCGCGGGTCGACGAGGAGCTGGCCGGCGACGGCGTTGTCCGAGCAGGGCACCACGTTGACCACACCCGGCGGGATGTCGGTCTGCTCGGCGATGAGCCGGCCGATGCGGGTGGCGTTCCACGGCGTGTCCGGTGCGGGCTTGAGCACGACCGTGTTCCCGGTCGCCAGTGCCGGGCCCAGCTTGTTGATCGTGACCTCGAACGGGAAGTTCCACGGCACGATCGCCGCGACCACGCCGACCGGCTCCTGCCAGACGGCCCGGTGGCTGGTGCCCATGAGGTGGGTGTCGGGCAGGGACCGCTCCCAGGGGAAGCTGTCCATCAGCTCCAGCGGGGCGCGCAGCCCGTCGGCCAGCGGCCAGTCGAGCTGGGCGATGCCGGTGACGGCGACGGGCGCGCCGGCCTCGGCGACGAGCTCGGCACGCAGCGCCTCGCGCTCGCCCTCCAGCGCCTGCTGGAGCTGCTGCAGGCAGCGGCGGCGCAGGTCCCGGTCGGTCGACCACGCCGACTCGTCGAAGGCGCGCCGCGCCGCGGCGATCGCGGCGTCCAGATCGACGGCCGCGGCGTCGCTGGTCTGGCCCAGCACCTGCTCGGTGGCCGGGTTGATGTTGTCGTAGACGGCGCCGCCGGTGGCCTCGACCAGCCTGCCGTCGATGAGCATCCGGGCCTCGCCGGCCACGGTCGCACCGGCCGCGGCGGGGGTGGTGGGGGTGGTGGGGGTGGTGGGGGTGGTGGGGGTCATGGGTCCTCCGCAAGTCCTCCGCCTCCACCACGCCGGGGGGCGGTGATCCGATCGGGTGAGCGGGCGGGCGGGCCTGGCCGTCGCCGTGCTAGCGACGGACGTCCATGCCGGCGTCGACCTTGAGCAGGCTGCCGGTGAAGGAGCGCGCGGCGTCGGAGATGAGGAACAGGATGGCCTGGCTGACGTCACCGGGCTCGATCATGGGGAGGTCGGGCAGCATCGTCTGCATCGCGTTGACGAGGTTGGGGTTCGCCTCGATCACGCCGAACAGCGCCGGGTTCTCGGTGACCATCGGCGTCGCGCAGTTCGTCGGCGCCACCGCGTTGACCCGGATGCGGTGCGGGGCCAGCCAGTTCGCGTACGAGCGGACCAGCGCGATGACGGCGTTCTTGGCCATCCCGTAGGCGTCGGATCCACCGCGGCCGTCGGTGAGCGGCAGCAGCGCCGCCATGGAGCTGGTGGCGACGAGGTTGCCGCCCTGGCCGCGGTCGATCAGGTGCGGGATGGCGACCTGGAAGGTGTTCCACACGCCGATCTGCATGATGTCGATGCCGAGGCGCAGGGCCTCGTCGGCGTCACGCTCGTCGCTGTTGCTGAGGATGACCCCNGCGTTGGCGAGGACGGTGTCGATGTGGCCGAAGCGCTCGACCCCGGCGTCAAAGGCGGCCTGCAGCGCGGCCTTGTCGCGCACGTCGGCCTCGGCGGTGAGTATCTGCCCGCCGGCCTTCTCCACCAGCTGGGCCGTCTCGGCCAGGTCCTCGGCGGTGCCCAGTTTGTAGGGCACGGCTTCGAGGTCGCGACAGATGTCGACGCCGACGATGTTCGCCCCCTGCTCGGCGAACGTCACCGCGTGCGAGCGGCCCTGCCCGCGCGCCGCCCCGGTGATGAACACGACCCGGTCGTCCAACAAGCCCATGGATGCTCTTCTCTCGCCTCTGTCGGCCGCGGACCGGTGGCCCGCAGGGGCGGGGTCCGGTCGGACGGCACGGATGGTGCGGCCGGTGGTCCGGCCGGCGGGGCCGCGCGCTCCCCCCGAGCGCCGGCCGCCTGTGAGCCACCACACTAGTAAGACACCTGTCATATTGGAACCCCGGGGTGGGCCCCGATCGCCGCAGGCCGCCACGGACACCTCTTCACCTGGTGCAATGCCCGTCCGCATACACTCGTTGCACACGCAACGCGATGCCGGGATCACCGTCCGGGAACCGCTCGTTGCGACGAGGCCCGAGGGAGGCCGGGTTGCCGACGCCCGATCCGCTTCCCACGCCCGATCCGCTTCCCACGCTCGGCCCGCGCCAGGACGCCACGGACGCCGACTCCCCCACCCCCGACAGGGACACGCTCCCCGCCGAAAGGGTCACGCTCGCTCCTGGCGGGGACGCGTGGCTGCCGCAGCGCCGGCGTGCCCCGTATCCGGCCAGCCAGGCGATCGGCGCGGAGGGCGCCCGCGCCTGCCAGGAGATCATCGCCGCGGCGCGGCGACTGTTCGTCGAACGCGGCTACCACGGCACGAGCGTCCAGGCGGTGGCCGAGGCCACCGGCCGTTCCGACGCCGCCTTCTACCAGTACTTCCGCGGCAAGCTGGAGGTCTTCCGGATCTTCTTCGAGGAGCTCGGCGTCGACCTGGTCGACCACTTCCAGCGGCTGCCGGTGCTCAGCGCGGGACCAGCGGGGTTCGTGGTGTTCCGGGCCTGGCTGGGCGAGCTCGGCGCCGTGCTGCGCCGCCACTCACCGGTGTTCGCCGAATGGCCGCTGTCCACCGCGGAGGCCGCCCTCGTCGACAACGCGTCCGTCGACAACCCGTCCGAGGAGTACCTGCAGGTGCTCGCCGCGAGCCTGCCGCCGCGGCTGGCCCGCGCCGACACCGGCGGGGNGGACACCCGGGTGCTCTCCGTCGCCGTGATCTGCATCGTCGAGTGGACGCACATCGTCTCCGACGCCCGCGGCAAGATCGCACGGCACCCCGACGAGGACGAGGCGCTGCACGACGCCCTCGCGGGCATGATCCACCGCTCGTTCTTCCCCGCCCCCGAACCGGCCCCCCGCTCCTGCGGGCCAACCCCGCGCTCCCCCGGCCCGTCCCCCGCCGGCCTCGTCCCCCGGCCGGATCTCGCCGCGCTGGCCCGCGCCGCCGGCGTCGTCGGTCCCACCGGCACGGCTCGCACCGCCGGCCCGTCATCCGGCGAGGTCCCCGCGCAGCGGGACGCGCCGCTGCCGCCGGGGCTGCGCAGATCCGTCACCGGTCGGGGGCGCTCCACCGTAGAGACGATCACTGAGGCGGCGGTCGCGGCCTTCGAGCAGCGCGGGCTCGCCGGCACCAGCGTCAACGACATCATCGCCCGCTCCGGCGTCGCGCACGGAACCTTCTACCGCTACTGGGCGGACCGCACGGCCATCTTCACGACGCTGGCGCACCGCGCCGCAGTGNACATCTGCGACCACTTCGACGCGCTGCTCGCCGTGGGCACCGTCGACGAGCTGACCCGCTGGCTCGACGACTGGCTGCGCATCGTCGAACGGCACGGCACCGTGTTCCACATCTGGACCTGCGAGATCCTGGACAACCCGCCGCTGTGGCCGCTGGCCCGCGCGGTGCGCCTTCACCTCGAGGACGTCGCCGCCCGCCTGCCGACCCCCTGGCCCACCGCGACGACGCCGACCGCGGCACCACCGACCACCGCACCACCGACCACAGCGACGCCGGCCACCGCGACGCCCGCCACCATGACGATCGTGTTGTGGACGGTGCTCACCGAGTTCCCCTACAACGCCTGGCTGCGCCATCCGGTGCTCACCCGCGAGCAGGTGCTGCACTGCCTGACCCTGCTGATGGCCCGCGGCGTCCTCGGCCTGCGGGACGCGACGGTTACCAGCGGACGGGCGGAACACCCCAGGACCGGCAGGTGACCCGAGTAATCCATAGCATCGGGTCCTGACCACTGACTGGATCACCCGGCGGCCGGACGTCCCAGCGGTCGGCGAACGCCCTCCTGAAGGGATCATTTCAGCTACGGCTGGTGGCTTCAGCGGCCCAGCGCNGCGGCTGCCTCGTACGGCGAAGGCGTCCGGACGGCGACGGCCGCCCTCGACCACGTTGCAGATCACCCATCCCACGCATCGCCTCATCAGTGAATTGACAAAAATGGCCGATAGCGTGGCGATACTCTGCCTGCTCCCGGGTGAGTGACGCCGCTAGTCTGTAAAGGCTTGTTCGGAATTGCCGCCGCAGAGTGGAAGACCTGTCAGATGACGATCAAGGAAACACGCGTCGCCGTGGTGACTGGTGCAGGCCGCGGAATCGGTCTTGCCATCGTGCAGGCCCTGGTCAGGGAGGGCTATGCCGTCGTCGCGGCGAGCCGCACGATCACCAGCGCACTGAAGGAGTTGGCGCCAGACGCCCTCGAAATGGACCTTGGTGCTCCCGAGGCGCCGGAACAGCTGGTTCGTCACGCTCTGGACCGACACGGCAGAATTGATCTGCTTGTCAACAACGTCGCGGGTACCTCGACGCCTCCGGGCGGCTTCCTGCAACTCGACGACGACGCGTGGCAGCACACGTTCACCATGACGCTCATGCCGACGGTCCGAACCACACGCGCGGCGCTCCCGAGCCTGCTGGAGCACCGCGGCGCGGTGGTGAACATCAGCTCGGTCAACGCCAGACTGCCGCAGCCGCGGCTCGTGGCACAGTCAGCGCTCAAGGCGGCGGTGTCGAACCTGGGCAAGGCGCTGGCGGAGGAGTTCGGCGGCCGCGGGCTGCGGGTGAACACGATCTCTCCCGGTCCGGTGCTGACGGACCTGTGGACAGCGCCGGGCGGCCCGGGCGACATGTTCGCGCGCCGGGCCGGCGTCGCACTGGAGGACTACATCGACCAGATCCCGTCGTCCATCGGTGTATCGACAGGCCAGTTCACCCGCCCGGAGGAGATCGCCGACCTGGTGGTCTTTCTGGCCTCAGGACGGGTCGCCAACATGAGCGGCACGGAACTTGTGATCGACGGTGGCATGCTGAAATCCGTCTGACGCAGAACCGTCCGACCATGGAACCGCGGACGGGGCCCGGCGGCTCCAACCACGACAAGTACCTCCGCCTGATCCTGGACCTCGGCGTCAAACCCCTGATCGCCCGTCCGGCACCGAGAACGGCTCCGGGCTCGGTACCCAACGCCGGGTGGCGGAGCTCGTTCGCCCACCTGCACGGGTTCCGCCGCCTGCACATCCGCTGGGAGATACGCGACGACATCCACGAGACCTTCCTCACCCTCGGATGCGCACTCATCTGCCGGCGACGCCTGAAGGCATCTCGGTAGGAGTTCTCACGTGATGTCNTCGACAAGAGCCTCGAGGCGGCGCTCTCCGTCGCGGGTGTGCGCGCCGGCGGCCAGGGCAGCCCTGGCGAGACGGGTTGCGGCGGGTTCGTCGAACAGTCCCTTGAGGAGCTCGTTGGCCTTCCGCAGGCCGTGCGTGGTCGATTCGACCGCGGTGTCGACCGCTTCGGTCGCGGCGCGGGCGACGCCGGGAGGAAGAGCGGCGATGCGGGCGGCGAGGGTGTCGACGACGTGGTCGAGCTCGGTGTCCGGCACGGCCCGGTTCACCCATCCAATCCGTTCCGCGGTCGCGGCATCGACCAGCTGCCCGCCGAGGATGATCTCCAGGGTGCGTGCGCGCCCCACGAGACCGGGCAGGTAGGCAGTGCCTCCCGCGCCCGGGATGATTCCCAGCCGACACTCCATCTGGGCCATTGCGGCGCGTTCGAGCGAGGCGAACCGCAGGTCCATCGCGGACAGCAGTTCCGCACCGCCGCCGCGGGCCAGTCCGCGCAGCTTGCCGATGGTGATCTGCGGCAGCGACCGGATGCGTTCGTGCAGGCGCATCATCGGGTTGAGGGACTGGTCTTGTTCGGGCGCGAGGGGGAGCGCAACGAACGCCGCGGGGTCGTCGGCGGCCGTCATGTCGCCGTGCGCGACGAAGAAGTCCGGATCCGCGCTGTCGAAAACGATCACCCGGATGTCGTGGGCGCCGGACATGGCGTCCGCAAACCGGTCCAGGTCCGTCATCAGGGCCGCGTCGAGCAGATTGATGGGAGGGTTGTCGATCATGACGTACGCCACGCCGCCGGCGAGAGAGATCTTGAGGGTCGAGTATGCGTCAGTCATGATTCCCGTTTCGCCGTCAGACTGGTAGGTATCTGAGGTATATCTAGTAGTACGGATATACTTCAACGAAATCAGGTATCGCGAGGGAGACCGACGTGCCCGACGTGACGCTCGACGGCGACGNNCGACATCTGCTCGACCAACTCTTCGACAAGTGGTCCCTGCTGGTACTGGCCGCACTGTGCGACCGTCCCCGACGCTTCAACGAACTCCGGCAGGACATGCCCGCCGTCACCCCGAAGTCACTGACCGCCTGCCTGCGACGACTGGAGCGCAACGGCATGGTCGAACGAGCGGTGGTGTCCACGGATCCGGTGGCGATCGAATACCGCATCACCCCCCTGGGCCGGACCCTTCGGTCCCCTGTGCACGCCATCCTGGAATGGGCCGTCGGTCATCTCGACGCAGTCGAGGCCGCCCGCTGTCACTACGACGAGCGACGTGCGGACACGTGACATCCCGGCCTGTCTCGCGCAGGACGGCGCCGTTCACCTCGACGCGGCTGCGGCGGCGCGTTCGGTGAGGCGGCGGGTCAGGGGGCGGTCGGCGGCGCCGAGGGCGGGCACGGTGACGGCGCCTCCGGTCAGCAGCGCCGCGCCGGCGCGGACGTCCTCGGGGGTCAGCGCACCGTCGACGGTGAGAACGTCGCCGGTGGCCACCGCGATGCGGTCGACCGCGTCGATGCCGGCCTCGAAGGCCAGGCCGGTGACGGTCGTCGACTCGTGCGCGAGCCACAGCGCCACCGCGGCCACCGACGCCGGCGGGGCGACCCGCTCGATCGCGGCGTACATCTCGGGCCGCGACCGGGTCCGGTCGGCGGCCAGCCGTGACGCCGCGAACGGCGCGACCGCGTTGACTGTGATGCCACGCCGGGCGCCTTCGAGGGCGAGCGTCTGGGTCAGGCCGTGCAGGGCACCCTTCGCGACCGTGTACGGCAGCGCGGCGGCCAGGCCGAAGTAGCCGGCGGCCGAGGTCGTCGTCACGATCCGCCCGTAGCCCTGCCGCACCAGGTGCGGCCAGGCGGCGGAGCACAGCGCCCAGGTGCCCAGCACGTGCACCCGGAAGAACTCGCTCAGCACGTCGGCGGTGACCTCGCGCAGCCGCACGATCCGGTCGATGCCGGCGTTCGCGACGACGACGTCCACCCGGCCGAACTCGGCGAACGCGCGCTCGACCAGCGCCTCGGCGACCCCCGGCTCGGCGACGTCGCCGAGGTGCGCGATGGCCCTGCCCCCGGCCCGGCGGATCTCGGCGACGACGGCCTCGGCCCCCTCGGCCCCCTCGGCCCCATCAGCACCCTCGCCCTGACCGCCGGCGGGACCCGGCAGGTCGTTGACGACGACGGCGGCCCCGCGGGCGGCGAAGGCGATCGCGTGCGCCCGACCGACACCGCGTCCCGCACCCGTGACGAGCACCGTGCGCCCCGCGAACGACAGCGGCTCCTGGGACGACGCCAGCCCCGGAGAGGACGCGTGCCCCAGAAACGACGCCGGCGCGGTGGACGACGACGCGGGGAGGTCGGCCGCGGTCACAGGTCCGCCGTCGGGGCGACCAGCACGTCGCCGAGGCGGGCGACGTCGTCGCGCATCTCGGCGATCGTGCGCCCGCGCACGGCGACGGTGAGCCGGTGGACGCCGAAGTCGGCGTACACCTTCGCCTCCTCGACGTTGCGCGCCCCGCCCGCGGTGAACTCCATGGCGTCGGGGTCGCGCCCGACCGCCCTGGTCTCCTCGCGGACCCGGGCGAGCAGCTTCGGCAGCTCGACGAGCGGGTCCTGGCCGGGGAACACGAACGGGAAGTAGCCGTCGCCGCGGGTCGCCGCACGGCGGATCGCCGCCTCCGACGCCCCGCCGACGAACAGCGGGATCGCCCGGCGCACCGGCCACGGCCGGCACTCCACCTGGTCGAAGCTGACGTGCTCGCCGGCGAAGGTCGCCGTGTCGTCGCGCCACAGCACGCGCATGGCGTCGATGTACTCGTCCATGCGCCGGCCCCGGTTGCGGAACTCCATGCCGACGGCGGCGTACTCCTCGGGCAGCTCGCCGACGCCGATGCCGAGCATCAGCCGGCCCCCGGACAGATGGTCGAGGGTCGCGGCGGTCTTGGCGAGCACCGTCGGCTGGTGCTCCGGCAGGATCAGCACGCCGGTGCCGAGGCGGATGCGGCTGGTCACCGCGGCGACGTAGGTCAGCCAGATCAGCGGGTCGGGCATGCCGCCGCGCCGCGACAGCCGGTCCATGCTGCCGTTGGTGACGCCGCGGTACGGGGTGGCGTCGGTGCGGCGCGACTGCACGACGTGCTCCGGCGCCCACAGCGACTCGAACCCCGCCTGCTCGGCCGCGACGGCGAGCGCCACGGCGTCCTCGGGGTCGGGGAACCCGGTGCTGGCGAAGACGATGCCCCACTTCATCGCGTGCCCCGATTCATCGCGTGCCCCACTTGGTCACAGGCTCTCCTCAGGAGTTCACGGTCGGGGCGTCCTCGACCGCGGNGTGGCGGCCGAGCAGGTCGGCGAGGTAGGGCTGGGCGGCGCCCATCCCGCCGTCGACGCGCAGCACGACCCCGTTGACGTAACGGGCGGCGTCGGAGGCGAGGAACGCCACGACCCGGGCGACCTCGTCGGGCGTGCCCAGCGGGGACGGGGTGTGGGCGGCGAACACGGCGCGCATCCGGCGCAGCCCGCGGCCGGGGCCGCGGACGGTGTCGGTCAGCACGAGTCCCGGGGCGATGGCGTTGCAGCGCACCCCGACCGGGCCGTAGCGGGTGGCGATGCTGCGGGTCAGCGACTCCAGCGCCGCCTTCGACGCGCCGTAGGCGGGGCGCAGGTGCTCGGCGGCCGCGGCGGCCCCCGACGAGGTGTTGACGATCGACCCGCGGCCGGCGGCGATCATCGCGGGCAGCACGGCGCGCGCCAGCAGCATGGGCCCCCGCACGTTGACGGCCATCGTCGCGTCCCAGAGCTCCGCGGTCATGGTCAGCACCTCGGCGTCGCCGCCACCGCCGGACAGCGCGGTCGCGGCGGCGTTGTTGTGCAGCACGCCGATCGGGCCGAGCTCGGCCACGACCCGCTCGACGCAGTCGCGCACGGCGGCCTCGTCGGCGACGTCGAGGGCGAGCGCGACGGCCCGCCCACCGGCCGCGACGATCTCGTCGCGGACCCGCGCCGCCGACGCCTCGGCAAGGTCGGTGACGGCGACCGCCGCGCCCTCGGCGGCGAGCCGGCGGGCGCTGGCCGCGCCGATCCCCGAACCCGCGCCCGTGACCAGCGCGACCTCGCCGGCCAACGCACCGCCCGCCGACGAACCGCCGGCTAACGGGCCCTGGGCGCCGGCGCGGCCGGTCGGCTCACCGGAGGTAGTCATAGCCGCCGTCGACCATCAGGGTCGTGCCGGTGATGTACTGGGCGTCCGGGCCGACGAGGAAGACCACGGCGCGGCCGACGTCGGCCTCGGCGTCGCCGAGTCGGCCCAGCGGCACCTGGGCGGCGAGGCTCGCCGCGGCATCGGGCAGGTCGGCGGTCCAGCTGTCGAAGCCGGGCGAGCCGGCGAGCGGGCAGACGACGTTGACCCGGATGCCGTAGCGGCCCCACTCGGCGGCGGCGACGCGGCTCATCGTCCGCAGCGCCTCCTTGACCGCGGCGTAGGCGCCCATCGCGGGGCGGGCGGTCAGCCCGCTGCCCGAGCCGAAGTTGACCACGCTGCCCTTGCTGGCCCGCAGGTCGTCGAAGCATGCCTGCATGAACCGCAGCGACCCGACCGGGCCCGACTGCCAGACGGCGTCCAGGTCGTCCTCGGTGAGCCGGCGGATCGAGCCGTACCGGGTGGTCTGCGCGACGTTGACGAGGCTCGTCACCGGGCCGAGACCAGCGCGCACCGCGGCGACGGCGGCGTCCACGTCGGCGCGGACCCCCGCGTCGGCCTGCACCGCGATCGCCCGCCCGCCCCGCTCGACGATCTCGGCCGCCACGGCCTCGCACTTGGCGAGCGTCCGCCNGACGACCGCGACGGCCGCGCCCTCGGCGGCCAGCGCCAGCGCCACGCCGCGCCCGACGCCCTGCCCGGCGCCGGTCACCAGGGCAACCGTCTCGGCCAGCCTCACGCCGTTTCCCGCACTGTCGCCGTTTCCCGCACTGTCGCCGTTTCCCGCACTGTCGCCGTTTCCCGCACTGCCGCCGTTTCCCCTACTGCCGCCGTTTCCCCTACTGCCGCCGCCTGCAGGGTGGCGTAGAGCCGGTCGGTGCGGTCGCGCCGCGGCAGGTGCTCGCCGAACTTGGTGATCCGGTCGCGGTCGGCGTCCCAGGGCCGGACCCACTCGATGACGGTGATCCGGTCGGCGATGCGCCACCGCCCGTCGCGGCGCTCGAACCGGTCGACGTACCGGAAGCCCGCGGCGTAGTTCCACCGCACGTCGCCGGCGGGTTCGCCCACGTGGTAGGCCACGCCGTAGCTCTCGGCGACGGCGACGTGGGCGTCGGCGACGTCGTGGCCGGCGGGGATGTCGACGAGGACGTTGCCGAGATGGTGCATGGTCATCGTCTGGCGACCCAGCAGCGGACCGACCCAGTCGATGAACTCGTCGCGGGTGCCGGTGAAGGGCCCGTGCCGGTCGGTCGCCTCCGGCCAGTAGCAGCCGCGGACCAGTTCGAGGTCGAGCCGGTCGATGCCGCGGCAGTACTCCAGCAGCACCCGGCGGATGGCGGCCTCGTCCGCGGCCGTGGCCGGCCCGCCCNTCAGCGCGCTCACCGGCAGGCCTGGCGCGCGTCGCGGGCAGCGGGACCGACGATGTTGACGGGAGCGACAGATTCGGCGGGTGCTCGGCCCCCGAGCTGCCCGGTGGCGGACAGTACGCGGGCAGTTCCCTGGCCTCGTAAGTCGGGAATGTCCGTCGTCATCGCTCGCCCACCTCCATGGGAGGCCGCCGCTGGCCTCGCCACCGTCATTGGAGCGACGTTTGACGGTCATGTCAACATGCAGGATGCTCGACCGGTGGGGCCGTCGGGCGCGGCGATTCAGCATGCGTCCGGAACGTCATCCGGACCGGTCACGCCGCCGCNACGGCCGACCGATCCGCCTTCGGAACATCAGCGACACACACTGTAGAGATCAGTCCGTCATAGCTCAGTCCGTATGGACATCGAACTGTTCGAGGAGACCGGAGCCGATGAGGCAGGACATCCGATGAAGCAGGACATCCTGGCCGGCGTGCGGGTCGTCGAGGTGGCGACGTGGACGTTCGTCCCGTCGGCGGGCGCCGTGCTCGCCGACTGGGGCGCCGACGTCGTCAAGATCGAGCACCCGGTCACGGGTGACCCGCAGCGCGGCCTGATCAGCTCTGGCATCGTCGCCGGTGCCGGCAGCATCAACCACTTCATCGAGCAGCCCAACCGCGGCAAGCGCAGCCTCGGCCTGGACATCGGCAGCGAGTCCGGCCGCGAGATCCTGCNGAAGCTGGTCGCGCAGTCGGACGTGTTCGTCACGAACCTGCTGCCCGACTCCCGCGCCCGCGCCGGCATCGACGTCGACGACGTCCGCGCCTGGAACCCGAAGATCATCTACGCCCGTGGGCACGGCTACGGCTCGCGCGGCGAGCAGGCCGGCCGCGGCGGCTACGACATGGCCGCCTACTGGTCGCGCGGCGGCATCGGCGACTCGCTCATCCCGCACGAGGGCGACTGGCCGGCGCCGCAGCGGCCCGCCTTCGGTGACACCTACGGCGGCTTCGCGCTCGCGGGCGGCATCGCCGCGGCGCTGTTCCGCCGCGAGCGCAGCGGCGAGGCGCCCGTCGTCGACGTGTCCCTGCTGGCCGCCGCGATCTGGCAGCTCGCCCCGGACATCGTCGGGGCGGGCGTCACCGGCGCCCCGATCCCGAAGTTCCAGCTCGAGGAGATGCCCAACCCGGTCGCGAACCTCTACCGCACCGGCGACGGACGGTTCCTCGCGGTCGTGCTGCTGCAGGCCGACCGCTTCTGGGCGGACTTCTGCACCCGTCTGGGCCGCACTGACCTCATCGACGACCCCCGGTACAGCGACGCGAAGGTCCGCTTCGTCAACCGGCGCGAGTGCATCGCCGAGCTGCGGGCGACCTTCGAGTCGGCGCCGCTGTCGCACTGGGAGAAGGTCCTGGCCGACTTCGACGGCGTCTGGGACCCGGTGCGCACCGCCCCCGAGCTGCACCAGGACCCGCAGGTCCAGGCCAACGGNTACCTGCCGAAGATCACCGANGGCAACGGCAACACGTTCTCCGTCGCGGCGAGCNCGGTGCAGTTCGACGAGAAGCACCTCGAACTCACCGCCGCCCCCGAGCACGGTCAGCACACCGAGGAGATCCTCCTCGAGCTCGGGTACGACTGGGACAAGATCATCGAGTTCAAGGAAAACGGCGCCACGTCCTGAGCGATCACGGCGGTCCGGGCTGCGGCGACGCACGCCCGGACCACCGCCGCGCGTACTGCTCCGTCATCCCCGCGGGGCGCCCCCGGCGCCTCCCGCCGAGCCCCACGAGGTATCCAGCAGTGATCGACCAGGTCGGGGTCGCCGACACCGAGGATCAGGCCGCGCTCACCGAGGCGGTGGCCGGCCAGCTCGCCCGCCACTGGCCCGCCGACGAGCGGCACAAGCAGATCGCCGACCCGGCGCAGGTCTCGGAGCTGCCGGTGTGGGCGGCGCTGGCCGAGGTGGGGCTGGCGGGCCTGCCGCTGGCCGAGGAGCAGGGCGGCGCCGGCGGCCGCTGGGCCGATCTCGCCGTCGCCCTGGAGGCGGTCGGCGCGGTGCTCGCGCCGGTGCCGAGCATCGGCGCCGCCGCGGCGCTGGGAACCCTGCAGGCGCTGCCCGGCGCGGCGGCGTCGGCGCTGCTCGCCGCCGTCGCCGAGGGAACGGCGGCGACCCTCGCCTGGACCGCGCACGAGGATCTGTGGGGCGCGCCCGGCTCGGTGCGTGCGGCCGCGGCATCCCCTGCGCCCTCGGACGGTGCGCCGGTGGCTCTCACCGGCGAGGTCTCGGCCGTGCTGTCGCCGGAGGCGGCCCACGTGCTGGTGCTCGCCGAGGCATCGGGCGGTCCGCTGCTGGTCGCGGTCGACGCCGGCGCGGCCGGGTTCGACCTGACCCGCGTCGCCGGCGTCGACCCGACCCGGCCGCTCGGCACGCTGACCCTGCACGACACCCCGGGCACCGTGCTGGCGACGGGCGCCGAGGCGCTCGCGGCGGTGCGCCGGGGCCAGGCCACCGCGGCGCTGGCGCTGGCCGCCGAGCTCACCGGTCTCGCCGGGCACTGCCTGACCGGGGCGGTCGCCTACGCGGCCGACCGCCACCAGTTCGGCCGGCCGATCGGCTCCTTCCAGGCCATCAAGCACCGCTGCGCCGAGATGCTCGCCGAGGTCGAGCAGGCCCGCGCGGCCACCCGCCACCTCGCCGCCCGCCTCGACGCCGCCGCCGACCCAGCCGAGCTCGACGACGCCCTGGCGCTGGCCCTGCTCGCCGCCGGCCGCGCCGCCCACGTCGTCTCCAACGAGTACCTGCAGGTCCTCGGCGGGATCGGCTTCACCTGGGAGCACGAGGTCCACCTGTACCTGCGGCGCGCCGCGGCCACCGCGCCGCTACTCGGCGGCGCCGCCGCGCACCGCGCCCGGCTCGACCCGACGCGGCGCGGCGCCGGGGCCCGCCCGGCGCTGAGCGTGCCCGACTCCGGGCCCGCCGCCGAGCTCGCCGGGCACGTCGCCGCCCTGCTGCCCGCCTGGCGCGAGCGCTGGGGCGACGAGGTGTCGTTTCCCGCCCGGATGGCCTGGCAGCAGGCGCTGCACTCGGTCGGCTGGGTCGCCCCCCAGTGGCCGGTGGAGTACGGCGGGCGCGGGCTCGGCATCGTCGACCAGGTCGCCTGCGACCGGGTCATGGCGACCCACCGGGCGCCGCAGCCGCTCGGCGGCGTCCTCGGCCTGAACAACGTCGCCCCGACGCTCATGCGTTACGGCACGCCCGCNCAGAAGGCGCACCTGCCGGCGATTCAGGCCGGCACCGAGATCTGGTGCCAGGGCTTCTCCGAGCCGGGCTCGGGCAGCGACCTGGCCTCGCTGCGCACCCGGGCGGAGCTCGTCGGCGACGGCGACGACGCCGAGTTCGTCATCACCGGGCAGAAGGTGTGGACGTCGGAGGGCATGGAGGCGACCCACTGCCTGCTGCTGGCCCGCACCGATCCGGACGCGGCCCCGCACCGCGGGATCTCCGCGCTGCTCGTGCCCCTCGACCTGCCCGGCATCACCCGCCGCCCGATCACGATGATCACCGGCGAGAGCGGCTTCGCCGAGGTGTTCTACGACTCCGTCCGCGTCCCGCGCAGCGCGCTGCTCGGCCCGCTGCACGCCGGCTGGACGGTCACGATGACGACGCTCGGCTTCGAGCGGGCCGGTGTCATCGAGCTCGCCGCCGGGCTGGAGCAGTCCGTCGACGACCTGGTGACGGCGCTGTCGGGGCACGGCCTGGACGAGCAGACCCGCCTGGAGCTCACCGACCGGCTCGTCGAGGCCCGCCTCGTCGGCCTGCTCGGCAGCCGCGCGCTCGGCCGCATCGCCGAGGGCGGCGCGCCCGGCGCCGAGCATTCGGTCATCAAGCTGCTGTGGTCGCGGGCCACGCAGCACCAGGGCGAGACGCATCTCGCCGCGCTCGGCCTCGCCGGCATCGCCGACTCGACGGGACACCGCGCCCAGCGGGAGTACCTGCTGTCGCGGTCGGCGACGATCGCTGGCGGCACCACCGAGATCATGCGCAACATCCTCGCCGAACGCGTCCTCGGCATGCCCCGCTGACCTGCGACCAGGCGGCGATCACGGGGTGCCGCGGAGCCGGGCCCAGGTCGGCCCTCGGCCTCGGACACGCGTCGGGCCGGTAGCCTGGAGATCGGCCCCACCGAGGAGACGCGCATGCCAGCAGCCGAGCCCGACGTGGGCGGGGGCGTCACCGGCAGCGCGGCCAGGACCGCCGCGGCCAGGACCGCCGCGGGCGGGACCGGCGGGGTCGGCGCGGGCGGGGTCGGCGTCGTGGGGCAGCGGCTGCGGGTGCCGAAGATGGCCGAGCTGGTCTCGGCCGACCTGCGCCAGCGCATCGTGCGCGGCGAGCTGGTCGAGGGGCAGGCGCTGCCGACGGAGGCACTGCTCGTCGAGCAGTACGGGGTGTCCCGGCCGACGCTGCGGGAGGCGCTGCGCATCCTGGAGGCGGAGTCGCTGATCATGGTGCGCCGCGGCGCGGGCGGCGGGGCGCGGGTGCAGACACCGAGCCCCCAGGTCGCGGCCCGCTACGCGGGGCTGGTGCTGGAGCATCGCGGCACGACCGTCGCCGACGTGTGGGAGGCGAGGCTGTACCTGGAGCCGCCGGTCGCGGGGCTGCTGGCCCGCCGGCGCACCCGCGCCGACCTGAGCCTGCTGCGCGCGGCGCTGGAGCGCCACGGTGCCGATCCGGCCGAGACGGTCCGGCTGCACAACGACTTCCACGCCCTCGTCGTCCGGTTGGCGGGTAACGAGACCCTCGAGCTGCTCATCGGCATGNTCAGGGAGATCGTCGACCGGGCCACCTGGTCCGCGGTCGAAAGCGACCTCGGGACACCGGTGCAGGCCGACACCGAGCGGGCGACCATCCGGGCGCATCACGCCCTGGTCGATCTGCTCGAGGAACGGGACGCGGCCGGTGCACAGGCGTTGTGGCGGCGCCATCTGCGGGCCGGCGCCGCCTACCTCGACGGGGGCGGCCGCAACGCCGCCGCCCTCGACCTGCTCGCCTGAGGGCGTGAGCCGCGGTTCACGCAGCCCACGCCCTCGGCGGTCAGCTCAGCAACGAACGGGTCAGTTCGCGCCGAGCTTGTAGATTCCGGTCGCGTCGATGGTGCGGAAGTTCGACAACGTGCCGGTCTTGGACGCGTCGGCGACGAATCCGGTGGTCGAGCAGATGTTCGCCGACACCGGGCTCGCCTTGCCGTTGCACTGGAAGGTCGCCCCGCCACCGATCGGGTAGGGGGTGGCCGGCGCCGTCTTGATCGCCGTGGTGACCCCGGCCGGCGTCACGTCGGTGCCCGGCACGGCGTTGACCGCGCGGATCAGGCCGAGCATGCCCTGGTAGCCGCTGACGGTGTAGGCGTCGACGGTCTTCAGGCCCTTGCCGTAGGCGTCGATCACGGCCGAGTACAGCTTGTACTCTGCGGTGGTCGGGTCCTGGTTGGCCTGACCCATGATCTTGACACCCTCGAAGCCGCCGGGGATCGAGGCGCCCTTGTCGGAGCCGACGNAGCGGTCCAGCGCGGTGATCGTGGCCTTGATGCCGAGAGCCTTGATCGCCTTGATCGCGCTGGCGCAGAAGGTCGGGTCACCCGTGATGTGGTACAGCGCGGGCTTGTCCTTCTGCGCGGTCTGGATCTGCGGGGTCATGTCGGCGGTACCCGGCGGGATCGCGATGACCGTGGCCTTGCTGCCCGCGTTGTTGAAGAAGATCGGCGAGAGCGCCTTGGCCGGGCCGCTGGCCGCGGGCACGTCGATGACGAGCACGACGGCCGGGGACAGCTTGGCTTCACGCGCGTACGCCGCCGCGGTGCCGAACGGCCCGAGCGGGTTGCCGAGCAGGAACACGTTCTTCGTCGACAGCGCGGTCTGCGTCGCGACCAGGTTCAGCACCGTCGGGATCCCGGCGGGAGAGACGATCTTGATCCAGGGGTCGGCCTGCCCCGGGCTGCCGCCGGCCACGGCGGAGACCTTTTCGCGGACGAACGTGTTGCCACACGCCTGCGCGTCCGCGGGGACGGATTTGTCCTCACAGCTGACGATCTCGATCGGGTGCCCGCGCAGTCCACCGAGGTGGGCGTTGGCGTAGTCGGCGGCGGCCTGCGCCGACCTCTCCTCCGCCGAGGCGTCCACGGCCTGGGTGTGGCCGGTACCGATCCAGCCGATTTTCACCGGGGTGCCGGTGGCGGCCTTCGCCGGGCCGAGCAGCGCCGAGTCGGCCTTCGCCGTCCCGCCGCTGCTGCCACCGCCGCTGCTGCCACCGCAGGCGGCGGCCACCAGCGAGGTGGCGAGCAGGACGCCGGTCAGCGCGGTGCGGGTACGCGGCCGCGCGACCAGCCGGCCGGCGGACGTGAAACGAAGCGGTAACAAGCGCACGGTGGTGCTCCTTAGTCATCTCATCAACTACATGGATGCGCGGTCCGTGGACCGAACAGCCCACGGACCGCGCGGATGGTGCGTGCTGCGGGCCAGAAAGGATGTGGGGGGTCAGGCGGAGGCGCCCGCCTCGGCTCCCAGGTAGGCGGCCTCGAGACCGGCCCGGTCGTTGGCGAGGTCGGCGGCCGGGCCGCTGCGGACGACCTCGCCGTGCACGAGCACGATCGCCTGGTCGGCGACCTCCAGCGCGAGCTGGACGTGCTGCTCGACGAGGATGACGACGGCCCCGGTCTCGTCGGCGATCCGGCGGACCACGGGCAGCAGGCCCTCGACGATCACCGGTGCGAGACCCATGCTCATCTCGTCGATGAGCAGCACCCGCGGCTTCTGCACGAGCGCGCGGGCGACGGCGAGCATCTGCTGCTCCCCGCCGGACAACGCCCCCGCCGCGACGCTGAGCCGCTTGCCCAGGCTCGGGAACAGCTCGACGACATCGTCGAGACTGTATCCCCCGGAACGCCGGGCGACGACGAGGTTCTCCCGGACGTCGAGATCGGGGAACAGCGCACGGTCGTCGGGGACGAGCACGATGCCGGCCCGGTTCGCCGCCGCCGGCCGTCCCCCCGGCACGGGCGTGCCGTCCACCAGCACCTCGCCGCCCAGCCGCGGCAGCAGCCCGGCGAGGGTCATCATCATCGTGGTCTTGCCGGAGCCGTTCGGGCCGAGAACGCCCAGCACGGTCCCACTGTCGGCGGTCAGGTCCAACGACCGGACCACCCGCACGGCGCCGTAGCCGGCCTCCAGCCCACGCACGTCCAGCAGCGGCGTGGCGGCGCCCGTCCCGGCCCCGCCAGCCACCACCGCGGCGGTACCCGCGACCGGCTCCTTCACCACGACCGGCTCCTTCGCCGCCGCGGGGATCACCGCCGGCTCGCTCGCCGCGGCCACCTCCTTCGCCGCGGCCACCTCCTTCACCGGGGTCGGCTCGGCGGCCGCCGTCGGCGCGGCGGTCGGCTTCTCCGCCGGGGTCGGCTCGGNCCGGGGTCGGCTCGGCGGCCGCCGTCGGCGCGGCGGTCGGCTTCTCCGCCGGGGTCGGCTCGGTCGTGCCCGCCGGCTTGCTCGCCACCGCGTCCTTCGCCACCGTCGACTCGGTGGCGGTCGACTCGGTGGCGGTCGACTCGGTGGCGGTCGACTCGCTCGTCGCAGTCGGCTCGTTCGTCACGCCGGGCTCGCTCGTCGCGGTCGGCTCGTTCGCAGTCGGCTCGTTCGTCGCGGTCATGCCGACACCTCCTCCGCGTGGGTGCTGCCGAGATAGGCCTCGGCGACCGCGGAATGGCTGCGGATCTCCGCCGGGGTGCCGTGCGCGATCACCTTGCCGAAGTTGAGCACGTGGATCTCGTCGCAGAGGCTGAGCACGAGGCTCATGTCGTGTTCGACCATGAGGATCGTGACGCCGCTGGCGCGGATGTCGCGCAGCCGCTGGCCGAGCCAGTGGCTCTCGACCGTGTCGAGACCACCCGCGGGTTCGTCGAGCAGCAGCACCCGGGGGCGCCCGACGAGGGCCCGGGCGATGGAGACGAGCTGGCGCTGGCCCTGGGAGAGCTCGCCGGCAGGACGGTCGGCGACGGCGGTGAGCCGCAGCAGGGTGAGGGTCGCCGCGACCTCCTCGGAACTGGAACTGCCGGCCTGGCGCCGCGAGGCGCCCGCGGTCAGCCCGACGCTGACGTTCTCCCGGACGCTGAGGTCCTCGTAGAGCTCGATCGCCTGGAAGGTCCGGCCGAGCCCGGCGCGGACCCGTTCGTGCGGACGCAGCACCGACACGTCCTGGTCGGCGAGCGCCACGCTGCCGGTGGCCCGGGCGAATCCGCTGATCGCGTCGATCGCCGTCGTCTTGCCGGCGCCGTTCGGGCCGATGAGGCCGACGATCCGCCCCGGCGGGACGGCCAGGGACAGGCCGTCGACGGCGAGCACACCGCCGTAGCGGACGGTGAGGTCGCGCACGGTCAGCAGGGGCTCGCCGGCGTCGTCGAAGGTGACCGCCGGCGTCGCGGTCGCCGCCGCGGCGTCGGCGACGATCTCGTCGGCCTGCGCGACCACGGCGTCCTCGGGCGCGACGAGCGCGTCCGACCGGATGTTCGCGGCCCGCGAGCGGCGGCGTTCGATCAACTGGTGGGCGGGGCCGACGATGCCCTCGGGGTTGAACACGACGGTGAGGATCAGCAGCAGCGCCGCCACCGCCTCGTACCAGACCCCGGTGGAGACGACCTTGTCGACGAGCGCGTAGACCAGCCCGTTGACGACGGTGACCCCGGCGAGCAGCCCACCGGAGACCGAGGTCGTGCCCGCGAGGTAGACGGTGCCGAAGAAGGTCAGCCCGACGATGGCGGTGAACGGGTCGTTGGTGACGTTGCCGTACTTGTAGGCCAGCAGCGCCCCGCCGATGCCCGCGATGAACGCCCCGAGCGCGAACGCGGCGAGCTTGACCCGCACCACGTTGACGCCGGCCGCGGCGGCGGAGCGCTCGTTGGCGCGCACGGCGAGCATCTGCGAGCCCAGCGTGCTGGTGCGCAGCCAGGCCACACCGAGCCCGACGAGCACGAGCACGAGCAGGCAGACCACCCCGAACGTCACCCGGGGGAAGTCCGAGCCACTGCCGACGCCGAGGTCCCACCCGAAGATCTCCGGGTTGGGCACCGACGCGCCGGAGGAGCCGACGAAGTCGAGGTTGCGGAACCACAGCGCTTCCAGCGCGAACGCCAGCGCGAAGGTCACCACCGCGACCGTCAGTCCACGGATGCGCAGCGCGGGCAGGCCGATCACCACGCCGATGACGGTGGCGCCGAGCGCGGCGACGATCGGCGCGAAGGGGAAGGCGATGTGCAGGTGCTCGGAGATCGGCCCGACCAGGAACGCCGCGACCCCGGCGAGCGGGAGCTGCGCGAACGACACCTGCCCGGCGTAGCCGGTGACGACCACGACCGACAGCGCGATGACGGCGTAGACGAACGTGGAGATCAGCCCGTCACGCAGGTCGCCGGTGAACGCGATGAGGCCCACGACACCGAGCACGGTCGGAACCANGGTCGGCAGCACCACGTTGTGCGGTCGAGGGGCACGGCCGAGGTTGCGGGTGATGACCGCTCCGCGGCCGGGCAGTGGCTGGGCGCGCACGACGAGGACGATGAGGATCAGGACGAGTGGGACGAGCTCCGGCAGGCCGGACNACGGCAGCCAGTCGTAGTTGTTCTGCAGGTACTGGGCCTCGGACTGCAGGGCACCGATGACGATGCCGGCGACCGTCGCCCACAGGACGTGCTGGAACCGACCCATGATCGCCGCCGCCAGGGCGGGGACGATGAACAGGGTGTAGGAGACGGGGATCAGCGGGACGATCGGCGCGATGAGGATGCCCACCAGCCCGGCCGCCGCCGAGGAGATCATCCAGTTGCCGGCGGCGACCCGGTCCGGGGAGATGCCGCTGACGTAGGCGCCCTTCTCGCTCGACGCCGTCGCGCGGGTGGCGAGGCCGAAGCGGGTGCGGGCGAACACGAGCGAGATCACGGCGGCGAGCGCGAGCACGGTGATCGCCAGGTAGACCCGGTCGCTCGGAACGTTGATCGAACCGGCCTTCCACAGGTCGGTCGGGAAGATCGGGTCGACCGCGACGGCGGTGGTCCCCATCCGCGCGGCGATCAGGGCGGTGATGGCCAGCGAGACGCCGAGCGAGGCGACCGCCTTGGCGACCGGTGGCGCGTTGCGCAGCGGCCGGAAGATCACCAGATGCAGCCCGAGGCCGAGCAGGGCGGAGAGCGCCACCGCGATCGGCAGCGCGGCACCCATCGGTAAATCGCCACCGATGTCGATGGTCGTCGGCGTGCCGGGGATCAGGTTGATCAGCTCGCCGGAGCGCAGGTAGGCATAGACGTAGGCGGCGAGCAGCGCGATGCTGCCCGTCGCGAAGTTGATGATCCCCGAGCTTCGGTAGGTGATGGTGAGCGCGAGCGCGAGCGCACCGAACACCGCACCGTTGCCGAGGCCGAGGAGCAGGAAAACAATGTGTTGACTCAAAAGTCACTCCGCAGGATCGTCCCAGAGCGGGAGGGGCGCTCAGGCCTGCGCAGGTCGCGGATCACCGCGCCTCGACAGGACCTCGGGGCGCGTGACGGATCTCGCCGGCCCCCCGATTGAGTTAAACTCATTGGATTCTTGTGTCTTACTTCACAGCCTGTCAAGCGATGCCGTGACCTGCGGCGGAACGGGCGGCAAACGGCCGGTTCGCGGCCAGCCGGAGGACCCGCTCCGCACCCGGCGTCACGCTGCGTCCGCGGNGGGCACCCGGCAGGCAGACCGATCAGAAGGCCGAGCGGTGGTGGCCCCCGTCGACGGCGATGTAGTGCCCGGTCAGGTAGCCGGCCTGGCGCGAGCACAGGTAGACGATCGACGAGGCGATCTCCTCGGGCTCACCGAGCCGGGCGGCCGGCACCCCCGCGGTCTCGATCATCCACTCGCGGCGCGCGTCCGGCTCGGTCAGGCCCTCGTGGGTCGACAGGTACCAGTTGGTCGTCTTCGTCGCGATCCAGCCCGGGGCGATCGTGTTGATGGTGATGCCGTGGCGGGCGTACTCGTCGGCGACGCTCTTGAGCAGGCCGACGGTGGACGGCCGGGTGGCGTTGGCCACCGTGTGGGGTGGCTTGTTCTGCGGCTCCTTGGCCGTCGCCGAGCCGATGTGGACGTAGCGCCCGAAGCCGGCCTCCTGCATCCCCGGCAGGACCGCGTGCAGCATGTGCACCTGGCTGAGCGTGTAGGTCCGGTAGGAGTCGACGTAGTCCTCCGCCCGGGTGATCTCGGCGAAGAAGNCGCGCACGTGGAAGTCGGCCTGGGTGACCACGATGAGCGGGGGCCCGAGGCGCTCGGTGACCTCGGCGACGGCCGAGGTGATGCCCTCGGCGGTGCTCATGTCCGCCGACACCCCGACCGCCTCGCCACCAGCCTGCGCGATGGACGCGACGGCCGAGTCGATGTGGCGCTGCGTGCGGGCGACGACGGCGACGCGGCTGCCCTCCGCGGCGAGCATCCTCGACACCTCGAGCCCGATCCCCTTGCTGCCACCGACGACGAGCGCCACCCGGTCACGAATGCCAAGGTCCACTGTTCTGCCTCTCCCACCGGGACGGTTCCAGCCTGCCGCCGTGCCCGCGCACACCGGCCGGGAACGGCGTTCCCATCCTGGCACGTGCGCCAACCGGGCGCCCGCAACGGTGATCACAACAGCTCATTGACAACACAACGTGACCTAAGCCACAATCGCGGCCGGACGTCAGCCGGCTTCGACCGACCGACCTCCGAGCGGCCACGCGTCCGACGGACTCGACGGCCCGTCGCCCGTCGCGGGGCTCGGCTCCCGCACCACCACCCCAGGCCGGCCCCCGGGCACTTCCCGAACACCATGAGGAGTTCCAGCGTGCATATCTCCAGCTCGCGATTACCGCTTCGGCGCACGTGTCCGACCCGCTCCCGCGGGCACCTGTCCCGTTCGGGCGGGCGCGCCCGCGCCGGCCTGTCGGCCGTGGCGCTCGCCGTGGCGGTCGCCACCGGCGTGGCGGCCTGCGGCGGCAGCAGCGGTGGCGGCAGCAGCACAGGCAGCACGGGCAGCACGGGCGGCACGGGCAGCACGACGAAGGCTGACAGCAGCCTGCTCGGCCCCGCCAAGGCCGCCACTGACACCCCGGTCAAGATCGGTTGGGTCAGCACCGGCCGGACGCAGGCCGTCGACACCTCCGGCGAGATCCGGGCCGCCCAGGCCGTGGTCGACTACGCCAACGCCCACCTCGGCGGCCTGCGCGGCCACAAGATCGAGCTCGTCACCTGCGAGGACAAGTCCGTCCCGGCCAACGCGCAGGCCTGCGGCAACCAGTTCCTGCGGGAGAAGGTCGCCGCGGTCGGGGCTGGCAGCCCCGGGCAGACCGACCCCTGGCTGAAGATCGTCGCGCCGGCGGGCATCCCGGTGGGCATGAACCTCGTCGCGACCCAGGCCACCCTGACGACGAAGAACGTGTTCATCTGGGGCAACCCCCTGGCCTCCTTCGGCACCCCGGCCGCCTTCGCCCGGGACAAGAAGCTCACCAGCGCCGCCGTGTTCGTCATCGACGTGCCCGCGGCCAGCGACCCGGCCAAGCAGCTCGTCCCGCCGTTCTTCGCCAACGCCGGGGCCAAGGCCGAGGTGATCGCGATCCCGCCGGGCACCGCCGACATGACCCCGCAGGTCCAGACCGCGCAGAAGAACAAGCCGGCGATGTATCACGTGATCGGCGACCCGACGTTCTGCGCCAGCGCCATCAAGGCGATCAAGGCCCTCGGCATCACCGCGCCGATCACCGCGCTGGACCGCTGCATCGGCGCCGACCACGGCGCGTCGATCCCCGGCGGCTTCGCCGGCGTCGACATCATCGCGCAGGCCAACGTCGACCCGTCCACCCCCGAGTTCAAGCTGTTCAACGCCGTGATCGGCGCCTACGGCAAGAACCTGAAGATCGACTCGATCAGCATGAGCGGCTACCAGGGCATGTTGAGCCTGGTGCGGGGCGTGAACTCNGTGCCCGGCACGGACGTCTCCTCCGCGGCCATCGCCACGGCGCTGCACACCATGCCGCCCACCACGTACGCGCTCGGCGGTGGCGCCGACTTCCAGTGCAACGGCAAGGCCAACTCGATCTCGCCGAACATCTGCTCCACCACCGGGTTCATCGCGGACGCCGACAAGCAGGGCACGCTGACGAACTTCCGCTCCCTCGACACCACGGGGATCTTCAAGCTCGGCGCGAGCTGACGGTCCCCGCCAAAGCGGGCAGCACACGCAGACGGGCGCTCCGGGGCCGCTGGCCCCGGAGCGCCTCTGCGTGCGCCCGGCTACCGCGAGGCGGCGGGCCGGGGCAGGCCGACGAGGTCCAGGACCAGCTCCGCGTAGGCGGCGACCTCGTCGGTGTCGGGCTGATGGTCGAGAGCGATCCAGGCCGCCTGGCGGCTCATGACCAGTTCGAACGCGGCGTCGGCGAGCAGTTCCGCCCGCGGCAGCTCGGCGCTGCGCAACGTCCGGGTCAGGGGCTGGCGCAGCGGGAAAGTCAGCGTGGCCTCGGCCTGCGGGAAGCGGTGCAGCAGGCGATAACGGTCCAGGGCGAGGGCGCGGATCGCCCGCGCCGCCTCGCCCCGAGCCAGCGACAGCAGCGCCACCGCCCAGGTGCGTACCGCCTCGACGGGCGGTCCGGCGGCGGCGACGCGGCGCTCCACCACCATGGCCGTGCGCCGCGTCGCCTCCTCGACCACGGCCAGGGTCAGCCCGTCCTTCGACCCGAACACCCGGTAGAAGGCGGCGTTGTGCCGCCCGGCGCGCGCCACGATCCGGCTCACCTGCAGGTCGACCGTGTCGGTCGCGGCGAGCAGGTCCAGCGCCGCGGCGATGAACGCCTGCCGCTCGCGCGCCAGGGCGGCGGGATCGTCGAGGTAGCGCAGCGGACTCGCCATCGGCGCTCCCTTCGTCGGCGCACAGCGGCATCTGTGGGCGCACGCCAGCAGCCGGACACGGCCCGTGGAACATCATTCTACGGCGTGTGGACGGCGGCCCGGCGACGTGCCCGCGAGGCGGACGTGAGGGATCCCCACGGTAGTTGACGCCACCGCCAACGGAAGGCCCCTGCGGACCGCCGGACCGCCCGGCCGGACGAGAGACTCTGCCGCCTCCCCGCTTGCACGGGGCATACGTCCTGTGTGCACGGCACGTCGACGCTCAGATTCCCTGCGCAGTCACCTGACCGGCGGACAGCAATCAGGTGACGGGTGCGTCAACATTGGGTACNCTGCCTCGCGCCCAACCGCAACACCGACGAGGGAGCGCGTCTCATGCCGCTGCAGGATCATCATCAGATCGTCTCGGTGGACGACCACCTCATCGAACATCCCCGCGTCTGGCAGGATCGGCTGCCGGCGGCGCTGCNCGAGNAGGGCCCGCGCATCGTCGAGCAGAACGGCAAGCACGTCTGGCACTACGACGGTTCGGTCTTCCCGACCGTCGGGCTCAACGCGGTCGCCGGCCGCCCGCCGCAGGAGTGGGGCATCGACCCGGTCCGCTACGAGGAGATGATCCCCGGCTGTTACGACCCGGTCGCCCGGGTCAAGGACATGGACCTCGACGGCATCCAGGCCGCCCTGTGCTTCCCGTCCTTCCCCGGCTTCGGCGGCGGCGTGTTCCAGCGGGCGCCCGACAAGGACCTCGCGCTGCTGTGCGTGCAGGCGTGGAACGACTTCCACATCGACGAGTGGTGCGCGGCCGCGCCGGACCGCTTCATCCCCCTCGCCCTGATCCCCACCTGGGACCCGCAGCTCGCCGCGGCGGAGATCCGCCGCACCGCCGCCAAGGGCGCCCGGACCATCTCCTTCCCCGACAGCCCCGTGCCGCTGGGGCTGCCGTCGTTCCACAACGCCGCCTGGGAGCCCGTGTGGGACGCCTGCGAGGAGACCGGCATGGTCATCTCGCTGCACTTCGGCTCGGGCAGCTACGTCCCCGGCTTCTCCTTCGCCGCCACCCGCGCCATTCCCGGTGAGGTCGTCCTGCCCGACGCGCCGTTCGCCGTCGCCATCACNATCTTCTCGACCAACCTCATGTGGTCGACCACCGACCTGCTGTTCTCCGGGATCCTCCAGAAGCACCCGAAGCTGCAGTTCTCCCTGGCCGAGGGCGGCATCGGCTGGATCCCCTACCTGCTCGAGCGCGCCGACTTCGTCTGGGAGCGCCACCGCTACTACCAGCCGATCGACTTCGACGCCCGCCCCTCCGACCTGTTCCGCGAGCACTTCTGGGGCTGCTTCATCGACGACGAGTTCGGCCTGGAGAACCGGCACAAGGTCGGCATCGACCGGATCATGCTGGAGATCGACTACCCGCACTCCGACTCGAACTGGCCGAACAGCCGCAAGCGTGCCGCCGAGGTCCTCGCGAACGTCCCCGACGACGAGGTCGTGAAGATCACCGAGACCAACGCCCGCACGATGCTCAACTTCCCGCGCACCTGAACTGACCGGGCACCTGAACTGACCGGGCACCTGAACTGAACCGTCAGGACGTGCCGGTGGTCGCGGCGCCGGGGTAGAGCGCGGAGGTCAGCAGCTCGGACTCGGCGTCGCGCCACCGCGTCCAGGACCGCTCGTCGTCGAAGTCGAGGCCCAGGGCGTGTTCCAGCATCGGGCCGAGCAGGACCGGAGCGAAGCCGAGGATGAACAGCATCGCCGCCTCGGCGCGCAGGTCCGTCGACGGTCGGGCCTTGCCCAGGCGTTCGCGGTGGGCGAGTTCCTCGGCGGACAGGTCCACCGCCCGGCGGAACCAGTCCAGGCCGTCGGGCTGGCCGTCGAGCAGCATCCGGCGGACGTAGGCGCCGAGCAGCGGCACCTCCGCGACCATCCGCTCGAAGCGGACGAGCCGGCGTTGCAGCGCCTGCGCCGGGTCGCCGCCGCGATCGGGTTCGCGGGTGTTGCGGTGCAGGTACTCGACGATCCACGTCGAGATCGCGTCGATGACCCCCTGCTTCGAACCGAAGTGGTGGATCACCAGGGCCGGTGAGACGCCGGCGCGCTGGGCGATCGCGCGGACGGTCGTCGAGTGCACGCCCCGCTCGGCGACCAGGGCGAAGGCCGCCGCCCGGATGCGCGCCTTCGCGGTGAGATCCTCCGGCCCGGTCAGGTGCGTCGACATCGCCATCCCCCTCCATGGTGAACAGATGTTCAGCATAGGGTCGCGCAGACGAGAGGAGTCCCGAGNTGGCCGACACCGGTGCAGCGACGCCGACGACGGTGGCACGGAACAAGGCGGCGGTGCGGGCGTTCTTCGACCGGATGAACGCCGGCGACGTGGCCGGCGCCTTCGACCTGCTCACCGACGACGCCGCCTGGTTCAGCCTGTCGACGCGGCGGTTCTCCGACCGCGACCAGATGCGCGCGTCGATCGACTGGGTCAACACCGAGCTGCTGCGGGCGCCGATCCANCAGACCGTCACGACGCTCACCGCCGAGGACGACCGGGTCGCCGCCCTCACCGAGGGCCACGCGGTCACCGTCGCCGGCAAGCACTACGACCAGGCATACCACTTCCTGTTCGAGTTCTCGGGCGAGCGCATCAGCCGGCTGTGGGAGTTCAACGACACCTACCACTCCCGGACGGTCTTCGCGCTGAGCGAGGCCGGCGACCTGCCGCGGACCGACCCCGCCTGATCACGGCGCCGGGTGCTCCCGGACCGCCCCCGCGGCGAGGAGCTCGGCGATGCGACTGTCGGAGTAGCCCAGGCCCGCGAGGATCCGGCGGGTGCCCGCCCCCGGGGGCGGAGCCGCCGCGGTGATCTCGACCGGGTTGCCGGACCAGTCGGCGTAGCGGCGCACGACCGTGCACGGGCCGACGTCCGGTTCGTCGATGCGGGTGAGGATGCCCGCCGCGGCGAACCAGGGATCGGTCAGGAAGCCGCCGCGGTCGAGGACGGGGGCGGCCGGCACGCCCGCGGCGGCGAGCAGGTCGGCGGCCTCGGCGCTGGTCAGGCCGGCGAGCGCCGCGGTGATCCGGTCGGCCGCCGGGCCCGCGGCCGGCGCCCGCAGCAGCGCCACGGCACCGGCCTCCCCTCCCACGCCGGCCTCGCGCCCCACGTCTGCGAGGTCGAGTGCGGCCACGAGGGCGGCGGCGTGCTCGGGCGTCGTGGCGGCGACGGCGACCCAGCCCTCCTTGCACGGGTGCAGCCGGTGCACCGCGGTGTCGCCGACGTACTCGTGGCCGCCCACCGCCGGCGCGGGCCGCCCGGCGTGGCGGACGAACTCCCCGGCCTGCATCATCACCGAGGAGTTCACCATCGTGGTGACGACCTCCTGCCCGAGCCCGTCGCGCCGCCGGGCGTACAGCGCGGCGAGGATGCCGAAGGCGACCAGCGACCCGGTGCCGATGTCGTGCACGAGCATGGCGCTCTGGCAGGGCGCGCCGGCGCCGCCCTGGGCGGTGATGAGCCCGGAGCGGGCTTGCAGCAGCGGATCGAACGCAGGGGTGGCGCTCAGCGGGTTGCCGGTGCCCCAGGCGGTGACCGTGCCGCGCACGAGCCGCGGGTTGATCGCGGCGAGGGTGGCGTGGTCGGTACCGATGCGCTCGCGTACCCCCGGGCGCACGTTGTCGAGCAGGACGTCGGCGCTGCGCACCAGGTCGTGGAACGTCTCCCGGCCCTCGGGGGTCTTCAGGTCGACCACGATGTCGTCCTGACCTTTGTGGAAGGCGAGGAAGGAGACGGTGTAGATCCGGTAGGGGTCGCCGCCGGGCCCCTCGACCTTGATGACCTCGGCGCCGTAGTCGGCCAGCAGCGTCGAGCCGAACGGCCCGGCGACGAAGCTGCCCAGGTCGAGCACGCGCAGCCCGGCCAGCGGCGCCGCCGGCTCCCCCGCCACCGCGGCCGCCGGCTCCTCTCCCCCCGCGGCAGGGCGCGGATCGGTCCAGACCGCCGCGGCGTCGACGAACGCCTGCGCGCCCGGCAGGTGCGAGAACGTCCCCGGGGTGCGGCTCAACCGGATCGGATCGCCGGGGATCTCCACCGGGCCGAGCTCGGGATGGACGTGCACCCGGCGCATCCCGTTCGACGCGACGACCTCGCCCGCCCACCACTCGTCGCGGGTCTGCGCCGGGGCGTTGGGCACCCCGGCGTCGGTCAGCAGCCGCTCCCAGTGGGCCAGCGGCCGCTCGGCGAACCTCGCCGCAAAGCGTTCGACGACCGGGGCGCCGACACCGGGGCGCAGCATGTTCAGCATCGAGCCGTCCACGCCCGGCATGGTCAGCACCTCGAACAGGTCGAGCACGTCGAGCGCGGTGAGGAAAAGCGGCTCGGTGAGCGCGCCGAGGTAGAGCCAGCGGTCGTCGGAACAGCGGTAGAGCCGGTAGTTCGGCGACGAGCCACCGCCCCCCGGCTGGCTCGCGCGGATGATCCCCTCGGCGTCGGTGAGGCTCGCGGCCTGCATCGCCGCCGTCGCGTGCAGCCCGCTGACCAGCACCGCCCGCCCGCGGCCGGCACCCCCGCGGGCGGCATCCCCGCGGGCGGCATCCCCGCGGCCGGCACCGTCGCGGCCGGCACCGTCGCGGCCCAGCAGGGCGGCCGCGGCGGCGGTCGCGCCGAGGATGGCCTGGCCATAGGCGGCGATCGGGGTGACCAGCGCGAGTGGGTGACCGTCGTAGGAGCCGTGCTCACCGGAGGCGCTGGACACGGCGTCGGCGAGCAGCGGATCGGCCGGCAGTCGGCCCCACGGCGCCGCCGGGGCGAGCAGCGGCAGCCACAGGTGGATCAGGTCCGGATGCGCCGCGCGCACACCGTCCGGGTCGAGGCCGTCGCGGTCGAGGTCGTCGGGAGTGCCGTCGACGACGAGCACGTCGGCGGCGGCGAGCAGGCGGCGAAGCTGCGCCGCCCCGGCGGGGGTTGTCCGGTCGAGGGCGCACAGCCACTTGTTCCGGTCCCAGCACAGCGCACCCGGGCCGCCGTCGAGCGGGCCGCGCCCCGGCGAGAGTAATCGCACGACGTCGGCGCCCTGGTCGGCGAGGTACATCGCGGCCATCGCGCCCGCGATCCCCCCGCTCGCGTCGAGGACCCGCACGCCGTCATACGCGCCACTCATCCCGCACCCCTCCCGCCGAGGTCGCGCTGCCGTCCACACCTCCCGGTCCCCGGCTGCATCTCGGACCCGACGACAGCGGTGGGCGCCGGATCGACCAGGACGGCGAGCATCCACGTCCACCCTAATCCGTGTATTCCTGCAGCTCAGCCAGTTCTAGACACATCGTGTACGCAGCATCCGCGCTGCCACGGCGTGGGCCAGGACTTCGTCCCCCGGTGCGGGACTCGGCTGTATTGCTGCGGCTGCGGCGATCTTGGTGTTCCGCGGAACCGCGTCGCGGTCATCGCGCCTGCGGCGCAGGGCGGGCGCATGAGCCTTCCCTGCATCCGTCGCGGACCACCTGACAGCCGCCNCCACGGCCCGCGTGCTGAGGCCAGGAAAACGGTCCGCGTCAGAAGGCGAGCTGGAGCTGGCGCTTGAGGACCTTGCCCATGGAGTTGCGGGGGAGCTCGGCGACCAGTTCGAGCTGCTCAGGGATCTTGTAGGGGGCGAGGCCCTCGGCGCGGCAGAACGCCACGAGCGCCGCGAGCGTCGGCGCCGGCTGGTCGGGGTCGGGCACGACGACGGCGACGGCGCGCNCCCCCGTGCGGGCGTCGGGCAGCCCGACGACGGCGACCTCGGCGACCGCCGGATGGCGCAGCACGACCGCCTCGACCTCCAGCGCCGAGATGTTCTCGGCATTGCGGATGATGATGTCCTTCAGCCGCCCGGTCAGGTGCAGCCAGCCGTCGACGTCGACATAGCCGAGGTCGCCGCTGCGCAGGTAGCCGGCCTCGTCGAAGGCCCCCGCGTCGAGGGCGGGATCGGTGTAGCCGGCGAAGAGCTGCGGGCCGCGCAGGCGCAGCTCGCCCTCCTCCCCGGGTGCGGCGGGCGTGTCGTCGGCGCGCACGACCCGCACGCTGACCCCCGGCGCCGGGCGGCCGGCGGTGCGTTCCATCCGCTCGTCCGGGGACCCGGGCGCGGCGTAACCGACGACGGGATGCTCGGTGAGGCCCCAGCCGTTGCAGATCCCGGCCCCGCCGAGCTCGGCGCGGATCCGCGTGTGCAGGCCCGGCTCGTTCGGCGCCCCGCCCGAGACGCACAGCCGCAGCCGGGGGAACAGCGGCTCGTCGCCGTGGCGGCGCTGCGCGTCGAGGTAGGCGTGGAAGAACGGCGCGGCGCTGCCGAGCATCGTCACGCCGTGGCGGGCGAGCATCTCCGGGGTGGCCTCCCGGTCGAAGGTCTCCACGAGCACGCCGGAGCACCCGACCCGCGCCATGAGACCCAGCATCCCCGGGCCGCCGATGTGCGCCAGCGGGAACGGGATGGACGCGACGTCGGCCTCGGTGAATCCGAGCTGGTAGACCATCCCGTTGGAGCTGGCGAGCACCGAACGGTCGGTGTGCCGCACGCCCTTGGGCACGCCCGTGGTGCCCGAGGTGTAGAACACCCAGCGCACCGCGTCACCGTCGGCGTCCACGGCCACGGNCACGGCCCCGGCCAGGGGCGGGAGCACGGCCGGGTCGCCCAGCGGCAACCCGATCGGGATCCCCGCCTCCCCGGCCTCCTCTTCCCCGGCCTCCCCTCCCCCGACCGACGTGGCGGGATCGCAGACGAGGACGCGGGCGTCGTGGCGGGCGGCGACCTTCTCCGCCATCGTCCGATGGTCGAATCGGCGGAAGACCTCGGGGACGACGATCCAGCGCGCCCTGAGCTGGCCGACGATGAAGTCGACCTCGGCCTCGCGCAGGACCGGGATGAGCGGGTTCTGTACCGCGCCGAGGCGGGCCAGCGCCGACATGAGCACGGCGGCCTCGATCGTCGTCGGGAGCTGCCAGCTCACCGTCTCCCCCGGGCGCACCCCCAGCTCCCACAGCCCGGCGGCGACCCGCTCGGCGACGTCGCGGAACTGCCGGAAGGTCAGCCGCCGCCCGCCGGCGTCGACGAGCATCGCCAGATCCGGGGTCGCCCGCGCCCGGCGCTCGATCAGCTCCCACCAGGTGACGGCGTCATTGATGACCGAAACCGGAACCGGCACGCGAAGCACCCCTCGGACTCGATGCGGCGCGGCCGGCGGAACCGACGCAGACGAGATCCCCGAATGACCGAGGAATCCCGGCGCAGGATACGGAGGACACTTCTTCGCCGCGCGTAGAACGATATTCTATGAAGCCGTCGCAACCATCGTCAATGACGGGACGCCGCGAAGCGGCCCGCTCACTCGACGTGCGTCAGACCCGGCGGAAGACGGCGCGGGCGACGCTGACGACGCGGTCCCCTCGCCCCTCATCGCGCAGCGTCAGCTGCGTCGCGATCCGCTCGGAGCGCCCGCTGACCACCTCGGCCTCGGCCCGGAACGGCCCGGCGACGCCGGGGCGGATGAACATGACGATCCAGCTGTCGACCTGCAGTGCGTCGGTGCCGGCGTGCGCGGCGGCGGCGTCCGTCGCCGCGGCCTCGAGGACGATGTTGATCGGCCCGAGGTGCAGCGCGGCGTGCGGCGAGGACAGCTCCGGGGTGACCTCGGGCAGCCGCCAGACCCCGTCGTCCCCGCGGCGCGCCCCGAAGACCTGGTGCAGCGGCGGCAGCGACGGGGAGTCCACCACTGGGACCGGGGGGTTGGAGACCTTCTGGTAGTCCTCGGGGACGTCGCCGAGGCTCACCCCGGTCCCGCACGACACGGCGATCACCCGGCTCGGGTCGTCGGCGTCGACCGTCAGTGACCGGCTGAAACCCATGGAGCGGCCGAGGTGGATGACGTCGCGGTGCACGACGACACCGCGGACGTCGCGGGCGCTGTCGAGGATGTCGTAGGACATCACCACCGGCGCCGGCACGCACTGGCTGTCCAACCAGTAGGGCTCGGGCGAGGCGATGCACAGCGGCGCCGCCATGATGCCGCCGGTCGAGTTGCGCATGTCGTGGCGCAGCGGCATCGTCTCCCGCTCGACTTCGCTGTCGAGATCGGGGCTCAGCTTTCCCAGATAACGGTAGCTGAGCAGGGCCGTCCAGGCCTCCTCGAACTGCTTCCAGTGTTCTTCCGGGGTGACTTCACGAATATCCCTGACCATTCCTGGACGGTACTACAGGGATACCGGGCGAACCGCCCCGGAATTCTTTCCGAGCGCGGCGGCCAGCGCCTCGACGTCGCCGAGCGAGCGCAGCAGGTCGTTGAGATGGGTGCAGGTGGAGATGCCGCGGAACGCGCCGCCGACCAGCCCGCGCACGGCGCGGACGTCGGTACCGACGAGGCGGTCCGCGCTCGCGCCGGCCAGCGGGCACTCGACCCAGGGCAGGACCCGCGGCTGCGCGGCGACCGTCACGACGGTGAACGTCGCGGCGTCGATCCCGGCGCTCAGGCCGTACTCGTGGACGACGGTCTCGTCGCCGTCGGAGTCGACGTAGGTGTCGCGGAACATCGCGTCGACGTCGAGCAGCCCGTCGTGGACGGTGAGGTCGAGCCGCCGGCGGCGGCGCACCCCGTGCACGCCCAGCGGCGCCAGCTCGTGCCAGGCGGCCGGGTCGTCGGGGTCGGCGAGGTCGGGGGCGACGGGGCCGGCCATCGGCGGCAGGCCGCCGGCGCGGCGCAGGGAGACCATCATCGTGCCGTCGGAACGCCAGCCGGAGCAGATGTCGGCCTGGGCCATCCCGCCCGGATGCGGCCCGTTCTCGCCGGGCTCCACCGCCCAGGCGTACCCGGAGATGATGACCGCGCCGGGCACGTCGTCGAGCAGCAGGTGCCCCAGGGACGACCCCTCGGCGGGCAGGGCGGCGGCGATGGCCTTGCGGAACCCGCCGGGCACGCTCGCGCCGACGAGCGCCTCGGCGCCGGGCAGGGGCGGGTCGGCGGTGACGCGGGCGACGGCGGGGCGCGCCGTGCGGTCGATCTCGACCTCGACGGCCGCGTGGGCCAGCTCGAACCCGGTCCCGGCGGGGTCGGTGAGCAGGTCGCGGCCCCGCCCGCGCAGCACCAGCGGGCCGCTCAGCTCGCGGCCGCCGACGATGTCGACGGTGCTGGTGCGCCGGATCGAACCCGGTCGGCGCCGGGGGGTCGCCGCCGCCGGAATGCGCGGACCATGGCCGGGATGACCTGCTCGGATCATCGCCACTCCCCCGTGTCAGATCGGGCCCGGGTCGGGCCGGGTGGAACGTGGTGCGGCCACGAGGTCGCCACCGCCGGGCCAGGCCGGCTGCGGCGGGCGGCCCCGCGGCCGCCGAGCCCTACCGGGGCTGGAAGCGCTGCGCGCCGTCCAGGCGGATCGTCTCGCCGTTGAGGTAGGGGTTGGTCAGGATGTGGGTGACCAGCGCGCCGTACTCCGACGGGTGGCCAAGCCGCTTCGGGAACGGCACCGCCGCGCCGAACTTCGCCAGCGCCTCCGGCCCGACCGACTCCATGATCGGCGTGCGGATGGTACCCGGGGCGATGCAGACCACCCGGATGCCGAGCGAGCCGAGGTCGCGGGCCGCGGCGAGGGTGAGGCCGACGACGCCGCCCTTGGCCGCCGCGTACGACGACTGGCCGATCTGGCCCTCGAAGGCGGCGATGCTGGCCGTGGTCACGACCGCGCCGCGCTCGCCGTCCTCGCCGGGCTCGGCGCGCGCGATCGCCGCGGCGGTCAGGCGCAGCACGTTGTACGTGCCGGTGAGGTACAGGTCGACGGTCTTGCGGAAGCCGTCCAGCGACGCCGGCGAGCCGTCACGCTGCACGACCTTCTCGGCGACACCGAAGCCGCCGTGCGCCGCCACCGCGTAGCGCAGCGTGCCGAGCTGTCCGGCCGCCTCGATCGTCGCGAGGACCGAGTCGTCATCGAGCACGTTGGTACGCGAATACTTCACCGCGTCGCCGAGCTCGGCGGCGAGCTTCTCGCCGCGCTCGTCGTTGAGGTCGGCGATGATCGCCGACCCGCCCGCGGCGACGATCGCCCGCACCGTGGCCTCACCGAGGCCGCCCGCGCCGCCGGTCACGAGGGCGACGTTGCCTGCCAGTTCCATCCGGTCCCTTTCCCGTCTGTGTCGTTCAGCCAATGGGTCGTCCGGCCAGGCACTGCGCCGGTCAGCCCCGCTGGGACGACAGAATTGTCACCGCGGACACCGCAGTGGGGCCACCGATGTTGTGCGCGAGCGCCGTGCGCGCGCCGTCGACCTGGTTGGCCGCCTCGCCGCGGAGCTGCTCGAACAGCTCCACGCACTGCGCGACGCCGGTGGCGCCCGGCGGGTGCCCCTTCGCCTTCAGACCGCCGCTGGGGTTGACCGGCTTCGCGCCGCCGATGGAGGTCACGCCGTTCTCGATCAGCTTGTACGCGCCGAACTTCTCGGCGAACCCGAGGTCCTCGTAGCTGATCAGCTCGACGCCGGTGAAGCAGTCGTGCACCTCGGCGACGTCGATGTCCTCGGGGCCGATCCCGGCCATCGCGTAGGCGGCCTTCGACGCCTTCACCGTCGGCGGGAACGTCGTCATGTCCTTCTTGTGCTGGTGCATGACCCGGTCGAGGCCGAGCCCGACGCCGCGCACCCAGACGGGACGGTCGGTGTAACGCTCGACGACGTCCTCGGAGACGAGCAGCAGCGCCGCGGCGCCGTCGCTCTGCGGCGTGCAGTCGTACAGGTTGAACGGGGCGACCACGACGGGGGCGTTCAGCGCCTGCTCGACGGTGATCTCATAGCGCAGCTGCGCCTTCGGGTTCGGCAGGGCGTGCTTGTGGTTCTTCACCGCCACCATCGCGAGGTGTTCCTTCGTCGCGGGCGACTCGTGCAGGTAGCGGGCGACGTGCAGGGCGAAGTTCGCCGGAGCGACCAGGCCGAGCGGGTAGTCCCAGGCCATGTCGCGGGTCAGGCCCGCCCACTCCCAGAACGTGCTGCGCGCCGAGGACTCGCGCACCTTGTCCGCGCCGACCACGAGCACGACGTCGAACGCCCCGGACGCCACCGCGTAGGTGGCGTTGCGGACCGCGTCGTTGCCCGTCGCGCAGGCGTTCTCCACCCGGGTGACGGGAATGTCGAGCAGCCCGCAGGTGTCCGCCAGAATGCCCGTCGGGAAACCGTCCGAGGTCGTCAGCTCACCGAACCAGGCCGCCTGGATGTCGTCACGGTTGAGGCCCTTGTCGACGTGCGCGGCCATCTCGGACACCGCCATCGGCAGCAGTTCCTTGATGCCCAGGCCAAAATGCTCGCCGAACGCCGTCATCCCGGCGCCGACCACCGCCACTCGCCTCATCGCACCGCTCCCTCGCCTGCATCCGCGGCTGTGGCCGCATCCGGGTACAGCGCATAGCCGTAGTCCGGAATTCCTGAGCGCACCGCGACCCGGCGCAGCACCAGCCGCCCCCGGTCGCCGATCTNCACCGTTCCGGCCGGGGCGCCGGTCACCTTCACCAGCGCGCGCACGTCCACCCCGTCGAGCTGGACGATCGCCAGGGAGTACGGCGTCGGCAATCCCGGCACGGGAACATGCACGGTGACGACCGTGTACACCTCGCCGGTGCGCGGCAGCGGGGTCAGCGACCAGCCGTCCTCCGAGCCGCAGTTGAGGCACCGCCGCCGCGGCGGCAGCGCCAGCGTGCCGCAGGCGTCGCACGCGCCCGCGTCCCAGCGCAGCTTCGCGTCGAAGGCCCGCTCGTAGGCGGCCAGCGAGATCGCGATGTCCGGCCCGGGGGTCCGGGTCAGCTTCTCCGGCGCCAGCAGCGCCGGCTCATCGCGGCGCACCGCGGGCACCCCGTCGACGCGCAGCGCCGTCGCCGATCCCTGCTCGACGGCGAGGACCAGCCCGCCGCCGCCGACCTCGGCGAGCGCCGCCACCGCGAACAGCGCCGCGCTCGCGCCCGTCGTCGGCAGCGTCGGCGGCACCCCGGCGCACAGCGCGCGGGCCTGCTTGGCGGGCAGCCCCGCCACGACCACCGGCTTGTCGGTCAGGTCGAGCCGCTCGATGGCGACCCCGACGCCGCGCTCGCGCTCCAGCCGGGCGTCGGAGTAGTCGCGGGCGCCGCCGCCGTTCGCGCGGCTGAGCACCGGCAGGCTGCGCACGACCCGGCCGACCAGCTCCACGCCGACCCCGGCCCCGTCGCCGGCGGCCACCAGCGCCGCGGCCGCGCCGACCGGGCCGGACTCGGCCGCGTCGACACCGATGACCAGCGTGCCGGCCTCGGCGCCGCCGAGGGTGTCGAACACCGCCGGCCCGCCGCCGACCTGCTCGACCACGGGCACGTCATCGGGCAGGCCGATGCCGGCGAGCAGCGCCGCGGCGTTGCCGCCGACGAGCAGCGGCAGCTCCCGGGTCACGAAGACCACCCGGCGCACGTCCGGCGCCGTCGCCGAGCCGGCCGTGGTGGCCTGCTCCAGCGCCGCGCGGGCGGCGGCGACGGCCAGGGTCACCGCGTCCTCGTCGGGTCCCAGGACCCGCCCCCGCGCGCTGCCCCAGGGGGGCAGATACGTACCGACAGCGGTCACCGTCGTCATCGCGTTGTCTCCTCTCGCCGCCAGCAGATCAGTGACACACCGATCACAGACACCCCGATCACAGACACCCCGCGATCACGAAATGATGTTCAGGCCGGCCAGGCCCGCCGGGGCGGTGCCCAGCACCACCCGCAGCCCGGCGTCGAGCTCGGCGGCGTCGAGGCGCCCGCCGCGGGCGGCGCTGTAGCCGCGGCGCACGCTCCACGGGTCCACCGGATGCACGGTGTTGCCGTCGATGCGCAGCACCCGCCCGGTCAGCCAGCCGGACCGCTCCGAAGCCAGCCAGGCGACGACCGGGGAGGAGTTCGCCGGATCGAACCGGTCGAACCCGTCGGCGGCGCCGGGCTGGGCGATGCCCGTGCCAGCGGTCATCCGGGTCGCGGCGACGGGCGAGATGCAGTTGGCGGTCACGCCGTAGCGGCTGCCCTCGAGTGCCGTGGTGAGCGTCAGGTTCGCGATGCCGGCCTTGGCGGCGCCGTAGGCGGCCTGCCCGACGTTGCCGGCCAGGCCCGTGCCCGACGTCGTGTTGATGATCCGCCCGGCGACCGGGCGACCCGCCTTGGACTCGGCCCGCCAGTAGTCGCAGGCGTGCTTGGTCAGGGCGAAGGTGCCCTTGAGGTGGACGCCGATGACGGCGTCCCAGTCCTGCTCGGTGAGCGAGGTGATCGTCGCGTCCCGGAGAATGCCGGCATTGTTGACGATGGCGTCGAGCCGACCGAACCGCTCGACCGTGTTGGCCACGAGGGAGNGCACCGCCGCCCAGTCGGTGACGTTGCCGGTGTCGCGCACCGCGACCCCGCCCTTGGCCTCGATCTCGGCGACGACGGCGTCGGCCGGCTCCTCCTGCGAGGACTCCCCGCGCACCCCGACGCCCAGGTCGTTGACCACGACAGTTGCCCCGTGCGCGGCCAGTTCGAGGCTGTGGCTGCGGCCGATTCCCCGACCTCCGCCGGTCACGATGACGACGCGTCCCTCCAGGAGACGCTCACCCTGTTGCGACACCCGTCAGCTCCTCTGCCCGGTCAGTCCGCACGGCGACGCTGGCGACTCTAGGGTCTACTTGACATATTCGTCAAACCTTAGTGTCATGAGGCCATATTCCTTGCTCATGCCGTCCCGGTGTGCCCCTGCAGGCCGGGATTTCCCGCCATACTTGACACCCCAGTCGGAGATCGCCCATGCCGAGCGAGATGGACCAGTTCGTCGCCGAGGTCACCGCGTTCCTCGACGCCCACGCCACCCGCCGTGCCCGGGCGGCCGAGGACGTCGCCTGGGGTGAGGGCGAGGACCGGATCACCTACTTCAGCACCGACCCGCCCGACGTCGAGAACGCCAAGGTNGCCGCGGCCAAGGCGTGGCAGCGCACCCGCTACGACAACGGCTTCGGCTGGATCACCGGGCCGACCGAGTTCGGCGGGCGCGGCCTGACCACCCTGCACGACCTCGTCTACGACGGCCTGGAGGCCGGCTACGACGTGCCCGAGACCGGGGTGCTCTCCCTCATCGGCCTCGGCATGATCGGCCCGACGATCCTCGCCCACGGCACCGACGAGCTCAAGCAGCGCTACCTGCCCAGGCTCTACAGCGGCGAGATCATCGCCTGCCAGCTGTTCAGCGAGCCGGCCGCGGGCAGCGACCTGGCGAGCCTGGAGACGAAGGCCGTGCGCGACGGCGACGGCTGGATCCTCAACGGTCAGAAGGTCTGGACGTCGGTGGCGCACCACGCCGCAATCGGGCTGGCGCTGTGCCGCTCCAACCCCGACAACCCCAAGCACAAGGGCATCACGGCGTTCGTCGTCGACATGACCGCCCCCGGGGTGGACGTGCGCCCGCTGCGCCAGATGAGCGGCGGCAGCGAGTTCAACGAGGTCTTCCTCACCGACGTCCACGTCGGCGACGACCACCGCCTCGGCCCCGTCGACGGCGGCTGGGGCGTCGCCCTGACCACCCTGATGAACGAGCGGGCCAGCGTCGGCGGCGAGGGCGCGGGCCCGGTCGGCCGCGCGGTCGCCCTGCCCTTCCTCACCGAGCTGCTGCGCGCCAACGGCCGCCTCGACGACGGCGCCGCCCGCCGGCGCCTCGCCGAGCTGCACGCCGACACGCTCGCCACCGAGTACCTCAACCACCAGATGGTCCGCAAGTTCCGCGCGGGCGAGCAGCCCGGCCCCGAGGCGTCGGTGTCCAAGCTGATGTACGCCCAGAACCTCACCCGGGGCGCCCACTTCGCCGCCGAGATCATCGGTCCCCGCCTGATCGCGGACACCGGCGCGTGGGGCACCTACTCGTGGACGGAGCTGCTGCTGTCCACCCCGGCGCTGCGGATCCTCGGCGGCACCGAGGAGATCATGAAGAACATCCTGGCGGAGCGGGTGCTCGGCCTGCCCAAGGAGCCCGGCATCGACACCAGGTCCCCCTTCCGGGAGCTCCGCCGTTCGGCCGGCGCCACGGAATCGAGGTCCGCATGAGCACCGAGAACACCACCAGCACCGAGCTGGACGAGCTGCGCTCGGCGGTACGCGACTTCATGACCGCCAAAGCCGACGAGCGCGCCGTGCGCGCCGCGATCGACTCCGAGCGCGGCTACGACGACAAGGTCTGGGCGCAGATGGCCGAGCAGCTCGGCCTGCAGTCGCTCGCCCTGCCCACCGAGCACGGCGGCGACGGCTACGGCCTGGTCGAGCTCACCGTGGTGCTGGAGGAGATGGGCCGGGCGCTGCTGCCCTCGCCGTTCCTGTCCTCGGTGGTGCTCGCCGGCACCGCGCTGGTCGCCGCGGGCGGCGACGAGGCCGCGCGGATCCTGCCCGGCATCGCCGCCGGCACCACCACCGCCACCCTCGCCCCGCCGAACGTCGACGGCGGCTGGTCACTCGGCGGCCGCGGCACCGGCGACGCCCTGGCCGTCACCGCGAGCGCCGGCACGGATGACGTCACCCTCGAGGGCACCGCGCCGCTCGTTCTCGACGGCGCCGGCGCCGACGTGCTCCTCGTCGTCGCGGGCGGACCGGCCGGCCCCGGCCTGTACGCCGTCGACGCCGACGCGGCCGGGCTCACCCGCACCCCGCTGCCCGTGCTCGACCTGACCCGCCGCATCGCCACGGTGACCTTCGCGGCCACCCCCGCCCGCCTGGTCGGCGCGGCCGGCGGCGCGGCGGCGATCCTCGACCGGGTCCTCGACGTGGCGACGACGGCGCTGGCCGCCGAGCAGGTCGGCGCCGCCCGCGCCTGCCTGGAGGCGTCCACCACCTACGCCAAGGACCGCGTCCAGTTCGGTCGGCAGATCGGCAGCTTCCAGGCCGTCAAGCACAAGGCCGCGGACATGCTCACCCGCGTCCAGGTCGCCGACGCCGCGGCCCGCGAGGCCGCCCGCGCCGTCGACGGGCTCGCCGACGCGCCCGAGGCCGGCGTCGCCGCCGCCGTCGCGCACGCGGTGTGCTCCGAGGCGTTCCTCGCGGTGGCCACCGAGAACATCCAGGTCCACGGCGGCATCGGCTTCACCTGGGAGCACGCCGCCCACCTGTACTACCGGCGGGCGAAGGCCTCCCAGCTGCTGTTCGGCGGCCCGGCGGTCTACTACGAGCGACTGCTGGCCAAGGCCGGGGTGTGAGCGCCGGCCCGGACACCGCGGGCACCGTGCGCACCGCGGCGGGGCTGCGCTTCACCGGCCTCGCCGCCACCGTCGGCGACGGGGCGCGCGCCACCGTCGAGCGGGTGCCCGACGCCGAGGCCCTCGTCGACCTCGCCACCGGCCGGCGGCTGACCTACCGCGAGCTGTGGGACGCCGCCAGCCGGGTCGCCGGCGGCCTCGTCGTCGCCGGCGTCGCCCCGGGCGACCGGGTGGCCGTGCGGCTGCCCAACGGCGCCGCGTGGTGCGCGGCGGTGCTCGGCGCGATCCTCGCCGGCGCCGTGCCCGTCCCGGTCAACACCCGGCTGACCCCAGCCGAGGTCGAGCACATCGTCACCGACTCCGCCGCCACGCTCGTCGTCGACGACCCGACCGCGCTGCCCGACGGCCCGGCCACCGTCCGCCTCGCCGACGACCCGGAGGCGCTGGCCGCGCTGTTCTACACCTCCGGCACCACCGGCGTGCCCAAGGGCGCGATGCTGTCGCACCGGGCGCTGCTGTCCGCGGCCGAGCAGTGCCGTCGCGCCCTGCACCTCGGCCCGACCGAGGCGACGCGGACGCTGATCGCCGCGCCGCTGTTCCACGTCCTCGCCTTCGGCATGCAGTGGCTGCCCGCCCTGCTCGCCGGCGGCACGGTCGTCATCGCCACCCACTTCGAGACCGGCGCCTGGCTGCGGGCGATCCGCGACGAACGCATCGACGTGCTCAACGGCGTGCCGGCGATGTACTGGCAGGCGCTGCGCCACCCCGACTTCCCTCGCACCGACGTCTCCCACGTCCGGCTGGTCAGCTACGGCGCCGCGCCGACACCGCCGAGCCAGGTCGCGGAGCTGCTCGCCGCCTTCCCCGCGGCCCGGTTCGGCCCCGGCTACGGGCTGACCGAGGCCGCCTGCGTCAGCGGCCTGGACCACGACGACGTCCTCGCCCACGCCGACACGGTCGGCAGCGCGGTCGCCGCCACCGAGCTGCGTCTCGACGGCCCCGAGGCCGCCGCCGGCGTCGGCCAGCTCCTCGTGCGCGGCCCGCAGCTCATGAGCGGCTACTGGCGCCGCCCCGAGGCCACCGCCGAGGCTCTCGTCGACGGCTGGCTGCGCACCGGCGACCTCGCCCGCATCGACGACGCTGGGCGCATCCACCTGCTCGACCGCATCAAGGACATGATCAACCGCGGCGGGGAGAACGTCTACAGCATCGAGGTCGAACGGGTCCTGGCGGCGTTCCCCGGCGTCGGCGAGGTCGCCGTCGTCGGCGTGCCCGACCCACGCCTCGGCCAGCGGGTCGCCGCGGCGATCGTCCCCCGCCCCGGCCCCACCGTCGACGTCGACGCCCTGCTCACCCACGCCGCCGGCCGCCTCGCCGACTTCAAGATCCCCCAGTACGTGGCGATCCTGACCGAGCCCCTGCCCCGCAACGCCGCCGGCAAGGTCGACAAGGCCCGCCTGCGCACCGACACCCCCTGGGGCCCCCGCCGCTGAGCTGCGGACGAACCACCTCCTGGTCAGCCCATCGACACGAGCCGGGCCCCGCCGTCGGTCTCGATGACCGTGCCGGTGAGGTTCGGATTGGTGGCGGCGACGACGGTGACCTCGGCGATGTCGTCCGCGGTCGCGATCCGCTGCGCGGGTAGCGCCCGAGCGGCCTGCGCGAAGTAGGACCGCCGCACGTCGTCGGGCAGGCCACTCCACCACGGGGTGTCGACCAGGCCAGGGGAAACGCCGTTGACCCGGATCGGAGCGAGTTCGACGGCGAGCGGCCTGATCAGGGCTTCGACAGCACCGTTGAGGGCCGCGATGCCGGCGGTTCCCGGCATCCCAGCATGTGCGCTGATCGCGCCGAGCAGGGTGATGGAGCCGGTCGGCGCCAGGTGCGGCAGGGCCGCCTGGATGGTGGTGAGGTGGGCCCAGAACTTCGCGTCGAAGGCCCGGCGAAGCAGGTCGAGGTCCAGGTCGGCGATGGGTCCCAGGCCATCGCTGCCACCGAGAGTGATGATCAGCCAGTCGATGCGGCCGACGGCGGCGAGAACGGCGGCGATCTCGTCGCGGTGGCCGCCGTCCGCCCGGTGACCGATCAGCCCAGGGTCGGTGGCCGCGACGCCGTCGAGTCGCCGCTTGTCGCGGCCGACGACGTGGACCGTCGCACCGAGGGCACGCAGCCGCCGGGCGGTAGCCAGCCCGATGCCGGACGTTCCGCCGACGACCAGTGCAGTGTGCTCACTCATGCACTCTCCTAATTCGAACCGTGACGTCTCGTCTCGCAATCACGCTAGCATGGCGACCGTGACCGACCAACCCACGCCGGCCCGGCCCGGACGCAGGCGCAGCCAGGAGAGCCGGCTCGCCATCCTCACGGCGGCGATCGAGCTCGCGGGTGAGGTGGGATACGCCGGTCTGACGATCGAGGGCATTGCCGCCCGCTCCGGNGCGGGCAAACAGACGATCTACCGCTGGTGGCCGTCCAAGGCTGACGTGCTGCTCGACGCCCTGGCCACCAAGGCCGACCTGCACGTGCCCATCCCCGACGAGGGCAGTTATGCCGCCGACCTGCGTGCCTTCCTCGCAGCTACCTTCCGGTTGGGCCGCGACCGGCGGGTGGTCGACGCGCTGCGCGCCCTGATGGCCCATGCCCAGCTCGACGAGGAGTTCCAGCAGCGGTTCCGCTCCGCGTTCCTGCAGCGCCGCCGCGACGCGCTCGGCATCATTCTCGACCGCGCCCGGACCCGCGGCGATCTCCCACCAATCCCGTCCCCCGGCACCGCCGCCGACCTCGTCTTCGGCGTCATCTGGTACCGGATGCTCGCCACCAGCCAACCCGTCGACGAGAACCTGATCGACGAGCTCGTGTTCNCCCTCGCCGAGCCGCGCTGAGCACAGGCACCGCCGACCACTCCGGCGATCATGGTGTTCTGCGGAACCGGACTCCGGTGCCCGACCGGCCTGGTCTGCGGTACTACCGAGCCGCCCAGCGGCGGCGACGGTCAGTGGACGGCATTGGGCTGGCTGTCGGTGTGGGCGCGCACGACCGGGGCGACGGCCTCGGCGAAGCGGTGGATCGAGTCGGCGACCTGCTCGCGGGGCAGGCCGCCCCAGTCGATCTGGCCGTAGAAGCGGTCCAGGCCGAGGGTCTGGTGAGCGTCGAGGATCTTCTCGATGAGCTGGGCCGGTGTACCGATCATGATGGCGTTGCCGCGGCGCATCCCGTCGGCGAACGCCTCCGCGGAGACGACGAAGCCGCGCCCGCCGGGGGTCTTGGGGCGCAGGTACTCGTAGTAGTACGGGTGGACGTCGCGGGCGTCCTGCTCGGAGGCCGCCGCGTAGAAGTGCGTGGAGATGCCGACCTTCAGCCGCTCGGGATGGCCCGCCTGCTCGCCGGCCGCGCGGTAGATGTCCACGGCGCGCCGGGCGTGGCTGAGCGGGCCGCCGATGTAGCCGAGCACCATCGGCAGGCCGAGCCGGCCGGCCCGCTCGGCGCTCGTGGGTGATCCGCCGACCCCGACCCACACCGGCAGCGAGCCGGGCTCGGCCCGGGGCGTGATCGGCGCGTCGGCCAGCGGGGGGCGGAAGCGGCCGCGCCACGTCACCCGTTCCTGCTCGCNCAGGGTCAGCAGCAGGCGGAGCTTCTCGTCGAACAGCGCGTCGGCGTCGGCGAGGTGCTCGCCGAACATCTCGAACGGCTCGGCGTACGCGCTGCGCCCGGCGATGATCTCGGCCCGACCGTGGCTGAGCAGGTCGAGGGTGGCGAAGTCCTGGTAGAGCCGCACCGGGTCGAGGATCGGCAGCACCGTCACCGCGCTGGTGAGCCGGATTCGGCTGGTCCGGGCGGCGACGGCGGCGAGCACGACCGCCGGCGAGGAGACGGCGAAGTCGAGGGTGTGGTGCTCCCCCAGGGCGAACAGGTCGAGCCCGACCCGCTCGGCGAGCGTCGCGTGACCCACGATCTCGTCCAGCCGCTCGCCGTGACCGACCCGCTGCCCGGTACCGAGCCGGATCTGCGTGTCACTGAGCGAAAGCACCCCGAGTTCGAGCATGTGCGCAGCCTACGGGATAACCGGATAAGGCGCTCCAGATGGTGCGGTACGGTCGGAGCCGTGACGGATGACGGCCAGCGGATCCGCATCGATGCGCGGCGCAACCGCGACCGGATCGTCGAGGCCGCTCGGGAGTTGTTCACCCGCCACGGGCTGTCGGTGTCGACCAACGAGGTCGCCCGGCACGCCGGCGTCGGCATCGCCACCGTGCTGCGCCGCTTCCCCACCCGCGACGACCTCGTCGGCGCCGTGTTCCTGCCCAAGATGGCCGGCTACCGCCACGCCATGTCCGCCGCCCTGGCCGAGCCCGACCCCTGGCACGGGTTCAGCCAGTTCCTCGAGACCGTCTGCGGCATGCAGGTCGCCGACCTCGGCTTCACCGAGGTCCTGATCCGGACCTTCCCCACCGCGCGGGCGCTGGAGTCGCAGCGCGACGAGGTCGCCGCCGACTTCGGCCGGCTCATCGCCAGGGCCCAGTCCGCCGGCCGGCTGCGACCCGACTTCGCCCACCAGGACCTCGTCGTGATCCTCATGGCCAACGCCGGCGTCGTCGCCGCCAGCGGCCCCGCCGCCGAGGCCGCCTCCCGACGCCTGGTCGGCCACCTGCTGCGCTCCTTCGCCGTCGCCTCCCATGGCCACAGCCTCCCCGCACTGCCCTCACCGCCGAGCCGCACCGCCATGTACCTCGCGATGCTGCGCCTGCGGCCGGCGCCACCGAAGCCGGCCACCCGCCGCTGACCGGTCAGGCCGGCGCGGGCAGGCGCAGTTCGCGGCCGGGCCAGCGGGAGCGCAACCAGCGGTCGTGGGAGGCGACGACGATCGCGCCGGGGCCGGGGCCCAGGGCGTCCTGCAGCTCGTCGGCGAGGCGCGGCGAGAGGTGGTTGGTGGGCTCGTCGAGCAGCAGCAGGTCGGGCGGGTCCGCGACGAGCAGCGCCAGGGCGAGGCGGCGGCNCTGGCCGACGGACAGCTCCCCCACCGGCCGGCCCAGTTCCCGCGGGGCGAGCAGGCCGAGCTCGGCCAGCGGTACGGTCTCGGCCCGGCGCTGCCCCACCACGCGCGCGTAGGTGTCGGCAGCGGTGCGCTCCGGTCGGTCGAACACGCTGTCCTGGGCCAGCAGGCCGACCCGCAGGTTGCCGCGGCGGCGCACCTCGCCGCCGGCCGCGAGGTGCCCGGCCAGTACGGCGAGCAGCGTCGACTTGCCCGCACCGTTCGGACCGGTGACGAGCAGCCGGTCGGCCGCGGTCAGGTCGAGCCGGTCCAGCGCGAGGCGGCCGGGCACGCGGACGTCGCGCAGCGCCAGCAGCGTCCCGTCCGGCGAGGCGCTCGCCAACGCCGGCGCGGCGAAGCGCAGCGGCGGCGGGGGCCGGCGGACCTGGGCGCGTTCGAGCTCGCCGAGGCGGCGCGCGGCGTTGCGTACCCGCCGGGAGATCTGCTGCTCCACCCGGTTCGTCAGCAGGCCGAAGCTCATCTTGTTGTTGTCGCGTGGCCCGCGGTTCGCCGCGATGGTGCGCGAGGTGGTCGCGACCGCGTGGCGCAGCGCGGCGAGTTCGGACTGCTCGTCGGCGAAGCGCCGCTCCCAGCGGTCCCGCTCGGCCTGCTTCGCCGCCTGGTAGGCGGTGTAGCCGCCGCCGTAGCGGGTCGGGCCGTCGACGGCCGGGTCGAGGTCGATCAGGTCGGTGCAGACGGCGTCGAGGAACGCCCGGTCGTGGCTGGCCGCGACGACGACGCCGGGCAGGGCGCGTACCTGGTCCTCCAGGAAGGCCGCGGCGTCGTCGTCGAGATGGTTCGTCGGCTCGTCGAGCAGCAGTGCGGCGGGCCGGCGCACCAGCAGCGCGGCGAGAGCGAGGCGGGCCCGCTGTCCGCCGGACAGCGTCGCCAGCGCCCGACTCTGATCGATCCCGCCAAGCCCGAGACCGGCCAGGGTGATCTCGGCGCGCCGGTCGGCGTCCCAGGCCGCATGGTCCTGCGCCCGGTCGAGCCGCAGTCCGTACGCGGCGAGCAGCGCCGGATGGTCGGGGCCCTCCGGCGGGGTCGCGGCGAGCGCGGTCGTGAGCCGGTCAAGCTCGGCGAGGTCCTCGCGGGCCTCGCGCAGCGCCTCGTCGAGCACGTCGGCGATCGTCGCGGCCGGATCGAACGGCATCTCCTGATGGAGGAAGCCGACGTCCGCCGGCCGCGTGACGGCGCCGCCGTCGGGTTCGTCGACGCCGGCGAGCAGCCGCAGCAGGGTGCTCTTGCCGACCCCGTTCTCACCGATCAGCCCGACGCGATGCCCCGGCGCCGCCGTGAGCGACACCCCGTCGAGAACACGGCGCCCACCCAGCGAGCGGACGAGGTCGGATGCGGAAAGTGCGGGCTGAGCCACGCGAACACCACCGAGAGGATCGCATCTCTCGCCCGCCGGGACGCTGCCTCGGCCGCGGGCGCGGGTGGTGTCAGAGCTCCATGATGCGTCCATGCTAACCCTGGCCCGGTTCCGCGCAACCGGCTGCGTCGGGTTCTGTCCCGACTCAGGGGTTGAGGAGGGCGTGGATCGAGTCGATGAGGCCGAGTCGGCCGCCGTCGGGGGTGTGGATGGCGGTGGGGGTGATGTGGCGGGTGGCGTGGGCGAGTTTGCTGGCGGGTTCGGGGCCGGGCAGGATCGGTGGGGCGGCGGTGAGGACCCGGCCGTCGGGAGTGCGGGCGGTGACGGTGCCGTCGGCGGCACGGTCGAGGCGGATGTCGTCGTCGTGGACGGCCCGATGATGGGCCGAGCAGATCAGCAGCAGCCGGCTCACGCTCTAATTAAGGCACTGCCGTTTTAGAATAGTTCTATGACGGTAACTGATCCTTTCGTCACGGTGGTGGGTGTTCCGGGGCCGGTGCGTCCGGTGGGCTATGTGCGTATCTCGTTGGATCGGGAGGGCGCGGGTCTGGGGGTTGCCCGTCAGACTGCGGACTTGAACGATTTGGCGGATCGGCTGGGGATGCCGCGTCCGGAGGTGGTGACGGACAACGATGTGTCGGCGTATTCGAAGAAGCGGCGTCCGGGGTATGAGGAGGTGCTGGCNGGGATCGAGTCGGGCCGGTGGAACGTGTTGCTGGTCTGGCATGTGGACCGGTTGACGCGTAGCCCGAAGGAACTCGAAGAGATCGTGGATTTGGCGAACGGGACCGGGTTGCGTATCGAGACGGTCAAGGGCGGCCGTGTTGACCTGTCGACGGGTGAGGGCCGGTTGCATGCTCGGATCCTGGGCGGGTTGGCGCGGTATGAGTCGGAGCACCGGTCGGACCGGGTCCGGCGGAAGATGTTGCAGAACGCCGAGGCGGGTTTGCCGCATGGGGGCATGCGGCGTCCGTTCGGTTATGAGGCTGACGGGATGACGGTCCGCCCGGCGGAAGCGGAGGTGATCCGCTGGGCGGCCGGTGGGGTGATCGCGGGCCGTCCGCTGCGCGCGCTGGTGGCTGAGTTGAACGATGCGGGCGTGGNGACGTCGCAGGGAGCGCGCTGGTCGTCGTCGACACTGCGGGGCATCCTGGTCCATGGGCGGGTTGCCGGGTTCCGGGTGCATCAGGGTCGGATCCTGGGTCCGGCGGCGTGGCCGGCGATCGTGGACGTGGCGCGGTGGGAGTTGTGCCGGGCGGTGCTGACGGACCCGGCGCGGCGGAGTTCTCCGGGGAACAAGCCGAACCGGTTGCTGTCGGGGATCGCGGTCTGCGGCCGGTGTGCGGGGGCGATGCGGTCCGGGGGGAACCGTGCCGGGGCGCGGATGTACCGGTGCGCATCGCAGAATCATCTCCGGCGCCGCGGGGATCTCGTCGACGATGTGGTAACCCGGTTCGTGGTCGGCTGGCTGGCCCGGGACGGGGTGACGTTCGACGTTCCTGACGTCGCGGTTCCCACCCATGATCTGCGGGCGCGCGCCGATGAGGTCCGGCTGCGTATCAGTCAGGTCGAAGACGCCCTGGTCGGCGATCCCACCGATGATCTGAAAGATGTTTCCGTGGAGGGATTGAAGCGGAACCTGACCCGGCTGCGCGGGAAGCTCGAAGACCTGGAACGGGACGAGAAGTTGACGGTTCTGCCGTCGGCGTTGCACGGGGTGACGGCGAAGAACTTTCCCGGGCTGCCGTTGGATCGGCGGCGCAGCATCGTCGACTACCTGTGCAAGGTCACGGTCCTGCCCACCAGCAAGGGCGGGCACGCGGGCGAAGAGTCCATCGACGTGATTCCGCATCCGGACCGTTTCCCGGCTGCGGCGGCGNCATAGCGTCGCCCATGACATCCCCGCGGGCAATGGACCGTGCGGGATTGGCAAGGAATAGGCGGCCCGGGACGGTGTTACGAGCACCGGTCCCGGGCCTTGATCCCCATCCTGAGCGAACAGGAGAGGAACCCGTGAGCATGATGCCAGAGGTGCGGATCGGTGGGGGTGGCCGGTCAACGGTGGGTGTGGATCTTCAGGCGCATCCCGGGGAACGGGCGGATGTGTATCTTCCTGCGGGGGGTCCGAGGTTCTCGGTGCTGCGGCCGACGTTGATCCTTCCGGCGGGGGTGCGGGTGAGTGTGGCGTCGNACATGCCGTATGACGTGGCGGCGCGGTGGTGGGACTCGGTGACGGTGTCGGCGACGATGGCAAGCCAGTGGTATGCCTCGCACGTCAACGGCTGGCCGGGTGGGAAGCAGCAGAACAGGTAGACGCCAACGGCGCTTCGGGCGGCCGGTAACCCTGTAGGGGTTACCGGCCGTCGTCGTGTCCGGGCCCGGTGGCGGCGTCGTGGGTGCTCCGACAGGGGCGGGCTCGTCGTCTGGCCGTGCCGGGTCGTCGGGGGCGGCGATCCTCGTCGGAAGCGGTGCGCCCGTGGGGCTCGGGCGGCCGGAAGCGTCTGGGGGCACCGGAAACCCGCTGCCCGTCCACCCTGAATCGTCACTTACGTTTCACTACACGCGATACGCAACGATGTGACGAAACGTTAAGGAATGGGTGTTCCGGTGAGGTCACGCGGCCGGCGCTCGGATCGATGCCGTCTGACCAGGAAGAATAGCCGTCCGCGNGGACGTCGGGGGGCGCGGGGTGTCCGGTGCCTCGGCGGGGTTCGCGGTGCCGGTCGGGTCGGGGGGCGCGGGGTGTCCGGTGCCTCGGCGGGGTTCGCGGTGCCGGTCGGGTCGGGGGGCGGCCAGCGCAGACGAAGAACAGCGGGTGTTGTCGGCCCCTCCGTTTTTTCGTCCTTTCCTGACAGCGCCTTGCCTTAGCGGAGTGGTGGGCGGGTCAAGGGTCATCCGAAGGATGATCGCTTGCGACGCGTAGCGCCCTTGACGTGTCCGCCAGTCCGTTAAACGATCCGGCGCCGGCGGGAAAGGGGGAAACCGACTGCCGGTGACCGGCGTTCCCGGTGGGGCTGGTGCCGTTGTCCGCCAGGCTGAAAGGTCTGGTCCTGGGCGTGGCTTGCGGGGCTGGTGCTGCGGTTGTCGTGGGGTGGGCTGTGACGCTCCGACGCGTCGACACTCCGACACTCCCGTGGGGCCGACGCTCCGGCGGGGTGCCGACCGGAGGGAGGCGGGGCCCCGTCGGAGTGCGGCGAGTCCCGCGGGCGTGGCGGGTGTGGCGGCGTGGCGTGTGCGGCGCGGCCCACCCGGCGGCCCGAAGGGCCGCCCTTGAAACCATAAAGAAAGTTCGCGATAGCTACTTTCGGCGATCCTTCGATTGCGGATCGTCTATCTTTGTGGGCGTCAGGTGATCAGGCGGCTGGTGTATCCGGCGGCGACGAGGTCGCGGTAGGCGTCCCGGACCTCGTCGGGGACTGGTTGGGGGATGGCGTAGCCGCGTTCGGCGTAGAGCCAGATGCGTTGGGTGTCGCCGACGAGCATGGACACGACCCGGTCGGTATCGCCGATGCTGGCGAGGTAGTCGTCGAGGCTCAGGGGTTGGGATGCGCACTGCACGTCGACGTCGGGCCACAGTTTGCGGCAGGTGGCGTAGGCGCGGCGCTGCTGGTAGGGCCGTGAGATCAGGGTGACGGACCTGGGTGTGAGGCCGTGGGCGGTGAGCAGTTCGCGGGTGCGGGTGATGTTCTCGCCGGTGTTGCGGGCGGTCGGTTCGACGAGGATGGCGGCGTCGGGGACGTCGAGGGTGAGTGNGTGTTCGCGGTAGTGCACGGCTTCGCCGCGGGGGAACGTGGCGATGGTCGTGGGTGCGTTCGCGCCGGTGAACACGATCCGGGGGAACATGCCGCGGTGGTAGAGGGCGGCGGTGCAGGTGGCGACGCTGAGATCATGGCTGCCCAGACCTATTCCGACGTCGGTGGGGCGTGGGTCGTGGTGCAGGTCGTGGTAGTTCCAGAGCACGTCGACTGGGATGCGTAGCGCGGACGGTAGTCGGGCGGCGGTCACGGGCGGTCTGCGGAGTTGGGGATCTGGAACCGGTAGGACCAGGCGAACCGTGATGCCGGGTGCACGCCGATGGCGTATTCGACGGGCGTGTCCTCGGCGGTGAAGGTCGTCCGATGCAGCTCGACGACAGGTTCGCCGGGTGGGAGCTGCAAGGTTGCCACTTCCTCGGGGGTCGGCATCCGTGCCTGTAGCTCTTCGTTGATCCAGGCGGGTTCGAGGCCCTGGTCGGTCAGGACTCGGAATCCGCCGCCGGGGCCGGCGGGGCCGGCGCTGTCGTCGGTCAGGCGGGTGCCTTCGACGTGTTCGGGTCGGTAGTAGCTGGTCAGTGTGTGCGTGGGCTGGTCGTGTTCGCGGATCAGGCGGGCGCGTTCGTAGACGTCGGTGCCCTGGTCCACGGCGAGTGCGGTGGCGACGTCGGGTGCGGCGGGAATCCGGCGGACCGTCTGCGTCTGGTCGCCGGGTTCCCAGGTCCGGCCGGAGGCGACCCGGTCGGCGGCGAACGCGACCAGGTCGGCGCCGCGCCATTTCGCCTTGTCGTAGCGGTCGATCCCGAGCCGGCGCAAGGGTGGCCGGGATCGGACGTAGACCCCGGCTCCTGCGCGGCCGCTGACCAGACCTTCTTCCTTGAGGCGGGTGACGGCGAGCCGTGCGGTCTCCGACGCAACGCCGTAGTGCCTGGCGAGTTCGGCGGTCGAGGGAAGCGCGGTTCCCGGGGCGAGGCGTCCGGAGGCGATCTGCTCGCGGAGATCGGCCCAGATCAGGTCAGAAGCCCCACGCTTACTGCTCATCGGTTGAGTGTAGATGCTTCCTAGGAAGGTCTTGACCTACCTAGGAAGGTGGGGGACGCTTGGTGCCTACCTAGGAAGGTTGGTTCCCCTGGTGCTGCCGCCGCTGGGCGGAAGGTGGCCGACTCCTGTCGTCGTCTCCTCGGAAGGGGGCTGGTTGTGGCCGGGTGCGGAACAAGGGCCGGGGGTGAAGCGGTGGCCGGGTTCGGGGGGTCGGGTGACGGCGTGCCGGTGGGGTCGGTTGTGCGGTGGGGGTTGGCGACGTTCGGTGCGGGGCGGCGGTTGGAGGGGCTGATCGGTCCGTTTGATTCGCCGGCGGCGGCGCAGCGTCATGCGCGGGAGCGGTGTTACGGGGACTGGCTGGTGGCGCCGATGTTGTGCGTGACCGACGTGGAGGGGGTGCCGGCGCTGTGAGCCTGCTCGAGGGCGACGGCCCGGACGATGTCCGCTACCGGTGGTTGCCGGAGGTGGTGTTACCCGACGTCGATGGGCTGCTGGTCTGCGCGGAACCGGCGTGGGACGGGCAGGCCCGGCGGCCAAGGATAGAAGCGGATTTCTGGACGGTGGCGGCGGGGG
>NZ_LJJX01000001.1:0-2522 GCF_001421075.1 Frankia sp. CpI1-P | reverse complement strand
GCGGGGGCTGGTGCTGTGCGGCGGGTCGTTGGACGGGTTGGATGCGACGTTTCAGGGGCGGCGGCTGGTGGCGCATGAGGTGCTGGTGTGGGACTCGGGGGATGTGTGGGTGTCCCGGCGGGTGTGGGAGGTCATGGCGGCGGACCGCTACGAGCAGTGGAAGAGCCGCCGGCAGGTCCTCGGTCTGGAGCGGCGGTCGTGACCGCGTCCGGCGGCCAGCCCGGTGGCGGGCCGGTGGGTGTGCCGTCGTTGGTGAGGCGGTTGGGGCTGGTGCTGTCGGCGCGGATCGCCGGGGAGCTACCCGACGCCGACCGGGACATGGTGGAGGCGGTGGTCGGTCGGGTGTTGGAGCTGCTGGCCCGGTCGGCGGCGGTGAACCGGNCGCATCCGCTCGCGGACGCGACGTTGTATCTGATGGCGCATGCGTTGGAAAACCAGGATCTGCACCGGTTGTTGGCCGATATCCGGCTGCAGCTTCCGGGGCTGACCGTCGATACCGCGACGTTCCGCAGTGAAGTGGAGTTCCTCCGTCGGATGGGTGAACGCGGGAGACCTTCGCAGGAGTGATCGCGGCAGTGTGAGCCGGTGACGGGTGAGGGGTCACGCCTCCCTGTCACCAGGGAGAGGGCCCCGTGCGTCTCGTCCACGCGGCGGGGCCCTCTCCCCCCTCGTGACCGGCACGCCGGCCGGTCACGGAAGTCGGCCCCGGACCGGTAGGCGCCCCCTCGCCACCGGTCCGGGGCCGCACTCGTGCCCAGACGAACGCCTGTTTCTCGAGCACGGTGGGGTGACGGCGGGACGGGCGGGGTGCGCCCGGGGGTTCTCCGGGTCGGCTCNGGGTCTGCTCCGCGGGCACTCCGGGCCGTCCACTCCGGGTCGGCTCCGGGCTGACGCGGCGTGGACTCCGCGTCTACGCCGGAGAAATTCCGTGGAATAACCGAATCTGCACCGTTCCACACCGGTATGCGCGGCGGCAGGGTAGGTGGAGCGGGAACCATTCCGGTTTCCGCTTTTCCCCTTCCTGACCCCCGGGGGTATTCCTGTGCGCTGCCGCATTCTTCGCCGATCATGTGAACGGGCCCGGGGGGTGCCGGCCGTCGATCCCACCCCACCCGATGGGAACATGCGTTCGATCTCGGTCGTTGGGAGAGGTGCGGATGGGGCGTTGATCGTCCTGCCGCGGTTCGTGTGTGCTGTGACGCCAGGTGGACGGGCTACCTCATGGGGCCGCGGTGACGGTCCGGGTCGGGCTCGGGGCGCGTCGGTGACTGCCGTCCTGTTCCCGTCGACCCCTGCGCCCGTCGGTCTCGTGCCGTCGGTCGGTGGGGTCCGCCTGGAAGCGGTGTTCCCCTGATGCAAGCGCGACGTGACGGCATGACCGGCCCTGGCGGTGAGCCGAGGCTCGGCGGGGAGAGGTTCCTGCCGTTCGACGATGAACCGGACGGCGGCCCGGCCGACCCGGATGGCGCCGTGCCGGATGCGGCGCCGACGAGGGTGCAGCCGGAAGGATCGCCGGTGCCCGCGGACGGGCGGGCGGGCGGGCAGCCTCCCGCGGAAAGATCATCGATTGCGGATCATGTGGCGCGACTGCTGGCGCGTGCGCCGCGTCTGACGGATCAACAGAAGATGGATCTTCGGCGGTTGCTGGGGCCTCCACCCCGATGGGGAACATGATCGAATGGTGGTGCCTCAACCGAAGTGTGAGGCGGTCGATGTCGGTATCACCGCCCCAACCCCACTCGGTGAGGTGGTGGATCTGCAGGAAGCGGGTGTGCCCGCAGCCGGGGTACTGGCAGCGGCCGTGGTCGCGGGCGTAGACGGCGTCACGCAGCCTCTGGCCGGGGTGACGCTGCCGCCGGCCCAGGTACAGCGGATTGCCGTCGGGGTCGGTGACCAGGCCGCGCAGGAACCCGTCACAGCCCAGGCGTGCCACGACCTGCCGGGACAGCCCGATCCCCCCGTCGATCTGCGCCCACGCCCCGATCCCGATCCGCGCCCTGCCCACCGGCCCTGTGGTGCTGTCCTCGCCGCCGCTGGCCGTGTCTCTGCTGTCGGTCGTGTCGGGGCTGTCGGTCGTGTCGGGGCTGTCGGTCGTGTCGGTCGTGTCGGGCAGGGTCGTGGTCAGGTGGACGGTCAGGGTGTGTTCGGGGGCCATCAGCCCGGGGGCCTGCCGGTCGAGGAACCCGTCGGCCAACGCGACCAGCGCCTCGGCGTCCCGCTGACGATCCCGCGCCCGGACCACGCTCTCCCCGTCTCCGGGCACCGCACCGGCGCCGGCATCACCGGCCTGGGCAGCACCGGCGGTGTCGAGGGGGCTGGTGGTGTCCAGGCTCGCCCGGGCCGCGTCCAACGCCGCGAGCAGCCGAGCACCGTCGTCCGGAGAAAGAACCGCGCTCACCCGGAGCATGCCGTCGTCGTCGTACTGCCACGCCAGCCGCGGCGCCGACCGGCGGGTCCGCTCCTGCCCGCGGGCCTGCCGGGCACACCGGACCAGCCGCTCGATCTGCCCGGCGGTGCAGTAC